>DAINQP010000059.1:0-25930 GCA_036742665.1 Vicinamibacterales bacterium | reverse complement strand
CACCGCGCCGGCCGTACGCACGTTCTCACCGGGTGTGACGACGCTGCGCGTCGCCTACGCCGGCGACCTCGAACAGCTGCGCGCAGCGGTGGATGGTCTGGAGCCGCCGGTCGAATGCGTGTCGCTCGCCGACGCGCTGAGGAATTTCGATCTGCAGCCGAGTTCGGCACCAGTTGAGATCGTGCTCATCGAGCACGGCGACAAAGCCAGTGTGGCGATCGCCGACGTGCGCGCCCGCAATCTCGAGGTCGCGCTGGTGCTGCTCGTCGAGCCCGCCGACGAGCGGACGGCATTCGAGACATTCGGCGCCAGCCTCGATGAGTACATCGCAAAGACGTCCGACTGGACCTCACGCCTGCAGCTCCGGCTCACCGCGGCACGCACGCGTTACCAGCAGACGCGCGAGCTGAGGTCCTTGCGGCTGAAGGAAGCGCGGCTGCGGTCCCTGGTTGAGAAACTGCCCGCCTCCATCGTTCGGCTGTCGGCCGATGGCAACGTGCTGGCGACCAACGATCGCGCGGTGACGCTGCTCGGCGCAGGCAGCGCCGCTCACATCCTGAAGAAATCATTCGACACGATGGTGCGCGACGAGGATCGCGAAGCGTGGACCGAATTCGTCGTACGCGTATGCGCCGGCGAGACGAGATCCACCGAGGTCACGATCACGACGCTCAATAGCATCGAGCGCGTGATTGAGGCCGCGGCCGTTCCGTCACCTGCGGAATTCGGACGTTCGCCATCGCTGTTGATGGTGCTGCGCGATGTCACTGATCGCAAGCGGCTCCAGACCGCGGTCGAATACGCGACGGAGCTGGCGGCAGAGCCGCCGCCCGAGCTCGAAACTGACACCGATCTGGACTTCCTGCCGGAAGCACCGGTCAATGAGCCGGTAATCTCCGCCCCGGCACGAGTCCCGATCGAGGCGCGACGCCCGCTGCGCGAGCTCGAGGCCGATCTCCATCGCATCTCGGGTACCGCGCGAGCCACGTTCCAGGAATTGGGCTCGCTGCTGCGCGATGCCGAGTCCCAGCACGATGCGGCCTTGACCCGGCAGACCGACGAATACGCGAAGCTGAAGGCAATCGAGCTCGAGCACTTCCAGTTCTACGAAGCGTTCGTGCAGGCCGCGTCGCAGGGCATCTTCCGCGCGACACCTGAAGGCCGGCTGCTGAGCCTGAATCCGGCGATGGCGGCGGTGCTCGGATACGACTCGCCGGCCGCCGTCCTGGCCGCCACGGCCAGTCTCGCTGTGATGATGGACGGCGCGGTGTGGAACCAGGCGGTGACCCGATGGCGTGGCCAGGGCGGCGATCCTCTCGACACCCCGTGGCTTGATCACAATCGGCAGCCGCTCACGCTGCGGCTGCACGGCCGTCTGCTCGAGAGCCTGCACGGCGACGGCGAGTGCGTCGAAGTTGTGGCCGAGAACGTCACCGCGCAGCGCATGCTCGAAACGCAGCTGCGTCGCGCTCGGAAGTGGGAGGACGTGGCGCGTGTCACCAGCGGCATCGCCGCCGACCTGACGCACGTCGTCACCGCGGCCAGCGAATCACAGGACATGGAATCGATGCAGCAGGCCACATCGAAAGCGGTGGCCCTGAGCCGTCAGCTGGTGGCGTTCGGACGACGACAGGCACGCAATCTCACCCCGGTGGATCTGAATGCTGTCGTCAGCCAGATGGAAGACGTGCTGCGCCGTCTGATCGACGAGCACATCGAGCTCTCGTTCGCGGCGAATCCGTCGCTGCCGTCAGTGCTCGCGGCGCAGCCGCCGATCGAAGAAGCGCTCGTGAGTCTCACGGTCACGGCCGTTGACGTGTTGCCCGCTGGGGGCCGCATTCACATCGAGCTGGCGAGCGTATCCATTGACGCCGAGAACGGCGCGCAGCACGAAGGCATCGAGCCGGGCTCGTACGGCGTGATCTCGTTGACGGCGACCGGCTGGGGCATCGACGACCGGACGCGCGAACGTCTGCTCGCCGGACAGACGCGAGCGGAAGACGTCAGCCGTGAGTTTTCGTTGGCCGTCCGCGCAGTTGGACAGGCCGGTGGTGGATTGCGTCTCGACAGCGTGAGCGGCGATTCGCTGACGTTTAGGGTCTATGTGCCACAGGTGACACGAGGTGTAGAGGCGGGTCTCTGACCCGTGACGTAGAGGCGGGTCTATAGACCCGTCTGACAGTGGAGCGATGAGATGTCTCTAACGGAACCCCTCGACGAATCCGGATCCCCCGGCCCCGGCGCGCAGGAGCATCGTTCGCCGCGCGTCCCGGTCGCCCAGATCGGGAAGCCGCGGGCTCGCTTGTTGCCGGGTGGAGACGTGGACGTCATCAACATCTCGGACACCGGGCTGCTCGTCGAGGGCAAGGCGCGTCCCGGCGTCGGCACGATCGTCACGGTTCGTATTCAGGGATCGCGCGCCAAGCTCGAAGGCCGCATCGTTCGTTCGAAAATCTCAACGATTCATCGCGACGGCACACTCAGCTACGAGTCGGCGATCGAATTCGACACGCCGACGGCAGTGCGGGACATCGTGGACTTCCCAGCCGCCGAACAGGCTGCTACGGGCGAAGTCGATCAGGACGTGTATGTGATCGACGGCGACAATGACTGGTAAACCTCAGAGTGACGACCAGACGCGGTGGCGGCCGGTCAAGGCCGGCGAGGTCGTCGTGTCGAAGGTGGCGGCGGACGTGCTGTCGACCAGCGCACCGGTCGGTAGTTGTATGGCGGTGTGCCTGTGGGATCCGGCGTCGGGCGTCGGCGGCATGCTGCATTTCCTGTGGCCCGATTCCAAGCTCAATCCGGAGCGTGCCGGCGCTGCGCCGGCCTGTTTCGCCGACACCGGCGTGCAGTTGCTCTTCGATCAGGCGGCTGCGATGGGCGCCATGAAGGGGCGCTGCAAAGTGCGAGTCGTGGGCGGCGCCGAGATTGCCGATCGTGAGCAGGCGGATCGCTGGGCGAAGCGAAATCTGCTGGCCGTGCGCAGCGTGCTGTGGCGGAGTGGTGTGTTTCTCGAGGGTGAGGAAGTCGGCGGCACGAAAGCACGCCGCGCGACGCTCACGGTATCGAACGGTGAATTGTTAGTCGGCCTTCACGAGTAGCCGACGCTGGGTGGGGTGACGACATTGGCAGGAGCTGACATGAATCAGAGCAGTGCACCAGCGGCGGCGGTGAAGCCGCTCAACATCCTCATCGTGGACGACTCGGCCACGATGCGCGCGTTGTTGCACCGCGTCGTTGGCCTGGCGGATCTGCCGATCGGCACGATCTATCAGGCGCCGAACGGCCTCGAGGCTCTGAAGATCCTCGAGACGCACAGCGTGCAGGCAGTGTTCACCGACCTCAACATGCCGGTGATGAACGGCATGCAGTTACTGCGGGAGATGGCTAAGCGCGACAGCTGGAAGGCTCTGCTGCGCATCATCATCTCGACCGACGGCTCGAAGCTGCGCCGCGAAGAAGCGCGCGAGCTCAACGTCAACCTGTACGTCGAAAAGCCATTTCGACCGGAGGTAGTGCGCGATGTCCTCTGCCAAATTGCCGGCGCTTAATCCCGCGGATTTGCACGACGCACTGCAGACGGCGCTCATCGAAGTCTCCGAGAACGCCTACTTCGTGTTCGTCGAGCCGGCCGATCACACGCAGTTTGCCGAGGCGGTCAGCCTGGTGAAGGACATGTGGTTGAAAGTGTCCGTCGCCTTCGAGGGCTCGTTCGCCGGCGCCGTCGAGATCGTGATGCCCGAGCCGCTCGGCATGTGGCTGGTGACCTCGCTGCTCGGCATGCAGGCCGACGAGACGCTCGAGGAAGTGGCGCAGTTCGACGGGGTTGGTGAGTTCGCCAACATGGTCTGCGGGGCGTGGTTGAGCAGGCTCAGCGACGACTGCTTGTTCGAGCTGCGCGTGCCCGCGGTGACGCGAATGACCACCGGCTGGACGCCGTTGTCCGACGCCAACGGGCGGCAGGGGCTGATCTGCCGGATGGTGACGATCAACGAACTGCCGATGCGGATTCTGATCCGGGCCAACTGATGCGCAAAAAGATTCTGCTCGCCGACGACTCCAAGACGGCGTTGATGATGGAGCGCACGTTACTGGCCAACAGCGCGTACGACGTGGTCGTGGCGCGCGACGGCCGCGAAGCCGTGAAGCAGGCGCTCGACGAGCACCCGGATCTGATCATTCTCGACGTCGTGATGCCGTGCATGGACGGCTTCGAGGCATGCCGCGAGCTGCGGCGGCTCGACGCCACGCGCGAGATACCCGTGATCATGGTCACCACGCGCGGCGGCGGAGACGACATGGAGAACGGCTATGAGGTCGGCTGCAACGATTACGTGACCAAACCCATTCACGGACCTGAGCTCCTGTCGAAGGTCCGCAACTTGATCGGCGAGTAGCGCACCGATGTCCGCGTACACCGAGGAGTACGTGCAGGGGCTGCTCGCCGAGAATGAGCGACTGCGTCAGCTCGTGGACGGCCTGAAGGCGGAGAGCGAAGCCCAGGTCGGCAATCTCGCCTCGCTCTACGTCGCGGTGACCAGCGTGCACGGCGCCGTGGATCGCCCGAGCGTCCTCTCGTCGGTGCAGGAGATCGTCACCAACCTGATTGGCTCCGAGGAAATGGCGATCTTCGAGACCGATGCCACACGCGGCCGTCTGACGCTGCTCGCCTCGATGGGCATTGAGCCCGGCCGGTATCAGGAGATCGCCCTCGGCGAAGGCGCGATTGGCCACGCCGCGGTGACCGGCGACCGGTTGATCCGCCAGGAGGGCGGTTCGCTGACCGAGGACGGCGATGCGGGCCTGACCGCGTGCATTCCCTTGAAGGTCGGCGGCCGCATCGTTGGCGTGCTGGCTGTCTTTCGTCTGTTGCCGCACAAGGGCTGCCTCGATGCGATCGACATCGATCTCTTCGACGTGCTCGCGGCGCATGCCGCCAGCGCGCTGCTGTTCACGCGTCTCTATGCCGCCTCCGACGACATGGCCGGAGCGACGGCGTGAGCCTCCGACAGAAGGCGGCGGCGTCGGCGTTCGAGCGTCCATCGAGCGGTGTATTACGGCTGCCGCCGACGGGCACGCTGCAGCAGGCCTATCTGCACGCCGGTCACATGGTGATCTCGCGCGAACCGTGCCGCGTGACGACCGTCCTCGGGTCGTGCGTTGCCGTTGGCCTGTGGGATCCGACATCGGGCATCGGCGGGGTGAATCATTTTCTGCTACCGCACGGCAGCGATCCCAAGTCGGCGCGCTTTGGCAACGCGGCCGTGCGCACGCTGATTCGCGAGGTCGTCGCCGCCGGCGCACGCCGCCGCTCGCTGCAGGCCAAGCTGTTTGGCGGGGCCTGTGTGCTCCGCGCATTCCGCGGCTTCGGTACCGGCACGCATCTCGGACAGAAGAACGTCGAGGTCGCCCGCCACATTTTGCTCGATGAGGCCATTCCGGTCGCCGCCGAAGACGTTGAAGGCGAGCGCGGGCGCAAGTTGATCTTCCAGACCCACGACGGCGCAGCCTGGGTACGAAGCCTGTGATGGAACCGAGTTTTCTCGATCGCGCCGAGCTGCTGCAGATCTTCAGCGCCGAGTCGGAAGAAAACCTCCGCGACATGGAGGTGTCATTCGTGCAGCTCGAGTCCACCCCGCAGGACGAAGAGACGCTGCAGGCAATCTTCCGCGCCGCGCACACCATCAAGGGCAACGCGGCCGGCCTCGGGTTCCCTGCGTTGGCCAAGTTCGCGCACGGCGTCGAGGACGTCCTCGACGGTCTCCGCACCAGCGCGATGGTCTTGACCACGCCGCTTGCCACGATTCTGTTGCAGACCGTCGATGCGCTGCGGCAGCTCGTCACGTCGGCCGTCACGGGCACTGACGAACTGCTCCCCGAACACCTCGAGCTGCTCGAAGACTTGAGGATCGAAGCCGCCGGCGGGCAGAACTCGGGCGTCGCGCACATCGAGTCGACGCAGGAACGGCGAGCCAGCCAGGGCCGCCGTCGTGCGGATCACTCAGGCGGCATGCGCGCACAGACGCTGCGCGTCGAGATCGAGAAACTCGATCGCATGCTCAACCTGACCGGCGAAATTGCCGTCGCCCGCGAGCGGCTGGCCGGTCTGCTCGACGAAGCCGATGGCGCCAGGCAGAACGATGGCGCCAGGCAGAACGACGACATCCTCGAGGCTCACCGCGCGGCCGATCGCCTCTTCATGGACCTGCAGGAAGAGGTCATGAAGATCCGCATGGTGCCGCTCGGGCCGACGTTCCGGCAATTCGTGCGCACCGTTCGCGATATCGCCACCGCGCAGGGCAAGCTCGCCTACGTCGAGCTCGCCGGCGAGGATGTGGACGTGGACATGAACGTGATCGAGCATCTCCGCGATCCGCTCACGCACATCGTCCGCAATGCCGTGGACCACGGCATCGAAGAACCGGAGAGGCGCAGGGAACTGGGCAAAGATCCCCGCGGTCGTCTGTCCCTGCAGGCCTGGCACGAAGGCGGCTCGATCGTCATCAAGGTCCAGGACGACGGTGCCGGCCTGGAACGCGCCAAGGTCATTGAGCGGGCGCGAGCCATGGGCTACACCGCGGACTTCGACAAGCTCAATGACAACGAGCTGTTCCGGCTGATTCTCGAACCGGGCTTCTCTACGGCGTCAGAGGTGACCGAGTTCTCTGGACGAGGCGTCGGCATGGACGTCGTGCGCCGCAATGTGGAAGCCCTGCGTGGCGTGATCTCGATCGAAAGCCGCGCCGCGATCGGCACCACGATCACGATTCGTCTGCCGCTCACGCTCGCCATCATTCGCGGCTTTGCCGTGGGCGTGGACGAAGAGACCTACATCATGCCGCTCGATGCCGTGATCGAGTGCATCGAGTTGCCGCGCGATGGCAGCGAGGAATTCGCCAGCCGCGGCGTGATCAACCTGCGCGGTCAGGCCCTGCCGTACGTGCGGCTGCGCGACTGCTTCCGGCTTGGCGGGCAGCCCACCGAGCGCGAGAACGTGCTGGTGCTGCGCTATCACGATCAGCGCGTCGGCCTTGTCGTAGACCGGTTGTTCGGTGAGAACCAGACGGTGATCAAGCCGCTCAGCCGCACGTTGGGGGAGCTGCCGGGTGTCTCGGGTTCGGCGATTCTCGGTAACGGCCGCGTCGCGCTGATTCTCGAAGTCGAAGGCCTGCTGCGTGAGGCGCTTCGTCAGAGTGGGAACTGAAGGAGAGAGTGATGAAGGGCATGTTTCGGAACTGGACCATCGGCAAGAAGCTCTCAGGAGCGTTCGCGCTGATGTCGATCCTCGTCGCCCTGGTCGGTGTCATCGGGACGCTCGATGTGGGCCGTATCCGCACGGAGGCCGACATCATCACGTCGTCGGCGCGCGAGGCGGGCCGCTTCGCGCAGATTCAGGTGGACATGCTCAAGCAGACCGCCGCCGAGAAGGACTATCTGCTCTCGGGCGATCAGAAGTTGCGCGAGCTGCACCGGAGTCTCGGCGAGCGCGTCGCCGGCAAGCTCGATACCGAGATCGCCAAGGCGCGCCAGTCGGACGACCCCACGCGCGCTGAGGCGCTCGAACAGGTCAAGGCCAAGAGCCAGGGCTACGAATCGACCTTCGAGGAAGCCGTGGCGCTCTATGAGTCGAAGCGGACGATCGAAGCCGTGAACCTGTCGATGAATGAATCGGAAGTTCGCGCCGACCAGATGGTCAGCGGGCTCGGCCAATTGATTCGTGAGAACGACGCGCAGCTCGATCTATCGTCGCAGACGCCCGTGCTCACGGTGATCGCCATCAGTTCGGTGCTGCTCGCCATCTTCTTCGGTATCCGTCTGAGCCGCAGCATCAGCCTGCCGCTGCGTTCACTGGTCGAAGCCGCCGAACGCGTCGCGTCAGGCGACCTTGCCACTCGCGTCGAAATCGATCGGCACGACGAGGTCGGACAGGTGGCCGACTCCATCAACGCGATGATTGCGAAGTTGCTCGAAGTCGTGTCGGAAGTCCGCGCCGGCGCGGCCAACCTCGCCGCCGCATCGGGTCAGGTCTCGGCGACGACGCAGAGCCTGTCGCGAGGCACCAGCGAACAGGCTGCCAGCGTCCAGGAGACGACGTCGAACATCGAGCAGATGAACGCGTCGATCTCGCAGAACGCCGACAACAGCCGCCAGATGGAGCAGATGGCCTCCAAGGGCGTGAAGGACGGCGAGGAGAGCGGTCAGGCGGTGCGGGAGACCGTCACCGCGATGAAGTCGATCGCCGAGAAGGTGTCGATCATCGAGGAGATCGCGTATCAGACCAACCTGCTGGCGCTGAACGCCGCCATCGAGGCGGCGAGAGCCGGCGACCACGGCAAGGGCTTCGCGGTTGTGGCGACAGAGGTCCGCAAGCTTGCCGAGCGCAGCCAGGCGGCGGCTCGTGAGATCAGCGCGCTGGCCGGGTCGAGCGTGCGCACCGCCGAGCGCTCGGGTTCGCTGCTGGCCGAGCTCGTACCCGCCATCCGCAAGACGGCGGACCTCGTGCAGGAAGTGGCCGCGGCCTCACGTGAGCAGGCGTCCGGCATCAGCCAGGTCAACAAAGCCATCGGCCACATGGACCAGGTCACTCAGCGTAATGCCGCAGCCGGCGAAGAGCTCGCGTCCACGGCGGAAGAGGTCGCGTCACAGGCGGAGAGCCTGCAGCAGCTGATCGCGTTCTTCAAGGTCGGCAGCCACTACAAGCCAAGCGGCCCGATGGTGTTTCCATCGGCGAACTCACAGCCAGTCCGGATTGCGGCGATGTCGCCACCGACCAACGTGGCGCTGAAGCAAATGCTGGCCGAACGTGCCCGCCAGGCCAACGGCGGCGCGGTCGATCCGACATCCATGGATTCGGAGTTCCAGCGTTTCTAAGGTTGTTATGGAAAACGACGCCGCGAACCAGCGCCAATACCTCACGTTCTTCCTCGCCGACGAGCAGTACGCCGTCGGCGTGCTGAGCGTCAAGGAGATCATCGAGTACGGCATTGTCACGAAGGTGCCGACGACGCCGCCATACATTCGCGGCGTCATCAACCTGCGCGGCAGCGTCGTGCCGGTGATCGACCTGGCCGTGAAATTCGGACTTCCCGCGGTCCCGGTCAGCCGGCGCACGTGCATCGTCATCATGGAGACGACGCTCGTCGGAGAGCGCGCGGTGATGGGCATCGTTGCCGATGCGGTGAGCCAGGTGATTCAGTTCTCGCCGCAGGACGTCGAACCGGCGCCTGCGTTCGGCACGAGTGTTCGACTCGAGCACCTCGAGGGTATGGCCAAGCTGGGCACCAAGTTCGTGCTGGTCCTCAACATGGACCACGTCTTCGCGGCTGACGATCCGGTGGTCTCGCTCGCGGGCCAATCGTTCTCGCAGCCGTCCGAGGGCCTGTCTCTGTCGTGAGCTCGTCGCGGCCAGCGTTCATCGTCGATGCCCACCTGCAGTGGGACGTGAGCGACGAGCTGTTCGCGAAATATCGAGAGCTGATCTACCGCGAAGCTGGTATCGCGTTGACCGACGGGAAGAAATCGCTGCTGATCAGCCGTGTGGCGGGCCGGCTGCGCGAGCTCGGACTGACGACGTTCGGCGAGTACTACCGTGTGGTCGCGGATCCCGCAGCCACCGAAGAGCGCGGTCGTCTGCTGGATCGCATCTGCACCAACGAAACGCACTTCTTCCGCGATCCGCGACAGTTCTTGTTCCTGAACGATCAGGTGTTCCCGAAGTTGGAAGCCGAAGCGGCGCGTACCGGTAAGAAGCGCGTGCGGGCCTGGAGTGCCGCGTGCTCGACCGGCGAAGAGCCGTACTCGCTGGCGATGGCGATGCTGCACCGGTTTCCAACGCCAGCGGGTTGGCAGGTCGAGGTCGTCGCCACGGATCTCTCGAACAAAGTGCTCGCCGCCGCGCGAGCGGCACTCTGGCCGATTGATAAGGCCGAGGACATCTCGCTGCACTATCGCAAGCAGTTCATGCTGCGTGGCACCGGCAGTCAAACCGGGAAGATGAAGGCCGGACCCGAGATTCGCGACGTCGTCACGTTCACGCGTATGAATCTCAACGATGCGGCGTATTCGGTCAGCGGCCCGTTCGACTTCATCTTCTGCCGGAACGTCCTGATTTACTTCGACCGCGAGTCGAAGACCAAGGTGGTCGAACGTGTCATGACGCATCTCGCGCCAGACGGCTGTCTCTTCCTGGGCTATGCGGAAACCGCGGCAACCATTACCGATCGGCTCGTCAGCATCGGTCCCAACGTCTACGCCCGCGTCCCCGAGGGGAACGGTGCCGGGGCGGTGGCGGTCTAACTGTCGGGAGCGGGTGAATCAAGGGTGAGAGAGATACCTTCCGCCGGCACGCTGAACGTTCTCGTCGTTGACGACTCGGCAGTCATGCGGCAGGTGATGACTACGGTGCTGTCACGCGAGATGGGCATCCACGTCGACACCGCAGCGCATCCGCTGATCGCGATGGGCAAGATGAAGCAGCGGCGGCCCGACGTGATCGTCCTCGACATCGAAATGCCACACGTCGACGGCCTGACCTTTCTCCAACAGATCATGGCCGACCAGCCGATTCCGGTGCTGGTCTGTTCCGCGCTGGCGAAGAACGGTGCCGACACCGTCCTCCGCGCGCTCGAGTACGGCGCCGTTGACGTCATCCAGAAGCCGGCCGTCGGCATTCAGGATTTTCTGTACGAGCAGGCGATCATGATGGTGGACAAGGTGCGCGGCGCTGCCGAGGCCCGTCCGAAACGGCGCGCCGCCATTCCCTCGTCAGAGAAGCGCCACTCCGCCGACGTCGTACTGCCGACAGTCCCCACGCGCACGTTGTCCGTCACCACTGACAAGGTCGTCGCGATTGGTACGTCGACCGGCGGCACCGAGGCGCTTCGCGTGTTGCTGATGGCGCTGCCGCTCGACGCACCCGGCTTCGTCGTCGTGCAGCACATGCCGGAAGTGTTCACGGCCGGTTTCGCCGACCGGCTGAATCAGCTCTGCGCCGTGGACGTGCGCGAAGCGAAGGATGGCGATCGCGTGCGTCCCGGTCTCGTGCTCATTGCGCCTGGCAACCGGCACACGATGATCAATCGCAACGGCGCGCAGTACATGGTCCGCGTCGTGGACGGTCCGCTCGTCGCGCGTCATCGTCCCAGCGTGGACGTGCTGTTCCGTTCGGTTGCGCAGGCCGCCGGTGCCAACGCGGTCGGCGTGATCATGACCGGGATGGGCGACGATGGCGCGGACGGACTGCTGGAGATGAAGAAGGCGGGCGCCTCGACGATTGCGCAGGACGAAGCGACGTCGGTGGTGTTCGGGATGCCGAAGGTGGCGATCGAACGCGGCGCGGTCGATGAGGTGCTGCCGCTGCAGCGCATCACGCAGGCGATCCTGGCGCGCACCGGTCTTTCCGCTCGAGCCTAGACGGCCGAGTGTACGGTATTCTGCTGTCTGAGCTTTCATGCCACAGACCGTCGAAATCAGTCTTCGAATTCCTTCGCTCCGCGTGAAACGCGAAGATAAGGATGACCTCGAAACCATCAACAACAGCGACGTCCGGTTCAGCAAGGTGATCGAGGTCGACTCGATCCCCAAACCGAGTACCGTGCTGAAGATGTCGATCAGCTCCGGCGAGACCTTCGATTGCGAAGTGGTCAGGAGCGACTGGCATCATGACAAGAACATGTTCGTCGTCGCGTGCCGGTATTCGAAGAGGTCGATCACCCAGGCCGAAAACCAGGCCTTGATGAACGCGTCCGACTGGCAGATCAGGGCGCTGATTTGAGAAGGCCGCGCTTGGCCGTTTCCTCTACACTACGGGCGGAGGCGGATTCCTATGTCGAGGCTCTTCTTTGCGGCGGTCGCACTGATCGCGTCCATCCTGGTCGTACACGCACAGCAGCCACCCGCGCCAGGCCGCGGCGGTGGCGGACGCGGCGGGGGCCAACCCGTTCAGCCCATTCAAATGCTGAAACCGGGACTGTATGTGGTCCCCGGCGGCGGCTCGAACTCGATCGTGCGTGTGACCAGCGAGGGCGTCATCCTCGTGGACACCAAGCTGCCAGGCGAGGCCAACTACAACGCGCTGATGGAACAGATTCGTTCCGTGACGCCGCAGCCGGTCAAGGTGGTCATCGTGACGCATCACCACGCGGATCACACCGGCAACGTTGACCGCTTCATCAGCGCCGGCGCGCAGGTCATTGGCCACGAACAGCTCGCGAAGAATCTCGACACCTACCAGTTCGACCCGCGTCCGGCCAAGCCATCGAAGACATACAACACGGCCGAAAACACCGTTCGGCTCGGCGGTATCGAAGTGCGCGTGCTTCATCTCGGCCGCGCTCACACTGGTGGCGACAGCGTCGTGTACTTCCCGGACGTGAAGGTCGTCGCGACCAGCGATGCGGTGACCACGGGCACGCAGGGGCCGCTGGCCGACTACGCCGGCGGCGGCAGCTTCGCCGAGTGGACGGCCGTGCTCGATGCGATGTTGAAGCTCGATTTCGACACCGCGGTGCCTGGCGCGGGACCGGTGCTGACTAAGGCGGATGTGCAGGCGTTCCGCACGAAGTTCACCACCGTGATGATGCGTGCATCCGAATTGGTGCAGAAGGGCGTGCCGAAAGATCAGCTGCTCATGCAACTGAAGACGGACGACATCGGCTGGGCACCGCGCGCGCCGCAGATCGATCCGTTTTATGAGGAGCTGTCGAAGAAGAAGTGAGCGGCAGCGTCTTGGCCACAGAGAACATCCACTGTCCTCTGTGGCTGATTTCTCGGTACGTCTTCGTGGCTACTTCTGCGGCGCGCCCTTTACATCGATGCTCGTCGCCACATTGATCTGGCCGTCCTTCCGAAACATCACGACGATATCCGAGCCCGTCATTGTGGCCAGACCCGACACGCCTTTCTGCGCACCCGTGACTTTCGTCGCATCGTTGTAGCGGAACGACATCTCCCCGGTCTCGGTCTTGATCGTCAACATGGTGGCCTTGCCATCGACGTCGAGCAGTTCACCCTGCGCGGTCTGCGTCTGCCCCTGTGCTTGCGCAAGCGGTTCAGCGTGAAGCAGCGCGTGCGCGGGCGGTGAAGATAGCCGCAGCGGTTCGGGCTGCTGAGCCCGGGATGACATCTGGGCGGACACGACGAGCGCGAGCGTAGTCAAGGCGACGGCGACGATCGGGCGCTGGCTGGTCTGCATGGAAACCTCCGTCCCTCCTCTCTAGGGCAACCACCGTACCAACATTCCGCTGAATTATTGATGCGACAGAGCTGGAGTCCTTCCGGAAGAGTCGGAAGAGTGACAGCAATCAACGACGTAGTCCTTACTCGCTGTGTAGCATCAGGAAATTAGAGGTAAGCTCGGCAGTAAAAGCCGTGCTATCGTTACCTCGGTTTCCGGCAGCTCTTCCCGCCGGGGGCACCCTACAACACAAGTCCGAAACGCGTTGGTACCTCGCCGTGTGTCAAAAAGACCGGCAGAGGTACGAGGGTTCAACACGTATGCTGCACTCGCGTCGTCGTCCTGGGAGCATTCTGGTGTTTTGTCTGCTCCTGTTGTTGTTCCCAGGTCACATCGCCGTGTCGCGTGCAGCCGGACCCGAGCGCATCATTCCCAACCCGCGCGATCAACAACGCATTCAGGAACTCGTCAACGAGTTCATGGCGAAGTTGACGATGACGCACAAGGTTGCCGTCGCCGTGGTGCCGAAGAATCCGCTCATGGTCTCCGTCGAATACACCGACACCAGTACCGGATTTCTGTTGTCAGTGGAAGAGGACTTTGTCAGCGAGCTGACACAGGAAGAGCTCGAGGCGGCAATCGCGCACGAACTCGGGCACGTCTGGATATTCACTCACCATCCGTTTTTGCAAACCGAGGTGCTGGCAAATCAGATCGCACAGCGCCTGGTACCGCGCTCCAGTCTGGTGCAGGTCTACGAAAAGGTGTGGCGGCGCCAGGGCACCAAGGGCGACCTCACCCGCTTCGTCGGCGACTAAGGACTGGTCCTTAGCCCTTGGTCCTCCGTCCGTCCCTCCTCCAGAGTCCCTGGTCCCTCTCTCCGGACGAAGGACGGACCAAGAACCAAGGCCCAGGGACCAAGGCCCATAACTTTCATCCCCCGCCGCCCGTTACCCTGATCGAGATTCGAGAGACGGGTGAAGGCGAACGCAGACGAGGACGAACGGTCCCTCATTGAAGCGGCGCAGGCGGATCCTGCGCGGTTCCTCGACCTCTACGAACGTCATTTCCATCGGGTCTACGCCTACGCAGCCCGTCGTGCGTCCAGCCGCGCCGAGGCCGAGGACGTCACGTCCGAGGTGTTCGAGCACGCGCTCACTCACCTCGGCAAGTTCGAGTGGCGTGGTGTCCCGTTTCTCGCCTGGTTGTTCCGGATTGCGGCGAATGCGCTGGCCGATCGCTGGCGGCGTGCGTCGCGCGACTCGTACGAGCTGCCGCCTGATGTTCCCGACGGACGCGAGGCCGAGGAAACCGAGCGGCGCGCAATGTTGTTTCAACTCGTCGAGCGGCTGCCGGACACGCAGCGCCGCGTGATCGAGTTGCGGTTCATCGATCAGCGAAGCATTCGCGAGATCGCCAACGCGCTTGATCGTTCGGAGGGTGCCATCAAGCAGCTGCAGTTGCGGGCCCTTGAGACCCTGCGCAAGCTCCTGGAGGGCCGCAATGGCTGACGACGCGCTCGTCGAGCGGTTGGATCAGGCCATCGACGCCGTGCTCGCGCGCCGCGATGCGACATCGGCGCTGACCGACCCCGAGCTGGCGCCGCTCGCAGTCCTTGCGGCACAACTGAGACACGCGCCCAGCGCTGCATTCCGCACGCGGCTCCGGGCGCACCTGACCCGGAGGACGACGATGACGACATTAGTGCTCGAGCCGACGAAGATTCGCGAGGGCTTCACGACCGTGACGCCGTACGTGCGGGTGCGCGAGGCTGGACTTCTCGATTTCCTGACCGCGGTTTTCGACGCGACGGAGACGTTCAGCCTGAAGGGCAGCGGTGGGAGCGTGCACCGCGAAGTGCGCGTCGGGGACTCGATGTTGATGATTGGCGAGGGCGGTGTCGAAGGCGGATTCCCGTTCTCGCCGGCCGCGTTCCATGTCTACGTCCCGGACGCCGATGCGGCGTTCCAGCGGGCGATCGCCGCGGGCGCCACATCGATGGGCGATCCTGCGGATCGTCCCTACGGCGAGCGCGCCGGGTTCGTGAAGGACACATTCGGCAATCACTGGTATATCGCGACCGCGTTCGGGCCTTCGCATGTCCCGGAGGGCCGTCGGTCGGTCACGCCGTTCGTGCATCCGCGCGATGTGCCGGACTTCATCGAATTTCTGAAGCGGGCGTTCAACGCGGACGTCGAGCTTCGTGCCGAGCATCAGGGCATCGTGATGCACGCCCGGCTGAAGATCGGCAACGGCGCGATCGAAATGGGCGACACGCAGGGACAAACCGAGCTGATGCGGACCGGGTTCTATCTGTATGTGCCGGATGCCGACGCCGTGTACGAGCAGGCAATCGCCGCAGGCGCGACGCCGCTCGCCGCGCCCAGCGACCAGTCCTCCGGCGATCGCATGGGCAGCGTGATGGACGCGCAGGGCATCACGTGGTTCATCGCGCGGCCCGCGTAACAAGAACAAGGCTCAATGCCGCATTGAGCCTTGTTACCAACCGACTGGCTGTCCCTTCGTCTGTTCCTGGAGCCACGCCTGCAGCGGCGCGAAGTAGTCGAGGATCGCCGAGGCGTCCATCTCGTTGGAGTCGGTCACCGCGGCGAGCGCCTCGGGCCAGGGCTTTGACAGGCCCATCGACAGCATGTTGTTGAGCCGTTGTCCGGCCTGCTTGCTCTCGTAGATCGAGCAGCGGTGGAGCGGCGTGGTGCAGCCGGCGGTCTTGGCGAGCGCGCGATGGAACTGGAACTGCAGGATCTGCGCGAGGAAGTAGCGCGTGTACGGGGTATTGTCCGGCACGTGATACTTCGCGCCGGGATCGAAGAACTCGTCACCACGTGGCGACGGCGGCGCCACGCCCTGATACCTCAGCCGCAGATCCCACCACGCCTGGTTGTATTGCGCCGGTGTGATCTCGCCGGAGAACACCTTCCATCGCCACTGGTCGATGAGCAGGCCAAAGGGCAGGAACGCCACCTTCTCGAGTGCGCGCGACAACAGCAGGCCGATGTCGCGTGACGCATCGGGCGCTTTGTCGAGCAGCCCGATCTTCACCAGGTATTCCGGCGTGACCGACAACGCGATCGTGTCGCCGATCGCTTCATGGAAGCCGTCATTGGCGCTGTCGCGGAAGATCATCGGCAGCGTGTTGTAGGCGCGCTGATAGTAGTTGTGTCCGAGCTCGTGATGGATCGTCGAGAAATCCTCGGCCGTCTGGTCGATGCACATCTTAATGCGCAGATCGTTCACACTGTCGATGTCCCAGGCGCTGGCGTGGCAGACGACCTCACGATCCTTCGGGCGGACGAAGAGCGATCGTTCCCAGAAGGTCTGTGGCAGCGGTGCTAGGCCGATCGAGGAGTAGAAACGCTCGCCGGCCTTGACCATGTCGATTGCGCTCATCTTGCGGCGCTTGAGGATGTCGGTCAGCGAGTAGCCGGCGTCGGCATTGGCCGGAGCGACCACGTCGTAGACATTCGACCAGTCCTGCGCCCAGATGTTGCCGAGCAGGTGCGCCGGCAGCGGTCCTTTCTGCGGCACGACGTCGCCGTACTTCTGATGCAGCTTCATCCGCACGTAGGCGTGCAGCTGCAGGTACAGCGGCCGCACCTGATCCCACAGCCGATCGAGTTCCTTCGTGAAGGCATCAGGCGCCATGTCGTATTTCGCGCGCCACATTGCGCCGGTGTCGGCGAACCCGAGTTCCTTGGCGCCCTTGTTCGACAGCTCGGCGAACCGCTGGTAGTCCTTCTTGATGGGAGGAGAGATGGTGTGCCAGCCCTCCCAGGCGGCGCGGATCTCTTTCTCATTGCGCGACGTCGCCAGCAGCTTGGTGATGTCGTCGATGTTCATGCACGAGTCGGTCTTGGCCGGATCGGGGCACCACTTGCCCTTGCCGTACACGCCGCGCATCGATGACACCAGATTGGTGAGCTCCTCCGACTCCTTCGGATCGGACGGCGTGGCCAACACCAGCGACACCTTCAGTAGATTGAGCTGACGACGCTGATCGCCGGGGACCTCGACCTCGTCGAAGCGAACGGCCTGCTTCGCCCATCGTGATGAGGCGTCAGAGAACGCCTGCGTGGCCCGCGCGTCCATGGCCTCGGTGTCGACGGTGATGAAGTTCTGGGCGACCCATCCCGCGCGGCCCGCGTCAAGCGCCAACCGGTTGAGCGTCGTGTCCACTTCGTCGAGGAACTGTTTCGCGTCCTGCGCCGTCGGCGCGGCCGTCGAGGCCTGGCATGCAGCGGTGACGACTGCCATCGAGAGCGCGAGACCGGCGGCGACGAATAGGCGATGCAGCACGATGAGTTCTCCTCCAGGTCGATCATATAGCTCACGGGGCGGCGGCGTTCAGTGAGTAATTGAACGCAGAGGCACCAGGGCGCCGGCCTTTGGCACCATTCGGCCGGCGACATGAATCGAGCGCAACCACGATCACAAGTGCCTCGCCCTCGTCCTGTGGCACTTGTGATCGCGGTTGTGCTTTGTGGCCTCTGCGTTGAAAATCTCGTGACAAGCGGCTCTCGATCGACAACCAGGACGTGACCCTGCCCGAGCTGGGCGACCGACTGCGCGATCTCTACGAAGATCGCTGGGACAAGACGATGTCGTGATCGACGCCGCAAAAGGCGCGGTCGTCACGCGGGTTGCCATCGTCACAGAGCGGATGCGTGGCATAAATCGTTGACGTTGGGAGTTGGCAGTTGGGAGTGGTTGGAAGTCGGGAGTTGGACGTCGGGCGTTGATATGATTCCTCCCCTGGGAGGCGTCAATGAAACGACAGCTCGTGCTCGGCATGTTGTTCGCGGCCGGTGCGCTCACGATGTCCGTCAACGCACTGCAGCAGCCGCAGGCCGGAGCCGCCGGTCAGCCCGCACCGCGTGTGGTCGAAGTCGATAAGCTCAAAGACAACCTGTACATGATGCGGGGCGGCGGTGGAAACAGCGCCGTGTTCATCACCTCCACCGGTGTCGTGGTCGTCGATACCAAGAACCCGGGCTGGGGACAGCCGCTCCTCGACAAGATCAAGTCTGTCACCGACAAGCCGGTGACGATGATCATCAATACGCATACGCACGGCGACCACGTCAGCGGCAACGTCGAATTTCCGGCGACGGTGGAAGTCGTCACTCACGCCAATACCGCGAAGAATATGCAGGAGATGCGTCCGGCATCCGGCATAACCCCGGCTCCAGGCACGCCGGCCAATATCTTCAAGGACAACAACGGCCGCGGCATGCCGAAGCGGACGTTCACCGACAAGATGAAGATCGGCAAGGGCGCCGATCAGATCGATCTCTATTACTTCGGCCGCGGCCACACCAATGGCGACGCGTGGGTGGTGTTCCCGGCGCTGCGCCTGATGCACGCCGGCGACATCTTCTCGGGCAAGAACATCCCGCTCCTCGACGCCAACAACGGCGGCAGCGGCGTCGAGATCGGCAAGACGCTGGCCAAAGCCGCGAACTCGGTGAAGAACGTCGAGTCGATCATCACCGGTCACAGCACCGTCATGACCATGGCCGATCTGCGTCAGTACGCACAGTTCAACGACGAGTTTGCCGATGCCGTGCGCGAGGCCAAGAAGAAGGGCGGCAGCGTGGACGAGTTCGTCAAGACGTGGAAGCTCCCTCCGCAGTACAACGGCTACGCCGAGCCGCAAGCGGCACGACTGCTCTCGAACGCACGCATCGTCTGGGATGAAGTGAAGTAGAGGCGGGTCTGATGGCCTACGACCGAGTTGAAGAGTAGAGGCCGGTCCGAAAGGTTGAAGAGTAGAGGCCGGTCCGAAAGGACCGGCCCTACCTAGTTGCTGCTTGCTGCCGGTCAGGGACGCGGCGTCGGCGGCTGTGACGGGTCGCCACCAGGCGCGGTCGGACGATCGCCACCAGGCGAGGTCGGCCGCGGTTCAATACCCGTCGGGCGTGAGCTCGGACCCGCACCGGCCGCCGGCTTCACCTCGATGGAGCTCGCCATGTTGGTGGTGCCGGACTTCTTGTAACGCACCACCACCTGCGATCCCGACATCGTCGCGAGACCCGCGGTGTTCCGGGACGCGCCCGACACCTTCGTGTCATCCTCGTACTTGATCGTGACGTCGCCGGTCGCGGTCTTGACTTTCATCGTGCTGTCTTTCGCGTCGATCGACACCAGCTCGCCGGTGGCGGTCAACGTTGACGCGTCGGCCTGTGAGCTAGCTGATGAGGACGCGGGTGGAACGGCCGGGGACGCGGACGGCGGGGGCGCCGATGGCGGCTGTGACGGCGCCTGCTGAGCGAGGGCAGAACCGTACGTCATCAACGTAACAGCGCCCATCGCAACGAGCACTCGTGAAGTGTTCATAGAAAAACCTCCGGGCCGGGTGTGGCAACCACCGTACCAGCGGAGATCAAGTGGCTGATGCATCGGTTGTGGGAAGTTTTGACGGATCGTGTCGCGGAGTCGATGCCGCTCAGTATCGATCGCGAACACAACGATACGTGCGATTTGTGCTCAGTGGCTCAGCCCGAGGATCTGTCGAGCCATCATCGGCGTCGCCACGACGCGGTTGTACTCGGCACAAAGCTCAGCGACGCGCGACACGAGCTCGGCATTTGATCGTGCCAGACGGCTCTTGTCCCAACGCACGTTGTCTTCGAGTCCCGTGCGGCAGTGTCCTCCCATCTCGAGACACCAGCGATTCACGTCGAGCTGGTGACGGCCGATGCCCGCAGCTACCCACGTCGCATCAGGCATCAGGATCTTGAGTTTTCGAACTTCAAACTCGAGGATGTCGCGATCCACGGGCTGCGCGTGTTTCACGCCGAGGACGAACTGTACGTGTAGCGGCGATCTCAACATGCCCTCACGGGCGTAATCGACGGCGTTGTAGAGCATCGCGAGATCGAAGACCTCGATCTCAGGCTTTACCCCGTGATGCGTCATTTTCTCGGCCAACTCGCGGATGAGCTCCGGAGGGTTCTCATACACGCGCGTCGGAAAATTCACCGAGCCGGTCGAGAGCGACGCCATATCTGGACGATGGTGCAGCATGCCGCCGCGTTCGGATCCCACACCTGAACGTCCGCCGGTCGAGAACTGCACGATGATGCGGGGGCAGAGCTTGCGGATGCGTTCCTGAAACTCCGCGAACTTGTCCGGGTTCGACGTCGTGGACTGATCGTCGTTTCTGACGTGCACGTGCACGAGCGCGGCGCCGGCCTCGAAGGCCTCGTGCGTGGATTCGATCTGCTCGCTGACGGTGATCGGGACAGCCGGATTGTTTTCCTTACGTGGCACCGAGCCGGTGATTGCGACGGTGATGATGCAGGGGAGCGGTTCGCCGTTGGTCATCGTGACTATTGGAACAACTGCGGCGCGAACGCGTTCAGGTAGTCGCGCCAGTTCTGCCACGTGTGGCCGCCAGCGGTCTCCTTGTATACCGCCGCGAAGCCATGTTTCTTGAACAGGGCGACGGTGGCCACGGTGTTGTCGAGCAGGAAGTCGTCCTTGCCAGTGCTGAACCAGAACAGCTTCAGCCCCTTCTTCATGCTCGCCGAGCTCAGCGCTGCCGCATTGCGCGCCTCCCAGTCCGCGGGGCCGGCTGATGCGGGTGTCGCGTTGCCTCGTCCACCAACCGGAAACACGCCGAACAGCCCAGAGCTGTACACGCCGATGTAGGCAAAACGATCCGGGTGTGCCATCGCGATGTTCAGCGCCTGGCTGCCTCCCATCGACAGGCCGGCGATGGCGGTATTGGTGCGATCGGCGAACACGCGGTAGTTCTTCTCGATGAACGGCATGACGTCGCTAACGAAGTCGTTGACGAAGGGATCGCCCGGCGCGGACGTGATCGGGTTGCCGCCGCCGCGCGTGTGTCCCGCGGGCATCGCTACGATCATCGGCTTCGCGGATTTCGAGGCGATCAGGTTGTCGAGAATGAAGCCGGCGCGTCCGACGGTGCTCCACGAGTCGTCGCTGTCACCAGCGCCGTGCAGCAGATAGAAGACCGGGTATTTCTTCGAGCTGGTCTCGTAGCCCGGCGGCGTGTAGACGTGCATGCGCCGAAACGCTTTGAGCGCGGTGGAGTAGTAGTGCACTTCGGCGACGGCGCCGTGCGGGACATTCCTGGTGTCGAACGCGTCCGAGCCCTCGACGTACACCAGGCTCCACGAGTTGTTGTTCGATTCGCTGGTCGATGGATTGCGCGGATCGATCGTGGCGACGCCGTCGATCATGAACGAATAGCGATACGCGCCCGCCGGGACCGGGCCGACGGTCGTCTCCCAGACTCCGTTAGCGCCTTTGGTCATCGCTGGGGCATTCTGGCCAAACAGCACGCCGGGAATATCCGACGCGTTCAGCCGCACCGACTGTGCCTGCGGCGCGAGCACGCGCAGCACGATGCGCCGGTCTGCGGTGACCTCCGGCGACACGACCTGCGGCCCTTGCGGCGGCGCCTGCGCCGCGGCGGACACGGCCACGCCGATCACGATGAGCAGTGATGCGCCTGCTAAGAGCCAGTCGATGCGAGCCACTATTCGTTCTCCTTGGCTGCGTAGCATATACATATTCGTGACCTGGGCAGGGTCTGCGTCCTGCAAGTGCCCCCTGCGAGCGGTTGGAATACAATCACGGTTTCGTCCAACGACCGACTAGAAGGAGCGTCGCAAGACCTTATGTGTGCACTGACCAAAGAAGAAGTGATTGCCCAGCTACAAAAGGAGGTCCATATCCTCCTGCACCTCGCCAGCAAGATCGAGCGCGGCCAGCTCGACTACCGGCCTACGCCGAAGCAGCGCAGCACGATAGAGCTGCTGCGATATCTCGTCAACATGGGACCGCTGCTCGTGAAGGCGATCAAGTCGGGCGCGTTCGATGTCGAGGCCTGGCAGGCCGCGACCGCGAAAGCCAACGCGGCGGACTTCGATCAGGTGCTGTCGATGATCCGCGCGCAGCACGCGGAGTACGCCAGCCTGCTCTCGACGTGGACGGAAGCCGACTTCCGCGGCTCGATCGAGATGTTCGGCAGAAGCGCCACACGCGCGGCATGGCTGCTGGAACTCGTGCTCAATGGCTGCGCCGCTTACCGCACGCAGTTGTTCTGCTATCTGAAGGCGTGCGGCCGCGACGAACTGGGCACGTCGAACCTATGGCAAGGGGTGGACGCAGCGGTGCCAGCGTAACGACGCACGTCGCACCGCTTCTGATATTTCTGATATTCTCCTCGGCGTTCTAGAGAGTCGAGGTGCGTATGCGTTACGCCGTGACCCTGGTGGCCTGCGTCGTCTTCCTTGGGTGTCTCTCGGTTCGACCTGCGTACGCGCAGGTCGATCTCTCCGGTATCTGGGCGCCGATCATGCACGAGGACCAGGTCGAGCGGGCGCCCGGTCCTGAGATCGGCGACTATCTCGGTCTTCCCATCAGTGATGCCGGACGGATGCGCGGCGAAACTTGGGACGCCAGCATCCTCACCATGGAGGAGCACACCTGCAAGCCGCATCCCTCCACGTATGGGTTTCGCGGCGTCGGCAACCTGCGCATCACCTACAACTACGACCCGACCAGCTACGCGGTGATGAAGATCGACACGCACATCCAGTGGATGGAGCAACGGCGTGAGATCTGGACCGATGGCCGGTCGCATCCGCCAGACTTCGATCCACATACCTGGCAGGGGTTCTCGACCGGACACTGGGAAGGCAATGCGCTCGTCGTCGAGACCGATCACTTGAAGGCCGGCTGGATCAGACGTAACGGCCTGGCGCTCAGCGACAAGGCCAGGATGACCGAGCGGTTCTTGCGTCACGGCGACATCCTCACGCACACCTACATCATCGAAGACCCGGCGTACTTGACCGAACCGTTGATCAAGACCAACGGGTTCCGCCTCCTGCCGAACGGCGCGATGCAGCCGTATCCGTGTCAGCCGGCGGTTGAAGTCGAGCGAGAGCCGGGGGATGTGCCGCATCACCTGCCCGGGCAGAACCCGTTCCTCGGTGAGTTCGCGAAGAAACACAACCTGCCCGTCGAAGCGACGCGTGGCGGCGCCGAAACCGCGCTGCCCGAGTTTGCCAAGAAGCTGGTGAAGAAGTGAGTGGGCGAGTGCTCGCGGTGACGGTTCTCGTCTGCCTCGTCGCCTCGTCTCGCGACGCTGCTGCTCAAACCCGAGCTGGCAGTGCGGCGCGTCCCGCCGCAGCGCCAGCCGCCGACGTGCGCTCGCGGCTCGTGCAGGGCAATGTCTGGCTGATCAACGCCGGCGTTGTGAACGTCGCCGCGCAGATCGGTCCTGACGGCGTCTTCGTTGTCGACACCGGCACCGAAGCCATGGGCGAGAAGATCCTCGCCGAGATCAAGCACCTTGCCGGCGACAAGCCGATCCGTTACATCGTCAACACGCATCCGCATGCCGATCACATCGGTGGCAACGTGGTGATTGCCAAGGCTGGCAAGTCGGTCATCGCCGGCAATTTCGCCGGGCAGGCCGGCGCCGAGGCGGCAAACGCCGCGAAGATCATCGCGCACGAGAATACGCAGCTGCGAATGGCCGGCGGCGAAGGCGGTCAAGCCGCGGCGCCGGCTGCGGCGATGCCAACCGACACGTTCTTCGTGCGCCGATATGACATGTTCTTCAACGGCGAGGCGATACAGATGCTGTATCAGCCGAATGCCCACACCGACGGTGACATCATCGTCTACTTCCGCAAGTCGGACGTCGTGGTCACCGGCGACGTCTACATCAACACGACGTTCCCGGTGATCAACGTGCAACAGGGCGGAAGTCTCAATGGCATCATCGCGGCGCTGAATCGGATCGTCGAGATCACGGTGCCGAAAGACAAGCAGGAAGGCGGCACCTACGTGATTCCTGGTCATGGCCGTCTCGCTGATGAAGCAGACGTCGTCGAGTATCTCGACCTGGTGACGATCGTTCGCGACCGTTTGAAGGACGCGATCGACAAGCGCATGACGCTGGAGCAGGTCAAGGCAGCGAAGCTCGTTCGCGACTACGAGGGACGCTATGGTGCCACGCAGGGCTTCTGGACGACGGACGCGTTTCTCGAGGCGGCGTACAAGAGTTTGAGCACGCCGGCGACGTCGAGCCGCGCGCGTTGAAGAGGACATCCATGAGATATCCCCGACTGATCGCCGCGTTGGCGGTGTCGTCCGCGCTGGCGGCTACCGTCTCCGCACAACGGGGTGGCGGCGCTACACCGGCCGCGCCACAGACGCCCCAGGCATCGGCGCCGATCGATCTCACCGGCTACTGGGTGTCGATCGTCAACGAGGACTGGCGATGGCGGATGGTGACGCCGCCGAAGGGCGACTACGCCAGCGTGCCGATCAGTCCCGAAGGCCGCAAGGTGGCCGACACATGGGACACCTCGAAAGACGGATCGTGTCTCGCGTTTGGTGCCGCCGGTGTGATGCGCATGCCGATGCGGCTGCACATCACCTGGGAAAACGACAACACGTTGAAGATCGACACCGACAACGGCCAGCAAACGCGCCGGCTGGTGTTCAACAAGTCGATGGCGCCGCCGGCGGGGAAATCGCTGCAGGGGTTCTCGGTTGCTGAATGGGAGCGACCCGCTGCCGGAGGCCGTGGCGGTGGTGGTGGGGGAGGAGGCGGCGGTGGCGGCGGCGGTGGCGGCGGACAGGGTGCACCGCCCGCAGCCGCGCCGCCCGCGCCGCGGTTCGGCAACTTGAAGGTGGTCACCACGCAATTGAGTGGCGGGTGGCTGCGCCGGAACGGTGTGCCCTACAGCGAAGACACGACGATGACGGAGTTCTTCGATCGGTTCGCTGCGCCCGATGGCGGCGAATGGCTCGTCGTCACGACCGTGGTCAACGATCCGAAATACCTCGCGCAGGAGTTCGTCACCAGCACGCACTTCCGCCGCGAGCCGAACGCTGCGAAGTGGGATCCCGCTCCCTGCAAACCCTAGGACGGCTAGTCGTCGCGTCCTTCCTGGCGCTCGTCGGGCTCCCCCTGACGAGCGCCGCCCAAACTCCATCCTCCTGGTTTGGTTCGTGGTCGCTGAACATCGCGCAATCCACGTACGACCCTGGACCGCCGCCATATAAGCGCGCGACCTACACGATCGAGCCATGGGGCGCCGATGGAATGAAAGTGATCTACGAGATGGTGCACCCGCGCGGCGGCGTGACTCATCTCGAATGGCAGGGTCGCATCGACGGCAAGGACTACGCGCTGCAGGGCATCGACGCGTTCGTCACCTATGCTTACAATCAGGTTTCGCCAGGTGTCTACGAGACGATCGTCAAGATGGGTGGGCGGGTCGCGGCGAAGTCCACGGTGGCATTGTCAGCTGATGCCAAGACGATGACAACGACGACAAAGGGCGTGGATTCGTCGGGGCGGGTAGTGACGACCGTCACTGTGTACGAGCGGCAACAGTAGATGCTCGCCTACTCGTTATAGATTGTCCTGGCGCGCGAAGCGTCCCTGGTAGACGGCACTGCCCTCGCAGCGCTGGAGAACGATCTGGAGGAGCCGCACGCCTGCGTGGATTAGCAGCGTCCGGCCGGACACGTTCCGCCAGCCGCGTATCCGTCCGCGCGCGATGCGAACATGCGTTCGTGCCCGTCGCCCAGATCCTCCACGCCGACCTGGACGCGTTCTATGCGTCGGTCGAGCAGCGGGACGATCCTCGGCTACGCGGCCGACCGGTGATCGTCGGTGGTGGCATCGTGCTGGCCGCCAGCTACGAGGCCAAGCGCCGCGGTGTGAACACGCCG
>DAINQP010000058.1:0-25968 GCA_036742665.1 Vicinamibacterales bacterium | reverse complement strand
CAGTTAGTCAGCTTCATGTATGTCAGCACCTGCGCGCTGTGGACTGGCAACAAAGTCGCCACGCACTTCGTTTCCACGACAATCAGGCCCTCCACTATCAAGTGACGCGGTAGGTCGCGCCGAACCGCATTCCCTTGTAGTGGGTCGGAACCACGCGCTGCGTTCGAAACGCAGCTTCCGGACACCGAGTTCGCAGTGGAAGCACGGCTCATACACCCTCGAACAACCCAGGGCCGAGGATGCGGTGCACTTCAATGGCCGCCGCGAGGATTTCGTGCGTGATTCTGTTAACAGGAGTATCGATCAGCATCGCTCCGGATAGGGCAATGTTCGGGCCGGCCGGAATCGCTTGATTGGCGGTGCGTGTCGTCTTAGATGTGGCAATTCTCGCGAAGTATCAGCCGCCAAAAGTACGCGCGTCGCGTCAACCCAGCTTGATTTAAAACCTCCGTCTCTCCGTTGCTCCGTGTTTATCCGTTTCCTCCGCCAACTCCGTACCCACACCGAGCATCCCAACAAACAGTAGTAGATCCCCGTTATTGAGGCCTCACGCACATCCCCGTACACTCGCCCCTCACAACTCGGCGGTTTGGCGGGTAAAGGCGAGGTCGATGATACGCGTGAGAATGGCAATCGTGGCGGGTTTGGGCGTGAGCGCCCTGTTGATCGCGGCCTCCGACGCTCTGGCCCAGGGCTGCATCCTGCTGCGGCAGACCTCGCCGATGTTCGGGACCACCGGGACGCTTGATCAGGACGTCGGCACGTGGAACCTGACGTTCACCGGCCGCAACTCCACCGCCGACATCCATTACAACGGCACCGAGCGGCAGCGGCAGCGCGAGACAGAGCAGACCTACGTCGTCAACCGACAGAACTCGCTCACCACGACGGTCTCGTAT
The DNA here is from genome assembly GCA_036742665.1 of Vicinamibacterales bacterium. GTDB lineage: Bacteria > Acidobacteriota > Vicinamibacteria > Vicinamibacterales > UBA2999 > Gp6-AA40. The sequence goes on along the minus strand of DAINQP010000058.1, from coordinate 25,069 downwards.
CAGGCGACGCCGCGCGTCAGTGTCAATGTCGGCATTCCTTTCGTCGAAGCGTCGTGGGGGATTCCGTCGCCACGCGCCGGCGGTCCCGGGACGCGGGCGAATGAAAACGCACGGGGCATCGGCGACATCACCACGTTGGCTCGTATGTCGCTGCTCAGCCCGTCAACACATCGTTCCTGGAACATCAGCGTCGGCGGGGGCGTGAAGTTCCCGACCGGCGACAACGGCGCCACCGACGTCTTCCCCGACGGGAACGGCAACAACAACCTCGAACGCTACGTCGACATCTCGGTAAACCCGGGCGATGGCGGCTGGGGCCTCATCTCGGATCTGCAGGCCTACAAGATGATGGGCCGCTTCGTCGCCTTCGGGTCGGGCACGTGGCTGCTCAACCCGCGCAACACGGGCGCCCCGTCGCGCGGCAACGTGGCCACGACGACCAATCCGACCAACGTCAATACGGTTTCGGACCAGTTCATCTTCCGGGCCGGCACGTCGGTGTCGGTGACGCGTCGCGTCTCGGCGTCGCTCGCCTGGCGCATGGAAGGCGTTCCACGCTATGACCTGATCGGCCGCTCCGAGGGCTTCCGTCGTCCGGGTGTCGAGATGTATTGGGAGCCAGGGATTACCGTGATGAGCGGACGTCATGCGATCTCGCTCAACGTGCCGATTGGCTACTACTTCAATCGCTTCCGCAACCCGAACACGGCGACCCGCGGCGACTCGACGTTCCCTGAATACGTCGCGATTGCCACCTACTCGATGCGCCTGGGGCGTGCCTCAAAGACGCCAACCGTCACCGATCAGCCCGCGTCGCGTCCATTCCCCGGCGCGAGGGAAGAACAGCAATGAGAGTCGCGTCGCTCATACTGGCCGCGGCGATCGCGCTGGCGCCGCAATCGGCGTTCGCGGAAAACTTCAAGCCATTCACGCTGAAGACGCTCGAGGGCGACGAGCGGTCGCTCTCCCAGGTGATGGGTCGGAACGCGACACTGGTCGCGTTCTTCTTCCCCACCTGTCAGTACTGCAACGCCGCGTTTCCGCTGGTGCAGAAGATCTACAACGCCAACAAGGATCGTGGTCTGTCGATGGTGTGGATCAACGTGCTCCCCGACGAACAAAAGCTGATCGCCGTCTGGCGCGCGAGCCACAGCTACACGGCAACAATCCTGCTCGGCAGCCGCTCGGTGGCCGAGGACTACGACCTGCGCATGACGCCAACGCACGTCCTCCTCGACGCAAAGGGCAAGGTCCTGTGGAAGCACGCCGGCTACAAACCCGGCGATGAGAAAGAGATCGAACGCCGGATCCAGCAGGCGCTTTCGAAGGAGTGAACATCCGTCCTCTCGTCTGCGCCCTCGCGCTACTGATCGCCGGGTCCGCTACCGGGCTGGCCAACGGTGCCGCGCGCGCCATCTCGAAATCCACACGCCACCTTACCTTCACCGCGTCGCTTGCGCCGGACATCGTCACGTCAGGAACGAAGATGTCCGTCGCCGTCGATGTCAGACCGAAGAAAGGCGTACACGTCTACGCGCCCGGCACGCAGTACCGGGCAGTGGCGATCGCAATTGAACCAAACCGGGCGCTGGCGGTTGACGAGGTGGTCTATCCCCGGCCGGTGTCCTATCTGTTCACGCCGCTCAATGAGACTGTGCTCGTCTATGACCGCCCGTTTCGCTTGACGCTGGGCATGACCGTCGCTGGAACACCGGCGCAGCTGGTTGCTCTCACCGCGGAGTCACGCCTCTCCATCACGGGCCAGCTCACCTATCAGGCCTGCGATGCAGCGGTCTGTTATCTCCCCGTGTCGGTGCCACTCGAGTGGAGGGTGACCATCGCGCATTGATCCTCGGTTACAATGCCGTCGCATTACGCCAAAGAGGACTACATCGATGAAGTGTGTCTGTGTCATCGCGTTGAGCCTCCTCGTCGGGACGGCTGCCGTATCGGCCCACCATTCCTTTGCGGCCGAGTACGAGGGCGACAAGCCGGTGACCATCACTGGAACCGTCGCCAAGATCGACTGGCAGAACCCGCACATCTATTTTTACGTGGACGTGAAGGATGCCAAGGGTGCCGTCACCCAGTGGAAGGTCGAGGGCTACCCGCCGAACATGCTCGTCCGCCAGGGCTGGAAGAAGGACGCGACGATGAAGGTCGGCGACACCGTGAAGGTGTTCGGCTGGCGTGCGCGGGCGAATCCGACGCAGGCCGCCGGACGCGACGTCACGTTCGCCGATGGCAAGAAGTTGAACTGCGGGCCGCCTGCCGGCACCGGCGGGCAATAGGCGCGAAGGAGCGATTGCCGTGAAACGTGTGCTCGCGCCCTTCGTGGCGATTGCGATCGCGGTGCTGCTTGCCGGATCGCCGATCGCGCAAACTCAGAAACCCGCCTTGAAGCCGGTCCCCCGCACCGCCGACGGCAAACCTGATCTTTCGGGCGTGTGGGTCGGCGGCGGATTCGCACTGCTGTTCGGTGACGCCGAGCTCGAAGCGATCAAACAGTACGACGCGGCGGCGGGCCGCAAGCCGTTGCCTCCGCCCGAGCCTCCGCCCTATAAGCCGGAGGCCGAGAAGAAGCGGCAGGAGTTTCTCGCCAGAAAAGGTATTGACGATCCGATGGCGCGCTGCCTGATCTCAGGTGTGCCGCGCATCACCTTCCGGCCGCTGCCCTTTGAAATCATTCAGCAGCCGCACCGCGTGGTGATCATCTACGAAGTCCATCATGCGTTCCGGTTCATTCCGACCGACGGTCGCGGGCACCCTGACGACATGGAGCCGTCGTATCTTGGCGACTCAATCGGCCATTGGGAAGGCGATACGCTCGTCGTCGAGGTGACCGGATTCAACACCAACACATGGCTCGCCGGCGTCGGCACCTTCCACAGTGACAAGCTGAAAGTCACCGAGCGCTACACTCGCGACACGCACGACACGATCATCTATGAAGCGACGGCCGAAGATCCCGAGGTGCTGACCAAGCCGTGGAAACAGTACGCGACGTTGAGGCTGAAGCCCGGCGAGCGCATTCGTGAGTACGAATGCATCGAGAACAACGAAGACATTCAGCGCTTCGAAAAGCTCTTACAGACGGAGCTTAAGAAGTAGTGTCCGGCTTCAGCCGGACCTCTTGATCAGTCGGGCGTGAACTCGGCGTCGAGCGTCACGTGACGCGGCATCTGCTTGTTGCCCGCGTTCTCGAAGAAGAACGTATGCTTGCCGGCAGCCGAGACCTTCACCTGGAAGTTGCCCGACGAACCCTTGAACGCCGAGTCGAGCACCGCGTCACTCGGGTCGGTGAGCGTGAAGCCGGAGAGCGCATCGTTGCCGCCCTTGCCGCTCGCGCGCCACTTGCCAGACAACGTTCCCGGCCGGCCCGGAGCGGTGAATGCCACGCTTTCCACCGAGCCGGCAGCGATATCGAACTCCTTGTTGATTCGCGTCGGCGCCGTCTGCGTGGTCGCCCGCGGCGCTCCGTTGGCCTCCTCGCCTGTCGAGAGCTTCACAGCAATTCCCACCGACACGACGATGGCGAACACCACGAGCATGGCAGATTTCTTCATTTGACTTCCCTCTTCGCGGTCCTTCACTGATCGCGTTCCTCGTTGATCCATGTATCGGTCGGAAGAAGAGGGTTCATAGAGGCGGGCAGTAGCGGCGGGTGTTTAGACCCGCCCATATCACTCGTGGCGCAACACGAGCATGGGATTGGTCCTCGAGGCACGCCACGCGGGAATGGAGAACGCGGCGATCGCCACCAATACCATGAACGCAAAGGCGCCGAGCACGATCGAGACCTCCGGCGCCGGCAGATTGGGCATCAGCGACGACAGCACTCGACCGAGCGCAAGTCCTCCCGCGAGTCCAACCGCCGCGCCCACCATCGTCAGGCGCACGCCCTGCTCGAGCACGAGCCACAGCACGGCCGATTGGCGCGCACCAAGCGCCATGCGCATGCCGAGTTCCCCCGCGCGTTGCGCAGTGGAGTACGACACGACACCGAAGATGCCGATTGCGGCGAGGAGCAGCCCGAGGGCAGCGAATCCGGCGAGGACATTGGCGAGCAATCGCAGGCTCGCAGTCTGCCGCTGCTCGGCAGCCCGGGCAGTGATGAGGCCGTACACCGGAAGGTCGCGATCGAGCGCCGACACGACACGCCGCAATTCCGACGCAATGACGTCGGCCTGTCGATCGGTTCGCAGCAGGATGTTGACGAATTGAGTTCCCGTTTGCGCCAACGGCTGGTAGGTCTCGAACGCAGTGTCAACGCTGTACGAGGCGCCAAACGATGGGAAGGTGACATCTCCAACGACGCCAACCACTTCACGCCAGTTCGGGTTCGGTCCCCGGTTTCCGATGCGTTTGCCAAGCGGATTCTCACCCGGCCAGAGCGCGCGAGCCATGGCTTCGTTGATCACCATTACCGGTGTCCGTCCGAAGCGGTCGTCGGCCGTGAACAGACGACCGCGGCGAAGCGGCACCTGCAAGGTCGCGAAGTACTCCGGCGTCACGCGCTCGTTGTAGGCCAGCACTGAATCCGTGCGGCCTTCGACAGCGAATGAGGTGCTGGCAGAAAAGGTCGCGGTCGGAACCGACGAGCTCGAGACGGCAGCGCTGGCGACACCGGGGATCCCGGCCACACGATCGCGCAGCGTCTCGAAGAAGGAGCGGCGTGCGACCGGATCGCTGTAGGTCGGCCCAACGAGATTGAGCCGCGCGGCCAGGACGCCGTCAACGCGCCAGCCGGGATCAACAGCAGTGATGCGCTGCAGGCCGCGCACGAGCGAAACGGCACCAGACAGAATGATCAGCGCAAACGCGATCTCAGCGACGATCAGCCCTTTACGAAATCGCTGCGGCCCAGCCCCCGCCGTCATGCTCTGCGGATTCTGCTTGAGCACATCGTTGATATCGGCGCGCGAGGCGAGCCACGCCGGCACCGCTCCGAAGATCAGGCCCGTCACCATCGCGGAACCAAAGGCGAATGCCAGCGTCGCTGGCTCCAGCACGACGCGAACGTCCGGCAGGTCGGCAAATTGCTGCGCAGCGATGAGTCGCGTGCACCAGAACGAGAGCGGAATGGCGATCGCGCCGCCGACCAGCGACAACAGGAGACTGTCGGCGAGCGATTGCCTGAGAAGCCGCCCTTTGCCGCCGCCGATCGCGCCGCGAATCGCGAACTCGCGTGCCCGCGCCGCCGTGCGCGCCAGCTGCAGGTTGGCGAGGTTCACGCACGCGATGAGCAGCACGAGGAACGTCAGGCCGAAGGCAAATGCCGACATGCGTCGCATCACCGGATTGACGATGTTCAGCTTTTCAATGCGCATCCCTCCTCGCCGATCGAGATTCGCGTGCTCGGCCAGTATCTGTTTGTCGATGGCTTTCATCGCCGCGTCGGCCTGATCGGGAGTGACGCCGGGCTTGAGACGGCCGAACTCGCGCACGAAGTTGTTCCCGCGGTCCTGCCGCACTTGGGCCGTCGCAGCGAACGGCCGCCATAGATCGATGTTTCCCCAGAAGAGCGGGTACTCGAAGTCTCTCGGCATCACGCCGACGACCGTCGAGTTGCCGCCGTTCAACCGTATCGCCCGTCCGACAATCGTCGGGTCCCCGTTGAAGCGGCGTTGCCAGAATCCATACGAGAGCACCACCACCTCGCCGGCACCCGCTTGGTCGTCGGCGTCGGTGAACGTGCGACCGATCAGCGGGCCAACGCCGAACAGCCCAAAGAAGTTCCCCGTGGTGCGTAGCGTAAACAGCCGTTCAGCGGGCTGACCTGGTTCGGCGAAGCTCGTATCCTCCCAGTTGACTGCCGCGAGATGCTCAAAGACGGTGTTCCGTGCGCGGTGATCCAGATAGTTCGCCATCGAATGCGGCCAGCGATCCGACTGCGGCGACGTGCGGAACACCTGGACGATGCGCTCGGGCTCGGGATATGGCAGCGCCTTGAACAGCAAGGGATTCAACACGCTGAAGATCGTGGCGTTGGCGCCGACGCCGAGCACCACGGTCAGCACCGCGGCCACGGTGAAGCGCGGCGACTTGCGAAGGCCGCGCAGCCCATAGCGAACGTCTTGGATCGCGTCACGCGCCCAGTGCAACGGCAGCACATCGCGTGAGCGCTCTTTGGTCTGCTCTACGCCATCGATCTCGAGGCGCGCGCGGCGGTACGCTTCGGCGTCGGTCATGCCCTCTCGTGCATTGGCTCGGGCCTGCATCGCCACATGAAACGCGAGCTCATCGTCGAGATCCTGCTCGATGCGTCGGCGGTAGACGATGGCCTTGAGACGAGCAGGGATCGCGTGTATCCAACGGCGCATCGTTACATCTCCTTCAACGCGAGGACCCGGCTGATTGCCGACGTCAGGCGATGCCAGTGTGCGGTTTCCTGATCCAGGTAACGGCGGCCGGCGCGGGTGAGCGAGTAGAACTTGGCCCGGCGGCCCAACTCGCTGGTCTTCCACTCGGCGGTGATCCATCCGGCGAGCTCGAGCTTGTGGAGCGCGGGATAGAGCGAGCCGTCGCTGACCTGCAACTCATCGCCTGAGACGTGTTTGAGCCGCTGGCTGATTGCCCAGCCATGCAGCGGCTCGAGGGCGACGATCTTGAGCAGCAGCAGATCGAGGGTGCCCCAGACGAGGTCGGGTGGTTTACTCATCGCGTAGTCTCCGGCTTCAGCCGGACTGTGCGTAGTGTCCTCGGTTACCGATGCCTTTCTAACGGTGGCTTTGACGAGATGAAGGAGTGGAAGGTTGGCTCGGACACCGAGGGCAGGCGGCAACGACCCGACAGACATCCATCTGTCGGCCTGTCAGGAGAGAAGCATGCCTCGCGGGCACCACGCCGATGATGGTGGCTCGCGGTCAGCAAATGCCAACCACGAGTGCGTGCAGGCGGATGTCGCGCCCGATGTCTTCGGATCGTTGCCATTCAGATAGACGGGCAACCGCAGAAAAAGGATCACTCGTACGCATTTTTTGCGATCTCCTTTCCGGAACAAAAGGGTCGATAATCGCCGTCATGACGAAGACATCCACGTGGCTCATGGCACTCGCGGCGGCGGTCTTCCTCTCGAGCCTCAACGCAGCGGCGTTGGCACAGACGAACACCATAGACGTGACTGGCGTCTGGATCTTCACTGTCGACTCGCCAGCGGGCAAAAGCAATCCGACGCTGACGTTCAAGCAGGATGGCGAGAAGCTGACCGGTCAGTATTCCTCGCAGTTGATGGGGCAAGCCGATCTCACCGGCACGATCAAAGGTCAGGCGATCGAGTTTGTCGTCTCGGCCACAGTGCAGGGCACACCGATCGAGTTGAAGTACGCGGGCGCGGTGGACAGCAAGGATTCGATGAAGGGCACGTTGTCGGCGGGAGACTTCGGTAACGGCACCTTCACAGGAGCGCGAAAGCAAAATTAAGCGTTTGAAGAAGACAGTTCATGTCGTGTGTGTGATTGTCGCCCTGGGCTCGAGCTGCGATTCGATCCGCAGCGCGGAGATGCCAGAACCTGACGGATCGAGCCAACGGAGTGGCGGAGCAAACTCCACTTCCGAGGAACATCAGTTGACATCCTCCATATAGGCGAATATATTCGCTCTGGGCGAAAAAATTCGCGCACGCTGCGGAGCCATCGTGAAACGACCACGCCACGTCCATCTGACCCGCCGCGAAAGCCAGATCATGGAGATCGTGCACCGCCGCCAGCGGGCCGCGATCGAAGACATCCGCGCCGAGTTGGCGGACGCGCCCAGCCCATCCAGCGTCCGCAAGCTGCTCGAGATCATGATCGAGCGCGGTCTGCTACGCCGCGAATACGATGGCCCGCGCTACGTCTACTTCCCGGCCGCAAAGCCCGAGGACGCCAGCCGCTCGGCGCTCCAGCAGGTCGTGCGCACCTTCTTCAACGACTCGCCGGGATCGGCAATGGCCGCTTTGCTCGACATCGCCGATCAGCCACTCTCCGATGCGGAGTATCAACGCCTGGCCAAGCTGCTCAAACAGGTCCGCGAACACGGAGGCAAGCCATGACCGCGTTCTTCATCGCCGTCTTCATCAAGGGATCGATCCTCATGGCCGCGGCGGCTGCGGCCGTCGCCGTGATGTCTCGCGCCTCCGCCGCGACACGGCACTTCATCTGGACTCTCACTATCGTCGGACTGCTGGCACTACCAGTGATCGCAACGATGCTGCCGACCTGGCCAATCGCGGTGCCGATCGCATCGTCCGTAACAGACACGGCGATCGACGTCGCACAGCGTGCACACGTCGCGCCTACGATTGGCGCCAGCATCTACACCCGCGCCCCAGTCGCGCGCGTGGACGAGGATGCGAATGCCTTTCTCGACTCGCGTCTGCCCTGGCCACTGTTGCTGGGCGCGATTTACGTCGTTGGCGCACTGGTCCTGTTCGCTCGTCTGGTCCGTCAGTGGTCAGCCGCACGCCGCGTCGTCGATGAGACGACCGCCATCAGCGATCGAAACTGGATCCGCGCACTCGATGACTGCGCTGCCCGCATTGGCGTAACGCGATCGGTCGCACTGCGCCGCAGCGGTATCCATTTAGTGCCGATGACGCGCGGGACGATGGCCCCGTCGATTGTGATTCCGTCCGACGCAGACGCCTGGGATGAGGATCGGCGACGCGCGGTGCTGCTTCACGAGCTGGCCCACATCGCCCGCCGTGATTGCCTGACGCAAATACTGTCGGCGATCGCGTGCGCCGCGTACTGGTTCCATCCCGGTGTGTGGTACGTCGCACGCCGGTTGCGTATCGAACGAGAGCTGGCCTGCGACGATCGCGTGCTGGCGGCTGGCGCACAGGCGGACGAGTATGCGGGCCATCTGCTCGAACTGGCGTATAGCTGGAGCGGTCGCCGCGCGCCCGCGCTCGTGGTCGGGATGGCGAGTTTCGACAAGCTCGAAGGCCGCATGCGGGCCGTCCTCGATCCGGCACGCAACCGCACGGTACCGTCGCGACGCATGTGGCTCGCGGGCGCGACACTCGGCACCGCGCTGCTGCTGCCGTTCGCGGCGATGACGATGACCACGGCATCATCAGCCGATCAGCCACCATCGCAGGCGCCTGGCGCGACCGCGAACGCTGCTGAACAACCGATCGGCTCGCAGGACAACGTTGCAGGCACGTGGGACCTCCGACCCTCGCGCACCCGTAATTCTGTGTTGCTGCGAATCGGTGCCGGCCGGTTCTCGTGGAACGGTGAGCTCTCCGCGCGTGACGTCGAGCGGCTGCTGTCGAAGCCGATGCCGGACGCCAACGGACCGGTGCGTGTCAGCATCTCGCGCGAAGCCGGCTCACTCGAGATCGACGGCACGCTCACAAACCGCATTGGCTCAGGAACCTTCCGGTTCGTGCCCAGCGAGACGTTCATCGCCGGGCTCACACGCCGCGGCTTCAGCCGGCCGAGCGCGCAGCAACTGTTCGCGCTGGCGCAGAACGAGATCGGGTTCGAGTTCATCGACGAGCTGGCCGGGCAGAAGTACGAGCGCCCGGACATCGAGAACCTGGTGCGTGCCGGGCATCATGGCGTCGGCACCGACTTCCTGCGGGAGATGGGGCGCGCCGGCTACCGCGTCGGAACGTTGGACGCACTCATTCGCTTTCGCGATCACGGCGTCGATCCCGAGTTCGTGCGCGGACTGCGCGCGCTGGGCGTGAGCGATCTTTCAGCTGACGATCTCGTCCGGTTCCGAGATCACGGCGTCGATCCTGATTACGTGAGCGGGATGCGACAGGCCGGCTATCGCTCGGCAGCACGTGATTTGGTTAGCGCCCGCGATCATGGCGTCGATCCAGAGTATCTGGCCGTTCTACGCAACCTGGGCTACTCGCCGGTATCTCTGGACGAGGCGATTCGCGCCAGAGACCACGGGTTGGACCGCGATTACCTTCGTGACATGCGCGATGCAGGCTACAAGCTGACCCTGCCCGACTTGATCAAGGCCCGCGACCACGGCGTGACGCCGGATTACATCGTCGCGATGGCCGTCCTCGGATACAAGGAGGTTCCCATTGAGAGTCTGATTCGGATGCGCGATCACGGTGTGACACCGGAGTATGTGGGCGAGGTGCAGAAGCGCGGCATCAAGAATCCGAGCATCGACGAGATCATCCGCCTCCGCGACCGAGGGGACAGCCCATACGAGCGGAAGCTCGGTCAGTGGAACTATCACGTCGATCGCCTGCTGGCCGAAATCGAACGGGCGCTCGATCGGCTCCTGCAGTGATGCGCTAGGACGCTCGGCGCCGCGGCGACGAGCGCGCACGCGAGCCGGCCGACCGGGTCGAACGACGGGTCGTGGCACGCGCCATCTTCGCGCGTGGACTGCTGGCTGCAGCTCGCCGCCGCCCTCGTCCGCTCGACGCGTCGAGGCTCTGACGCAGCCGTTCCATGAGATCGATGACTTTCGCGTCGCGCGGCGGCTCCTCCGCGACGAGATCGGCTTTCTTCCCTTTCATCTTGGCTTTGATTACTCGCATCAGGTTCTCGCGATAGTCGTCGGTGTACTTTTCGGGATTCCACTCGGCGGCAAGACTCTCGACGAGCGAGGTCGCCATGTCTAGCTCTTTTTTGCCGACCGAAGTTCGCTTCGGCACGTTGAGGGTGCCGACCTCTACGAGCTCGTCGGCAAACCGCAACGTTGAGAGCACGAGTGCCTCGGCGACCACTTCGACCGCGGCGAGGTGCTGCACTTCGCGCATGATGAACTTGGCAATCCCGATGCGGCCCGATTCGCGGATCGCCTCGCGCAGCAGGCCATAGGCGACGTCGCCGCCCTTGCCCGGTGTCAGGTAGTACGGCTTGTCGAAGAAACGATCGTCGATGTCTTCGGCGTTGACGAAATCGAGAATGTCGATCCGCCGTGTCTTCTCGAGCGCGGCTGAGGCGAAGTCTTCCTTGGTGAGCACGACGAAGCGGCCCTTCTCGTACTCGTAGCCCTTGACGAGATCGTCCCATCCGACGGCCGAGCCTTCTTTCTGACAGACCCGCTCGTAATTGATGGGCGAGCGATCCTTCGCGTGCAGCAGACGGAAATGCGGGCGAGTGTCACGTACTGCGGTGTGTACTTCGACTGGAATGTTGACCAGCCCGAACGATAGCGCACCCGTCCAGATCCCCCGAGCCATGTACGTCACGGGTTGCAAGCGGAACGCCACCGACACGCGGCCCGTGCTGAGCCGTTGCATGGCATGAGCCGTGCTCCCTCATCCGAAGAAACGTCGGAGGAGGACACCAATGAACGAAGATACCTTCAAGGGTCAGTGGATGCAGCTGAAGGGGAAGATCCGCGAACAATGGGGCAAGCTCACCGATGATGACGTGGATCAGATTCAGGGGCGTTCCGAGCAGTTGATCGGGAAGCTCCAGAATCGCTATGGGATCGCGCGCGATGAAGCCCAGCGTCAGTTCGATTCGTGGCAGAGTTCGAACGTCGAGCCGCGACCGGCGCGCTGACCGTACACAAAAAAACTCCGATGGGCTAATCGCCCATCGGAGTTCATGTCCACGCTGTTCCTTATCCCACCACACGCACGGGCGTATCGAACCGGATGCGCACCACCGATCCCGCCGGCAACTCGATGTCCTTGCCGTCAGTCGCCGCGATTGCGCCGCCGGCGCCAATCGCCGCACCGAGGATTGCGCCCTTCACGCCGCCGATAATGCCGCCGACGATGCCGCCGACGCCGGCGCCGACACCGGCGGTGCCGGCCTCCCCACGAATACCCTTACTTTCGAATATCTGCGTGGCAGTCGCACGCATATCCTGGTCGCGTCCGCGTACGCGGATGCGATCGAAAGTTAAGGTCAGCGAACCAGCACGGTCGACACGGCCCGCCTTGTCCACGCTGCTGACGATCCCCTGCACTATGGATCCCGCCGGCACGAGCACGCGGCCGTCCTGCATCAAATCGACCGCGGTCGTGGCTTCGAACCGCTGCTCGACCTGCGCGGTTTCGGAGCTGAGGCTATTGCTCAAACGCACGTCAATCTCCTGCCCGACTGGGATCGAGCCGCGATCGGCGCTCGGAACGGTCTGCGGCGCTGTCGGCGCCGTCGACGTCACTTCCGACGTACGCGGCGGCGGCGTCGTCACCACGCTGGTATCACGCGTCGCGCAGGCGTAGCCGCTGGCAAACAGGACCGGGAGCATCACTGTCGCCAAGGTGAGCGATCTATTCATAACTTCTTGCCTCCTGATCAGTCAGGTTGTGCAACGGGTATGCCCCGTCACACTACCCGCCGTCCCTGGATGACGCGCAGCAACAGAATGACGATCGCCACCACGAGCAGGATGTGAATGAATCCGCCCAGGGTGTACGAGCTGACCATCCCCAGTAGCCAGAGGATGACGAGCACAACGATGAGTGTCTCGAGCATTGCCATGACCTCCACGGCCGACTGTGCCGGCCATGCAAATAGCAGAGCAGCATTCGTACCAACCGATGGCTCAGCTGGAGTCCGAATGGTCCGGTTGAAGCCGGACACTACACGCTAGTCTTCGCTTGGGCTCTCGACCTTGATGAGAGCAGGCTTGCTGATTCCAGGTCGCGTGATGCGCTGCTTTCCACTCGGTCGCGCACGCCGTGAGAACGCGGGAATCTGCATCACCTTCCCCGTCTCAGCCGATTCATACAGGGCTTGCACGATGCGCACGTCCTGCAGCCCCTCCTCGCCTGATGGCTCCGGGTTGCGGTTCTTCACGATGCAGTCGGAGAAGTACAACAGCTCCGGGGCGAACTGATCGCGCTTGCCGATCCGGTGGCGCTTGGTTTTGCCATTGGCGGTCAGTTCGTAAGCGAGACCTCCCGCGTACTCGTACGCCGGGTTCACATGCAACTGCCCCTTCGTTCCCACGATTCGGTACGCGGCGACATCATGGGCGTTGAAACTGGTCACAAACGTGGCGAGGCGTTCGCCGTCGAATCGCAACACCGCCCCCGTTGTTTCATCGATCTCGTTGAGCTTGGCTGTGCCGCTGTTCACCGAGAGCGCAACGACCTCTTTCGGTTCGGCGCGGAACAGTCCGCGCGCCGCGTTGATGCAGTACACGCCGATGTCATAGAGGGTGCCGCCACCAAGCGCCCGCTTCGTCCTGATGTCACCCGGACGCACCGTCATCGCGAACGAGGAGTTGAAGAACTTCGGCTCGCCGATCTGCCGACGACGGACGATGTCGATGGCGTTCAGATTGATCTCTTCGAAATGAAGCCGATACGCCACCATCAACTTGACGCGATTCGATTCGCAGGCCTCGATCATCTCCTCGCATTCGTCGGCGGTGACGGCCATCGGCTTTTCGCACAGCACGTGGACTCCGGCGCGCGCCGCCCGGATCGTGTACTCGGCGTGCATCGAGTTCGGCAGCGAGATATACACGGCGTCAACCTGTTCGAGACACTCCTCGTACTGCTCGTACGAGTAGCTCGGAACCCGATACTTTCGCGACAGGAGCCGCTGCTTGGTGGGATCGTCGCTGACCAGGGCCGCGAGAACCGAGTTGCGGCGCGCATGCCTGAACGCCGGCAGGACGGCTACCTGAGCGATGTGACCCATGCCGACCACCGCGTAACGGACCTTCCCTGATCTCTTCTGCTCTGTTCGACGCTGCTCTGTTCGACGTGCCATGACGCCTCCGCTGGACCTGTGCAAGGCACGTGCTGGCAGGCTTCGTGCCCGCCCAAACCGGGAGGCGATGGTGGGAGTCTGTCTTGCACGGCGGTGAACACGGATGACATCTCACGAGAGGAAGAGAACCAATGGCTGAAATGGGAACCTTGCACGAAGCGTTTGTGGACGAACTTCGCGACACCTACGACGCTGAAAAGCAGCTGACCAAAGCGCTGCCGAAGATGGCCAAGGCGGCGAACTCACCTGAGCTGCGCGAGGCGATCGAATCGCACCTCGAGGAAACGCGGCAGCAGATCGAGCGGCTCGAGCAGGTGTTTGAATCGCTGGAGGAGAAGGCTCGCGGCAAGCACTGTGATGGAATCGCCGGCATCATCCAGGAAGCGCAGGCGATTATGCAGGAGGACTTCGACGAGCCGACCGCCGATGCGTGCCTGATCGCTGCGGCGCAGCGCGCCGAGCACTACGAGATGGCGGCGTACGGCACGCTCGTCGCCTGGGCACGAGCGATGGGTCACGACGAGGCGGCTGATCTGCTCCAGGAGACGCTGGACGAAGAAAAGGCGGCTGACGAAAAGCTCAACACCCTGGCCGAAGGTGGCATCAACGAACAAGCCGCCGAAGGCGCACACCAAGGTGAGGAAGAAGAAGAAGAAGAGAAACAGGAGCCGGTCGGCGCCGGAGCCTCCAAACGCTCATCCTCGACTTCGTCCCGCCGGCGTTAACCCGCCTACTTCACCGTAACGATCTCGACGTCGCCTTCGCGACGGATGATGGTGACGCCGAGATCGTGCGGGTGCCGCTCGAGCTGCAGATCGACGCTGGCATCGCCCACTTTCAGATCGGTCAGGCGAAGCCAATCGATCGACTCAGGCAGACGGCCACGTGAAAACGAGATGCGGCGTGCCGGGGCGTCGATATGGATTCCCAGCGAGGCGGCAAGCATCAGATACACCGCACCCGCCGCCCAGGCCTGTGGCGCGCAAGCCACCGGATAGAGGGTGGGCTCGCGCCCGCGCCGCGTGAATCCGCAAATCAGCTCAGGGAGCCGATGCAGATCGACCGCCTCGCTCAGTTCGAGCGTGGCACTCAGGATCTTGGTCGCCGCGTCCGTAAAGCCATACCGGGACACGCCAGCCGCGATGATCGCGTTGTCATGCGGCCAGATGGATCCGTTGTGGTACGACTGCGGGTTGTACCGGCGTTCGCTGGCCGCCACGGTGCGCACGCCCCAGCCGTTGAACGACGCATCCGACATCAGCGTGTCGCTCACGCGCTTGGCGCGATCGGGCATAACCAGGCCGGCAAACAGACAGTGGCCGGGGTTTGACGTGCGCACGCGGCACGGACGCCGGCTTCCGTCGAGCGCCAGCGCGTAGGTGCCGAGATCTTCGCACCAATAGGTGAGCTCGAAGCGCTCGCGCAAATGCTCCGCCCGCTCTGTCCATTCCTCGGCGCGCCGCCCGTCCCCGCGCAACGTAGCCAGACTCGCAGCGCCCTTCCACGCCGCGTAGGCGTAGCCCTGCACCTCGCACAGCGCGATCGGACCGTCCGCCGTTCTGCCGTCGCTATGGAAGATCGAATCGTGTGAATCCTTCCATCCCTGATTGAGCAGCCCGGCATCGGTCTTCCGCGCGTAATCCAGGAAGCCGTCCTCGTCTGGATCGCCGCTCGTCATCATCCACTCCAGCGCCGCACCGATGTTGGGCCAGATACGGTCGATGAACTCGCGGTCGCCGGTGCGCTCGTAGTACGCGTAGGCCAGCATCACGAACAGCGGTGTTGAATCGACGCTGCCGTAATAGCGCCCGAATGGCACTTCACCGAGCGCCGCCATCTCGCCGCCGCGCATCTCGTGAAGGATCTTCCCCGGCTGCGCATCCTGCGCATCGTCGTGCGACGTGGCCTGCGTGTCGGCGAGGAACGACAGCACGCAGCGGGCGATGCCGGGATTCACCCACAACAGTTCGAACGCGGTGATCAGTCCGTCACGGCCGAACGGTGTGCTGAACCAGGGAATGCCGGCATAGGGATACGAGCCATGCGGCGTGTCGGTCAGCATGATGTGCAGGTCGGCGCTCGAGCGAACCAGCCAGCGGTTGAACATGGCGCTGGAGCTGAGCACGCGGCCACTCGCCGCCGCCTGCGACACTCGACGCGCGCGCGTAGACGACAGCGCATGGTCGAACGCCTTTTCCACCGGTGCTGGCGACGGTGGGGCCACGGCATCGGTTTCATACGACACACTTATGACGATGGTGGCGGATTCCTTCGGTTCGAGCCGCAACAGAAACGCCGCTCGCCCGGCGTCCACTTTGTCGGGATTGCGACTCCACCGTACGCGGGAACGGCGTTCACGCTCGTCGAGCCCCCGATAGCACATCAGGTAGTCGTCGCCGTTCTGATCCGGAAGGCGCTGTCCCTTCTTCGCGCGCTGCGTACCGCGCACTTCGAACACGTCGGCGAAGTCGGCATCGAAACGGATGGCCAGCGGCACATCGATGCGATTCAGGCGGAAGTTCGTGACGCGGATGCGTTCCACGCACGCCGTCTCCCACAGCACGCGCGATCGATGCACGTTGACCTCTCCGCGCTCGATCGCGATGTGCCCATCGCGCAGCACGTCGGGATTGGTCAAATCGGCGTCGAACACCGCGTCGTCAACGCTGACCGTGGAACTGAGCAGCAACGGCCGGTTGCCGAAGAGCAGCAGTTCGAATCGCGACAGGAAGCGCGTACCGTCGTAATAGATGCCTTCTTCGCTGGCATCGCCCGGCACGATATTGCCGCGTGGGTCGAAGACGCCGAAGCAGTCACCGTGCTTAAGTACGCTGAGCGGGACGGCCGGCCGTTCTGGGCCGGCGATGATCGGAAATTGCTCGTCGAGCATTTGACGCTACAACTCCACGGCGGACGAATCAATCTGCGTAGGCGGCGTCCGCGGCAATCCGCCGATAGAGCTGCACGTAGTCTTCCGCCATGCGCGTCGCCGTGAAGCGGCGCTCGAAGGCGCGCCGGCACGCGCGCCGATCGAGTGTGTGCACGCGCCTGGTGGCGTCGATCGCGTCGTCAAGATTGTCACAGATGAACCCGGTGACGCCGTGGTCGAGAATTTCGGGAACCGAGCCGCCGCGAATGGCGACCACCGGTGTGCCACAGGCGAGCGACTCGATCATGACGAGACCGAACGGCTCGGGCCAGTCGATCGGGAACAGCAACGCGGTCGCACCACCGAGAAACGCGCCCTTCTGTCCCTCGGCGATCTCTCCGCAGTATTCGATCAGCGGATGATCGAGGAGCGGCTCAATGTCCTGCTCGAAGTAGCGTTGATCGGCGGGATCCACTTTGGCTGCGATCTTAAGCGGGCAGCCGCACGCCTTCGCGATCTCGATCGCGCGATCGACACGCTTCTCCGGCGAAATACGGCCGAGGAATGCGAAATACCCACCGCCGCCGCCGCTGAACTGCAGCTCACTGTTCGGCAAGCCGTGATAGACGGTGCCAACCCAGTTCTGATCGGGAATCGGCTCGCGCTGCGCGTCGGACACCGAGATGAGCGGCAGATCAGCAAACTCGCCGTACAGCGTGACGACTTCAGGCAAATCGAGCCGCCCGTGCAACGTTGTCACGTGGGGCACCGCCAGGCGCCTGGCGATCGAAAAATGCAGCGGTGCAATGTGAAAGTGGATGACGTCGAATTCGTCTGCACGCTGCGCTACTTGTTCGACGAGGAGCAGGTGTAACGCGAGCGGATCGACGGACTTCGTCAGACGCAGCGCTCGAGGTACTGGTGCGACGAGCGTCGCATCAGTGCGTGAATCACCGCTGGCAAACAAGGTCACGTCGTGACCCTGACGCACGAGCTCGTCCGTCAGTGTGGCGACGACGCGCTCCGTTCCCCCGTAGAGTTTGGGCGGAACGCTCTCGCTCAGCGGCGCGACCTGAGCAATGCGCAGCGATGAACGTTTCGAGAATGACGGAGATATCACGTCTGCCGATTGGATCGTTGCCACCGAAATAACCCCCTGGTCGAAGAACTTCGCAGGCTCGACCGTACAGAGCACAGCCGGGAGCGTATTCGCGCTTGGGCTTGTTACATGTGCAACAGACGTGCCTCGAATGTGACGACCGATACCATTCTGGCGCGAGTGACCTGAGTATTCGCCGGTCTTCCTTTTGCACCTCTCCTACCCCAACGTCTGCACAAGAGGTATTGATGTCACTCAAAGACAAACTCGAGATCGGACTCAAGCCGGACGCGCCGTTCAGAAAGGACAACCTGCCGGATTTCCAGCAGGACGATCCGGCCTGCGACGCCGCGGCGACACCCAGAGATACGCCGTCCGTGGAACGCGCACGCAAGGACTGCACGATGCCACCGGTCAAGCAGGAGCAGCTGGCGAAGGAACGGGCGATCGCGGAAGACCGCCAAGCGAAACGGCCTGTCGCCCGTCGGCGAACGAGCAGCGGCCGCTGAGACCGGCCGCTATTCCGCGCGCAAGCCCTTACCGGATCGACTCGCAGGGCGCATAGCGCCGGCGGCACAGACGCGACGACCGCCACCGCGACGAGCAGGACACACGCCGCGGCAAGCGACACCGGATCGCGCGGCGGCATTTCGAACGGCACGCGGCGCAAGGCGTTTTCCGCGATACCGGTGATCGTCAGTCCGGCGACCAGACCGGCGGCAATCAACATGCGGCTCTGACGAATGACGCGAAGGCCGACGCCAGTCGGCCTCTCGCCGAGCGTCAGCGTATCGCCAGTTCGCGAGTGCGCGCGGGACGAGACGAATAGCACCCGCCACATTGACGTCGCTAGTAGACATATCGCGTCCTCGTGCGGACGCTTGGACGAGCCGCTCGTCGCAAACGTTGGTGTCCGCGGAGGGCCGGTCCTACCACGATCTGAACGGCCTCGAGATGATCTTTCACGAGGCCATGCACCAGGCCGTATCTCACTGGCCGCCGGACTCGAGATGAGGCGCTCGGCGCTTCTCGCCAGAGTGGGGCTGAAAGGCGCACAATAAAGGGCTGCGATCTTGCGAGGTCCCACGTGAAGACGATTGCCCGACTTATCTTCTGGTGCGCAACGCTGGCCGTCACCGCGCCCGCGTTCGCACATCACAGCGCCGCCGCCTACGACACTCAGAAACAAGTGAAGGTCAGCGGAACCGTCGTGCAGTACCGGTTCGCGAACCCGCACGTGTATCTCACGCTGCAGGTGAAAAAAGACGACGGCTCCGTGTCCACGGTGGAAGTCGAGGCTGGCGCCGCCTCCGTGTTGAACGGACTCGGCTTCTCGAAGGACTCAGTCAAATCCGGCGACGTGGTCACCGTCGTCGGTAACCCCGCCCGCGCCAAGCCGGACGGGTTCGTGCTGGGGAGAGAGCTCTACAAGAGCGACGGCACGTACGTGCCGCTGAACATCGCATCGCGAAGCGTCTACGAGTCGAAAACAGCAGCCGCGACCAGCATCGCCGGCACGTGGTTCTCTCCGCGCACGGAATTCGGCGCATTCCTCGGCGGGTCAGGCCGATGGACGCTCACCGACAAAGGCCGCGGCGCCGCCGCCGGCGCGGACGAGCGCACCAAGAACGCACTCAAGGACTGCATCCCTGTCGGCGCGCCCGCGCTGATGTTCTATCCCGTCGCCAACGTGATCACCGTTCAGCGCGATCGGGTGGTCATGAAAGTCGACTGGATGGATTCCGAGCGGATCGTGTACCTCGATGGACGCGCACATCCGCCAGCAACGCAGACATCGCTGCAGGGGCACTCTGTCGGGCGATGGGACGGCAAGACGCTCATCGTCGAGACGACGAACTTCACGGACCATCCGATGGGTCTGTCGCTCTCGACGCCATCGAGCACGCAGAAGAAGCTGACCGAGCGCTTCGCGCTGAGCGAGGATGGGAGGACCCTGATCTACTCCGGCGTGGTTGAAGACCCCGTCTATCTCGCCAAGCCCGTCGAGTGGTCAGGCAAGTGGGAATATCGTCCGACGATGAAGCCATCGGGCGAGAAGTGCAACACCGAGATCGCCAGCCGCTTCCTGCGTCAGGAGAAGTAGCGGCGGTCAGACCCGTCCGGGCTCTGTCTTGCCGGCTCGCATCGGTGCCGTCGGTTCCCGCTTGAATGCCTCTTCGCTGGCGAATGCCTCTTCGCCGAGCGATACAGGAGCCATGCGTGCCGGGGATCGTTCCGCGATGACGCTGATCCCGGCGTGATGCGCAACGGCGGCAGTCGCCGGCTGCGGCGGCCGCGGCAGACCCGTGATCACTTCGGCATCGGTCAGACCGAGCACGTGCTGAATGTGCTCGCGCACCGCGACGACCGCGAATGCCGCCGACGCCAGCAGGAACAACGTGATGAACGACAACGCCAGCAGCACAGCGTTCGACGAACTGGGTGGCAGCCGGGGAAACGTCGGCGATGACCGTCCAATCTCGAAGGCCCACAGGTAGATCGCAGTACACGCCAGCGCTCCGAAAATCATCGCGGCAAGCGCGCCGTTGATGGATATTCGGGTGCGCCCCTTCGCCTGGGCGGCAGTCTCGTCCGGCCACAACAAACGCGGCGCGAACATCACGCGCGCCATGCGGTGCCGCTGGCTGAAGACGAAGGCGAGCGCCAGCAGGCAGAAGAACGAGGCGTACGCTGGGAGCAGCGTCCGCTGCGACTCGTACACCGGGATGAGTCCGAACTGCGTGACGACAATCGGCAGCGCGGCAACGAAGAGGCACCACACACCCGTGTAGTGTTTCAGCGGACTGGTGAATGTTGGACTGGCGCGCGAAGACAAACGATCAGTAGCCATGGAAGCCTCCAGGCTAGGCACAAAGAGAGGGCGCGATCTTGTCGCTCGCGATAAGCCGCGTCAAGACCCGAATGTGTAGCGGCCGCTGTGGATGAGTTGCGGAAGCCCATCGGCGATTCCTGCGATCGATGAAAGGTCTTCATATGGCAGAAATCTCGCGGTCCGCAGCCAACTCCGTACGCCTCGTATTGGAACGCCGCGCAAAAGACGGCGACCTGATCTGTGGCACTGAGTCTGCTAGATCCGCCGCGGAGCGACGCCATGCGAATCAAGATCTACGGAGGCACATCCCCGCAGAGCGGACGGAGTCTGTGCGAAACGTGCCGCCACTCGATGATCACCAGGGGACGCAAACTCGAAGAAGAGATCGTGAGCTGCGAGGCGCTGACCGGGCGCTCGGCGCAGATCACGTTCGTCGTCACTGAATGCTCGGCGTACATGGACGCCGCGTTACCGAGCTATCCCGAGCTGTTCGAGAAGGCGTGGATTCTCAGGCCGCGCGATGGCAAGCGCGCCGCTGGATTTGTACACAGTAGTGAACTGTCGACGAAGGAACGCTACGAGCTGATGAAGGACGCGTATCGCTTTGAGCAGTGAAGACGAATGGAGTTCCGCTTCGCCGATCCATCGAGAGCACAACACTGCGCCCAGTCACCCCGGAAGCTTCAGGCGGGCCACCAGCGCCTTGAAGCGCGGATCGTCGCGAATGCCGTCAAACACGTCGTTGACGTTCGCCCATGGCACATAGCCGGCCCGTTGATCAAATGCCTTGGTGAGCCACTCGAAGCCACGGTCCTTGTCCCCCAACGCGAAATAGGCGATCGCCACTTCGTGAAGGTCGAACGCTCCCCCGCGCTTGGCAAGACCGTTCAGGATCCTGTGCGCATCGTCGCGACGTCCGACCAGCGCATACGCCCGCGCCATATATGGGGACTCGCGGAAGTCGGGGCGGTCGAAGACGGGCAAAGCCGCTTGTGGTTTCCCCATCGCGTCGAAAATGGCACCCACCATGAGAGTGGCGGCGAAGTTGTGCGGATCGAGATCAATCGAGCGGTTCATCTGCGCCAGCGCCTCGTCATACCTGCGCGCGTGGTAGAGAACGATCCCGAGCGTGTTTTGTCTTATGGGAGACAGCGGGTCGAGTTTGGCGGCGTGCTCGGCCATGGCAATTGCTTGAGCATGGCGTCCCGTGACCGTCAAGAGACTCGGATAGTACTCGTCCACGTAGTTCAACTCGAGCGCACGCTGCGCCTCGGTCTCGGCACCTGTCCAATCCCAATCGTCAAACTTGAGCCCCGCCATCGCTGCGTGGGCTTCGCCGAGGTTCGGATCCAGCTCGATCGCCTTCACGGCGGCCGTCCGCGCCGCCCCTTCGTCTTGCGTAAACCCCCGAGTCTTGAATAACCGCGCTGACAGCGACAGGCCGGCATACGCCATGGCGTAGTCGGGTTGAAGCCGGATGGCTCGCTGGAAGTACTCGATCGCTTGCCTCAAGTCCGCTTCGTTGTCTTTGAAATGATGGTAGCGTCCGAGCAGGAATGCCTCGCGGGCGTCCGGGCTGATGCTGCGCGCGCTCGCCAGGCGACGCGCTTCCTCGGGCGTGAGGTGCGCCTGAATCTCCTGGGCGATCGTCCGCGCCACCTCGGCCTCGAGCTTCAAAACATCGGCGGCATCGCGTTCGTACTGCCTGGCCCAGACGTGCGTGTCGGTCGCCACGCGAATCAGTTGCGCGGTAATGCGGACGCGCCCCTCGACACGCTGAACGGACCCCGCAAGGATCGCATCCACACCAAGCTCGCGGCCAATCTCCGGCACCGTCTTGGTCGTGCCCTTGAACCGCATGACGGACGTACGCGAGATCACCTCCAGGTCGTGGATCTGCGCGAGATTGGAGATCAACGCTTCGGTCGCGCCGTCGGAAAAGAACTCCTGGTCCGGATCGCGCGACAAGTTCTGAAGGGGCAAGACGGCTAGCGAGCGGATGCGCGGCGCCTCCACGGTTGTGGCGGGCCGCATCTGCCAGAGCACCGCACCTCCGAGCGCGATGATCACGATCGCGGCAACGGTCATCGCGACCCGCCGGCGCGAGCGCGTGACCGGCGCTCGTGTCTCGATGTTCTGGCGGGTCAGGCGGCGGAGATCCACGAACACGTCACGCATCGACTGGTACCGGTCCGCTGGGTCTTTCTCCAGCGCCTTCTCGACCACCACGCGCAACGCCGGAGGCATGTCTTCGCCCAGCGGTTCCGCCGTCTGGTGCTGCACGCGTTGCAGCACTTCAAGGTCGGACGCTCCCGCAAACGGTTGACGTCCAGACAGCGCCTCGTAGAGGACGACGCCAAACGAAAAGATATCGCTGCGCACGTCGGCCGATTTGCCGGCGGTCTGCTCCGGCGACATGTAGCCGATCGTTCCGACGATCATGCCGGCCTGGGTGCCTACGGCCGTATCAGTCGGAGTCGTCGGCGGGGCGGCGACGGGCTCGAGCAGCCGGGCGAGGCCGAAATCGGCCAGCTTGGCGTAGCCATGTTTCGAGATCAGGACGTTGTCTGGCTTGACGTCCCGGTGCACGATGCCCGCCGAGTGCGCGGCGGCCAGGCCGTCGGCCACGCCCGCCAGGAGGTCAACGACTTGCCGCCATGTGCGCGCGCCACTTCGTATCCACGCCCTGAGTGTGCCGCCGTCGACAAATTCGGTGACGAGATACGGACGGCCGTCAATTTCGCCGATGTCGTGCACCGTGAGCAGGTGCGGGTGATTGAGCGACGCGAGCAGGCGGGCTTCGCGCCCGAAACGAGCCAGCCGACGGGCGTCCGACGTGAAGACGGGCGGTAGGACTTTGATCGCGACATCGCGACCGAGCTTCGGGTCGCGCGCGCGATAGACCTCGCCCATCCCACCGGCGCCTGCCAGCTCCACGATGTCGTACGGGCCGAGGCGATCGCCACGGTTCATCAGACGGCCGCGCACGCCGTCGATGGCCGACTCCTCGGCAAAACTCCCCGCCTGCTCGTGCGCGCGCAGCAACGACTCGACCTCGGCGCGTAGCGATCGAACGTCGCCGCACGCGTGAGCCACAAACGCCGGCCGCGAGGCCGGGCTCCGTTCGAGGGCCGCCTGAAAAACCTGTTTGACCCGATCCCAGTGATCCTGGGAGGTTGTCATGCGTCCTGCCCGGCCGGGGCGGGGGTGATCCGGCGATAGAGCCAGGCGCGCGCCGTTTGCCATTCGCGCGAGACAGTCGCGCGAGAGATCGACAGCACTTCGCCGACTTCCTGCTCCGACAGGCCGCCGAAATACCGGAGCTCGACAATCTGACCTTGCCGGGGATCCAGGCGCGTGAGCTCGACGAGCGCCTGATCGAGCGCGATGAGCTCGCACTCTCGTGGCTGAACAGCGCCGATGCGGTCGTCCAGCATCACCTTCATCCCGGCGCCGAGACGCTTGGCCGCCTGCCGTTCGCGGGCGTGATCGATGAGGATGCGGCGCATCATCTGAGCCGCCATCGCGAAGAAGTGCGCGCGATTCTGCCAGGCGACGCGGTCCTGCCCCATGAGCCGCATGAACGCCTCATGCACTAGCGCCGTGGGCTGGAGTGTGTGGTCGGGCCGCTCGCGGCGGAGATACGCGCCGGCACGTCGCTGCAGTTCGCCGTAGACGACGGGCACCAGATCGTCGCGCGCGTGCAGATCGCCGCGGCCCCATGCTTTCAGCAAGCGGCTGACTGCGCCGCTCTGACCCTGTGTCTGGTCCATGACCCTCAGCGACCTTGTCATCTGGCCGCCTTCGGCGCGGTCATGAGGCAGTCTATCCCCATTTTTCGCGTTTCGATCCACCTCCCGCTCACGCCCGGCCGGGAGGACCAAGGGGGACGAAATGCGAAAGTTGGCGCTGCTGATCGTGACGTTCAACGTGGTCCTGGGTTACGGCTCAGGAACCATGGGCCGTGTCCACGCGGCATACCCAGACACCACCGGAACGCGCATCGCCAAGGTGCGTTCCCACACTCGGGAGATCGCGGCCCTCATCCGCCGCGCGGCCGACACATCGAAGACGTTCCAGCGGCTAATGGCGGCCATCGACGACACCGACGGCCTCATCTACGTGGACGGCGGCAAGTGTGGACACGGCGTCTCGGCCTGCCTGCTATTGGCCGTCCAGGTCGCGGGTCCGTTTCGCATCCTGCGTATAACGATTGACCCACGCCGGCTGGATTGCGTGCTCATGGCGCAGATCGGCCACGAGCTCCAACACGCGATCGAACTCCTAAGCGATCCGCACGTCACCGATGGGGTGAGCGCCTACTTCTTCTTCGATCGCCTTGCACCTGGTGGACCGACCTCGGACCGCGGCAGGTTCGAGACGGGGGCGGCGCAGCGCGTGGGCCTGAACGTCCGCCACGAAGCGTGCAAGCCGAAGGGCCAATAGACTCGCGAGAACGAGCACTCGACGCGCAATCAGCTTGTTGGAACGTGGAGATGTCAGACGGGACTCGCTCTCGCTCGCTGAAGCCGAAGGCTTCAGCGGCGTGACCGAGAACGCCCAGCGCGACACATGACCGAGCAAAGCGCGGGATTGTGGCGGGGTGGACGGGACTCGAA
>DAINQP010000057.1:0-26057 GCA_036742665.1 Vicinamibacterales bacterium | reverse complement strand
ATGGCGACGTCGGCGGTGGAGGCGCCGGTCGCCATGTTCCGCGTGTACTGTTCGTGCCCGGGCGTGTCGGCGAGGATGAACTTGCGGCGCGCCGTTGCGAAGTAGCGATAGGCGACGTCGATCGTGATGCCCTGCTCACGCTCGGCGCGCAGACCGTCGGTGAACAGCGAGAAGTCGATCGGACCGGCGTTGCGGTTCTTCGAGGCTTTCTCGACCGAGGACACCTGATCCTCGTACACCGATTGCGAGTCGTAGAGCAGGCGGCCGATGAGGGTGCTCTTGCCGTCATCGACGCTGCCGGCCGTACAGATGCGAAGGAGGCCCGACGCCATCAGAAATAGCCTTCGCGCTTCTTCAACTCCATCGAGCCATCCTGATCGTGGTCGATGATGCGCAGCTGGCGCTCGGACTGACGCGTCGCGATGAGCTCCTCGATGATTTTGGGAATCGTGTCCGCATCCGATCGGATCGCGCCGGTGCACGGTGAGCACCCGAGCGACCGCATGCGGCAGCGCACGACCTGCGGCTTCTCACCCGGCATTGTCACGACGAACGGCTGCTCCTGGACGATCAACGAGGCACCCCGAACGATCACCTCACGGTCCTTGGCAAAGTACATCGGGACGATCGGGATGTTCTCGACGTGGATGTAATGCCACACGTCGATCTCGGTCCAATTCGAGAGCGGGAAGACGCGAATGCTTTCGCCGGGCCGCAGCTTGGCATTGAGCAGCGTCCACAGCTCGGGCCGCTGACGCTTCGGATCCCACTGGCCGTTCGGATCGCGGACCGAGAAGATGCGCTCTTTCGCGCGCGATCGCTCCTCGTCTCGACGTGCGCCGCCAATGGCGGCGTCGAAGTCCCCGGCCTGCAGTCCGTCGAGCAGCGCCTTGGTCTTGAGCAGACCGCAGCAGCGCTGCGTGCCGACTTTGAACGGCTGCGTCCCGTCGGCGATGGCTTCCTGATTCGTGTGAACGATCAGCCGCGCACCGACGGCCCTGGCCATCTCGTCGCGGAACTGAATCATCTCGCGGAACTTGTAGGTGGTGTCGACGTGCAGCAGCGGAAAGGGAATCGGACCGGGATAGAAGGCTTTTTGCGCCAGCCTCAGCAGCACCGATGAATCCTTGCCGATGGAGTAGAGCATCACCGGCCGTTCGAACTCGGCGACCACTTCGCGCAGGATGTGAATGCTCTCGGCCTCCAGGGCACGAAGGTGATCGAGCTTGAGCGTGGCGGGCGAGTCGGGCGTAACGGCCACGGTGGACATCAGTGTGTTGGACGCTCTGTTAGCTACCTTGGGGCCGCCATCGGCGGCCCCAAAACAAAAGGCCCGGGGTTCGTCCCGGGCCTCGATCTCTTTCAGCGTGTCGTTGGGTCGTTCTGGTTCTTACCCAAACAGCCGGACCGTTGCCGCGGGGACCTTACTGGTCCTGGTACAACAACACACGCAGGGACAACAGGTTCGGGCTGACACAGACCCTGATTGTACCCGGGGACGCCCTATCGAAGCAAAACCGCCGCCCGTCCTGCCCCGAGCGAGCGCGATCGAGTCGCGGGGCGCCTGCCCTGAGCGAGCGTAAGCGAGTCGAAGGGTGATAGAACATACGCCATGAAGCACATCCTCGCTGTTCTGCTGGCGCTGGTGGCCATCGCTGCTGGGACCGAAGTCCTCGCGCATCACTCCTTTGCGGCGGAATTCGACGCCAGCAAAGCCGTCCGCGTGTCCGGGACGCTGACGAAAGTCGAGTGGACCAACCCGCATATCTACTTCTATCTCGAGGTGAAGGACGACACCGGTGCGCTGGTGAAATGGACCTGCGAATCGGCATCGCCTGGAGCGCTATCGCGGCGCGGCTTCAAGCGCGGCGACCTCAAGCTCGGCGACACCATAGTCGTGGACGGCTATCGCGCCAAGAACGGCTCGAACATGATGGACGCGCGACGGGTCACGCTCGCCGACGGCCGCATCGTGTCCGGTGGATCGGCCGGTGACGGAGGTCCGCAATGATCGCGCGCCTGTCTCGTTCGGTAGGTGCTCTGCTCGTCGCCGGTGTTGCGGCGTCTGCTGCAGTGACCTCGGCACAGGAACGTCCGCTTCAAGAGCCCGATCGCAAATCCACGAGGCCGGCGCCGCGTACGGCGAGCGGCAAGCCTGATCTAAGTGGCTACTGGAAGGGCACGCGCGAAACGAAGCCGGGCGGCAACATCGGCAAGGATCTTCCTGGGTGGAAGTTGCCACTGACGCCCGCCGGCGAAGCCGCACTCCAACACAATCTGACGGCCACGATCGATCCCGAAAGCCTCTGTATTCTCGGTGGCATTCCGCGACACAACGCCAGTGGTCTGCCGTTCGAGATTCTTCAGGGCGCCGACAAGGTCGCGTTCCTTTACTGGTACAGCTACTTTCGCCTGATTCCTGTCGATCCGAAGCGCAAGCACTCGGACGATCCCGACCCGTCGTTCTTTGGCGAGGAGCTGGGACGATGGGAAGGCGACACCCTGGTGATAGATTCCATCGGGTTCAAGGACGAGAAGGTCTGGATCGACGAGAACGCCAACCCGCACAGCGACGCGCTGCACGTCGTCGAACGGTGGACACGACCTGATTACGACCACGTTCACGTCGAAACACTGATCGAGGATCCGAAGTTCTATACAAAGCCGTTCACGTACTCGCGCACGTGGGTATTGGGTGCGCCTGACGAGGAGCTCCAGGAGTACGCGTGCAGCGAGAACAACGTCGATGCCGCGAATCTGGGCTTTGGACCTGGACCGATCCGTCCGGACGGTACGCGTGGTTACATCGATCCCGCGCCGCTGCCTCCACCGCTTCCACGCGCGCCGAATCCGTCAAAATAGCGGGGTGTCGTCCGAATCGACCGTCTCCTGGAAAGCCCGCTATGCCGCACTCAAGTCGCGGCTCGCCACAACAAGGAGCGCGCTCGATCGCGCTCGCGAGGAACTGCGAGCCTCAATTGAGCGAGAGCAGGCTGTTCGTGCCGAGCTGGCGAGTGCGGGTGGACGGTTACGTCGGCACGAACGGCAGGTGCTTCGGCCCGAAGTGCTCTCCGACCTCATGCCCGCCCGCGCACGACACCGCCGCGAAACCGGTCCCGACGAGGTTGCGCGCCGCCGCGAAGCCGCACATGCGTCGGTATCGGACGCCTACGCTGCTGCACGAGGCGCTGAGGCACCGGCTGGCGCTGACCGCGTTGAGATTGGTGGGCTCACATGGTGGGTGCCGGCGGACGATCGCACGGAAGGGCGGCTCGCCGACCGAATCGTGCGTGGCCACTTGCCGCTCCAGGACATTCTGCGCACACGTGAGGCGGTCTCGAACGGCACGATGCTCGATATCGGGGCGAATGTCGGCCTGACCAGCGTCACTCGGGCGATTCTCGGCGATGCCGCTCTCATCTACGCAGCGGAACCGGCGCCGGACAATTTCGCCTGCCTCGTTCGCACCGTGATCGATAACGGCCTGCAAGGGACAGTGCTACCGGATCGCGTGGCGATCAGCGATCACGACGGCACGGCGACGCTCTGGAGGTCGGGATCGATCGGCGGGCATACGTTGCGCGCGGTTGGCGCGGGCGTCGAAGTGCCGACGATGCGACTGGATTCCTGGATCAGGAAACTGGGCATCGACGCCAATGCGGTGTGCTACGTGAAAGTCGATACCCAGGGCTACGAGTCGCATGTGCTGGACGGTGCGCCCGATCTGCTGGCTCGCGGGGGCATCGTTTGGGAGCTCGAGTTCGCACCCGCGATCCTGTCGCAGGCTGGTCGTGAGCCGGCGGCCGTGATCGCGCAGATACAGGCTCTATTCACGCACTTCATCGACTTGAACGGAAGCGCCGGTGGTCCCCGGCTACGCCCCGTAGCCGAGCTGCCGGAGGGGCTCGCGTACCTGGAGCGTTCCTTCACAAATCTGCTCGCCTACAAAGGCCTCGCTTGACATTCTCCGACGAATGCCGGCAGACTTGACGAGCTTGTCGCGATTCTCTCTCTGCTCCTGTTGTCCCTGTTGCGCGTGCGCATGTCGCTGCACGTGTATGCAGCCGACGACGAGCAGGTGAGATAGCCAAGCGATCGTTCCTACCGGCAAGTTCCCCAGCATCTCTCCTCATAGTCGATCGGCTGACCCTTCACACAAGGCATTGGATTTGGCACGTCCAGAAGGACGTGCCCTACGGGTCTAAGGAGAGAACGGGATGTTTCGCAGAATTGCGCTGGTGTTTGTCGCCGTGCTGACGATGGCACCGGCCACAGTGTTGGGGCAGGCTGGGAGCAGCGCAATCACCGGCGTTGTGAAGGACTCGACCGGCGCGGCACTCCCGGGCGTGGTCGTGAAGATCATCAACGAGGCGACGGGCGTCGCGATCGAGACGGTCAGCAACGAGGTCGGTTTGTATCGCGCTCCGGCATTGGTTCCCGGGAAATACCGCGTGGAAGCGACCCTCGACGGCTTCGAGGCGTACACGCAAACCGGTATCACCGTCGCGGTCGGTCAGACGCTCGCGCTCGACGTGACGCTTGGTGTAGCCGGCCGCTCCGAAACGGTCAGCGTTACGGCCCAGGCACCGCTTCTCGTTGACTCGCAGACGTCGAATATCGGACAGGTAGTGACGCAGCAGATGATCGACGCGTTGCCACTACCCAATCGCGCGGCATCGTCGCTCGTCACGCTGGCTCCGGGCGTGATCATGATCGATACCGGCGCCGGCACGGCGGAGAATTATCCACTGTTCACCGTCTCGGGCGGTCGCGCCCGGAACCAGTACTTCAGCCTGGATGGGGGAAACGCCTCGAACGTCGTCGCACTGAACCGCCCGTCGCAGATCCTGAGCCTCCCTGTCGACGCGATGCAGGAATTCAAGGTCATCACCAACAACTATTCGGCGGAGCACGGTCACTCGACGGGCGGCATCATCACGATGACGACTCGCTCGGGAACCAGCCGATTCCGAGGTACCGCGTTTGAGTCGCTGCGGAACGATGCACTCGACGCCAGGAATTTTTTCGCCAGCGAAAAGCCGGACGTGAGCCTGAATCAGTTCGGTGGCACGTTTGGTGGCCCGATCAAGCAAGGACAGACGTTCTTCTTCGCGACATGGGAGCGGACGCGGCAGCTGGTCAGCGATCCGATCATCTCGACCGTGCCGACGCTGGCGAACCGCTTGGGCGATTTTTCCGATCTGAGAACCGCGTCGGGACAACCCATCATCATCTACGACCCGGTGACCCGTCAGCCGTTCGAAGGCAACGTCGTCCCGCGGGAACGGCTGGATTCTGTCGCACTGGCTGCGCTGCAGTATTTCCCGCTCCCGAATCGTCAGGGTACGACCAGCAACGCGAGCAACTACGTTGGCAACAACGAATCCCGGCTTGATCGCGACATCATTGTCGGCAAGGTCGATCATAAGCCGGGGATTAACGATCTCCTTACCGTGCGCTACTACATCAACAACGCGTACACCGACGTCAGTGGGTCGTATGGCAATCCGGTCGCTGATCCGCTATCCGACGCCACCGATGTGCGTGTGCAGAACGTCACTGCTGGGTACACACATCTGTTCGGCGCACGGGCGGTGAATGAATTCCGTGTGACGCATTTGCGCCGCAAGTTCATCGACCAGCACCCCGGTCTCGGCGAGAATTACGCGCGTCAGATCGGTTTCACTGGCGTCAGTGACCGGGCGTTCCCGGTTTTCAATATCCCCGGGTACGGTCCGTCGCAGTCCGCCACGGCATCAGCGGCGACGACGAATTTCGGCACCGCCTCCCTGAGCAGCCCGACGGTGCTTCGTATTCAGACGCCGATCAAGGACACACAAATTCTCGAATCGCTGACGTGGTCGCGAGGAAAACATGCCTTCAAATTCGGCGGCGAGTATCGGTTCGGTGCCAACGACGAGGAGCGCGATCGCGGCTCGTCCGGCAATCTGACGTTCTCGCCCCTGATCACGAGCAACCTCGGCGCAGCGGGCACCGGAAATGCTCTGGCCTCGTTCCTGCTGGGCGAGGTGAATTCGGCCAACGTGCAGGCCTCCGATCTGATCCAGACGCGGGCATCCTATGCCGCCGTCTACGCGCAGGACGACTGGCGTGTGACCAACCGGTTGACGCTCAACTACGGTGTCCGATGGGAAACCGAGTTCCCACGTTACGAAATCAACAACCGCATGAACTCCTTCGATCCGCTGGCCATCAATCCCGTCTCGGGGACTCCGGGTGTGGTTACCTTCGCGGGGATCGACGGCACGCCGCGGCGAGCATTCAAAACCGATTGGAACAACTTCGGCCCGCGTGTGGGTTTCGCCTATCAACTAACCGACTCTGGACGCACCGTGTTGCGCGGAGGCACCGGCATCTTCTACGGCACGACAATCAGTAATTCTGTCGGCGATCAGGCCGCGCTGGGGTTCTCGACATCCGCCAATTACGTCACCGCGCAGGCCACCACCCAGAGCGTGTTCCTGTTGCGCAACGGCTTCCCGGCGTTCGCCAGGCCAGAGCTGACGAGCGCATTCGGCGCCGTTCCGGTCGGCACAAGACCGACGACATCGGTCTCCTTCTTCGATCCGAACCAGAGGGTGCCAACTTCATATCAGGCGAATCTCGATCTGCAGCACGAGATGGGATCGGGATTGTTGCTGGAGGGCGGGTTCCTCAGCAACGTCAGCCGGCATCTCACCGGGAATGATTTTTCAATCAACCAGGTGGCACCCGAGCTGATGGGGCCCGGCAACACGCAGGCATTGCGGCCGTTCCCGCAGTTCAGCAACGTGCTGCTGCTAAACCCTTCGATCGGAAAGTCCAGTTACTACGCCGGCTTCTTCCGCGTCCAAAAGCGTTTCTCCGACGGGTTTTCCGTCCTTGCGCACTACACATTGTCGCGCTTCATGGACGACGTAGAGTCGGCGAACGAGTATGGCAGTACCGGCAGTTATATGGACCAGTATCATCGCGAGCTGGATTGGGCTCGGAGCGCCAGCGATGTGCCGCACCACTTCGTGCTGACCGTGCTGTACGAAGTGCCGGAATTCAGCAGGAGGCGTACGTTGAACGCCGCCTTCGCGCACTGGCGGATCGGCCTGCTGGAGACAGTGCAGTCTGGTCCGACCTTCACGGTCATCACGCCGGCCAACACAACTAACGCCTTTCCGGCCGGTCCGCTGCGTCCAGATCTCATTGGAGATCCGGAACTGCCATCCGATGAGCGCACACTCAGCCGGTGGTTCAACACCGCCGCGTTCGTGAACCCTGCGCCGTTTACGTTCGGCAACTCGCCGCGGTCGGTCCTGCGCGGGCCTGCGATCGTCACCACTGATCTCACGCTGGAAAAGACGATTGGCCTGTTCGGCCACACCAGGCTCGATGTGCGGGCCGAGGCGTACAACTTGTTGAATCGTGCCAATTTCAATATCCCGTCATTCACGCTCGGCGCCGCCGACTTCGGAGTGATCTCGAGCGCACGGCCGCCGCGCACCGTGCAGCTGGGCGCGCGGTTCCACTTTTAGCCAGACGTAGGGCACGTCCTTTCGGACGTGCCCCCGGGGAAACGAGCCATGGACTACGCACTCCCACTCGCCGCCATCACGTTCGGTGCGGCGATCGTCAACGGCGCGCTCGGTTACGGGTTCTCCTCGATCACCGTGCCGCTCGCGCTGTTGTTCCTGACCAATCGCGTCCTCAATCCGGCGCTGGTGCCGATTGAAGTCGCGCTCAACGCGTATGTGTTGTGGGTGAACCGGGCTGCGCTGCCGACGGTGTGGCGCCGCGTGCTACCAATCGTGATCGGCCTCGCGCCGGGTGTGTTGATTGGCACCACACTGGTGGCACAGGTCAACCCGGGCTGGCTGAAGTTCGGCACGTTCATCGTGCTGCTCCCGCTGATCCTCGTGCAGGCCGCCGGCTATCGTCGTCCGATTCAGTCCGAGCGCTCCGTCGGTCTCGCCTTCGGCGGCGGTGTGGGCGTGCTCTACTCGGTGACGACGATCTCGGGTCCGCCGCTCGCGGTGATGCTGAGCAACCAGGGTCTGACCAAGACCGACTTCCGGGCGGCGCTCGGGTTCGTCCGTCTCGCCGAATCGCTGTTCACGGCGGTCGCCTACTACTACGCCGGACTCTACACGGTCGAAAGCTTCGCGCTCGTTCCATACATCCTGCCGAGCATCGTCGTCGGCGTGCCGATCGGTGCGTATCTCATTCAGCGCATCCGTCCGGAAACCTTCCGCCGCGTGTGTATGAGTTTCGACGCGTGGGTGGTTGGGTTTGGACTGTCCACGCTGCTGCAAAGCCTCGGCCTCGTCGAGAGCAACCTCGCGTTCCTCGTGTTGTTCGGGGTCGGCATCCTCGACTCGTGGCTGCTGTATCGGTTCTTCAGGGTGCTGTTGCCAGGGGTGAAACGCGTCGAAACCGTAGGGCACGTCCTTTCGGACGTGCCGCGTACTTCGTAGGGCACGTCCTTCTGGACGTGCCGTGTTCCTCGTAGGGCACGTCCTTCCGGACGTGCGCGTTCCTCCGTATGGCACGTCCTTCTGGACGTGCCCTATTTTTTCGTCACCCACTCCATCAATTCACGGATTGACCACGCATCGGAGCCACTGAACGGGTACTCGTCAGGTGACTGTACGAGACCGGCACGTACAGGATTCGCGATGATGTAGAACGCGATCTCCTTTGAGTCTTCCTGATCTCGCAGCACGTGCTCGTAGTAGCCCTTCTGCCACAGCGGCGTCTCTGACGTGAGTGCGTAGGCTGCCCCGGAACGCTGCTTGGCCATCTTGGCGCAGCGACGAAAATCGGATTGGTCCGTCAGCCCTTCCAGCAGCGCGTGCACGTGGTCAGGCATCACGCAGTACGCAAGAAGCGAGAAGCCCTCCTCGCGCGAAGTTGTTCGAAACTGCTCTATGGTCTGAGTCGCGACCTCGTGATCGAGGAACGTCCGTCGGCGCTCAAGCGTGCAGGTTGTGAGGAAATATCGATAACACCCGACGTACGAGAAACCATCGAGGCGTCGTGGGCGAGACATCTTGCGGAGCCATCACGGCAAGATACCTGCCCGGCACGTCCGAAGGACGTGCCCTACGTTCCCTGCCCGGCACGTCCGAAGGACGTGCCCTACGTCCGGCCGGTCCAAAGGACCGGCCCTACCGGTAGGCCGCCGCTTGGATGCTGTACAGCTCCGAGTATTGTCCGCGCTTCGCCATCAGCTCCTCATGCGACCCGACTTCGACGAGGCGCGAGCCGTCGAGGACGACGATGAGATCGGCCATGCGTACGGTGGAGAAGCGGTGCGAGACGAGAATGGTGATGCGGCCGTTGGCGGCGCGTGTCGCGCTGCCGCCCCGCACCGCCGCGGCATAGCGTTCAAACAGCGCGTGCTCGGTTTCGGCATCGAGCGCCGCCGTCGGCTCGTCGAGGACGAGCACGAGCGGCTCGTCGCGCATGAAGCCGCGTGCGAGCGCGAGCTTCTGCCACTGCCCGAACGACACATCGACACCACCTGGCCATGTCGGTCCAAGCTGCGTCTCCACACCGGCCTTGAGTTTGACGACCACTTCGTCCGCCCCAGCCCGTCCGACGGCGGCCATCACCGCCGGCAACTCGTCGAGTCGCGGTACGTCGCCCACGCCGATCGTCTGCCGCGCCTTGAACTCGAAGCGAAAGAAATCTTGAAACGCGCCGGCGAGTCGCGAGCGCCAGTGATCGGCGCGCACGCGCGCCAGCGGGGTCTCATCCACCATGATCGAACCCGACCGCGGCTCGTACATCTTGGCCAGCAGTTTCACCAGCGTCGTCTTCCCGGCGCCGTTCTCGCCGACGACGGCAACCACCGCGCCCGCCGGCAGCATCAGGCTCACATCGTCGAGCACCACGCGATCGGTGCCGGGATACGCGAATGACACGTGGTCGAAGCGGATGCCCTTGGTGAGTCGGTCCGGCACCGGCAAATCCGCCGACGCAGCGACGGCGGCGGCGTAGTCTTCAAGCCATGCCAGGCGAATCGCCCCGTACATCCAGAAGCCAGTGAGGAATCCGATCTCGCCAACAGTCGCCCCGATGTACGCGGACAATCGCGCACCTGCCGCGAGCACGAGTAGGACGCTGCTGGCCGGTGCACGCACTATCGACGAGACGAAGACCACAGCAGCAACGTAGGCGCCAGCGAAGATCGCCCAGGCGAGCGTGTGCCACATCGCCGATCGCCAGCGCACCGTGCCGATCGGCCGATAGCCGTGCTCCCACGCGAGCCGCCGGTCGGTGACGAGGCTATTGCCGATGCCGGCAATGCGCACTTCCTTGGCCGGCGCCGGCGTTGTTGCGACAGTGAACAGATGCCGCGCCAACCGACTGCTCTGCGCGCTGCGCTCCTGCACCTTGCGCTCGATCCGTGGGCGCCAGGTCGAGGTGAACGCGGTCGGCAGCGCAAATACCGCGAGCAGGATCAGAGCGGGGTGCACCGACATCAGCAGCGCGACAGTGACGACCAGACGCAAAATCCAGCTGGCCGTCGCAAACACCGACATGTACATGTGGTCCAGCACGAACACCTGGTTCCGCAGCATGTCGAGCAGATCGAGATAGTCGGGTCGCTCCTGATGGGCGATCGTCGCAACCGTGGCCTGCAGTCGTGCGACGTGCGACTCGAGCGCGATTGTGACCTTGTCGCGGAAGCGCCGCTGCACGCGCGTGCCGACGGTGCGCAGGAACCATGTCGCGGCGGCCGACAGTCCCAGGCCAATCGCGGCAGTCATGACGTAACCGGGTCTCTTCTCGAGCACGCCCTTGCCGAGCAGCGCCAGCCACAGCGCGAGCAGAGCGTCCGGCAGCGCACCCAGCAGCGTCAGGACGAACGCGGCGAGCATCAGCCGCGGTTCGTGGCGGAATCCGAGCTTGCACAGGCGCCACATCGAAGGCAGCGCCGGAGGTAGCGTCGTGCTGACGTCCTGGGCAGCGCGATCTGTAGTGTCCGGCTTCAGCCGGACCTTCTCATCAGGAGAGGACGTCATACGTCATGTCCTCCTCGCCTTCGACGACGCCAAAGCGCTGCGCCTGGAGATCGAACATCGTCCGATAGCGTCCATTCATGGCCATCAACTCGTCGTGCGTGCCGAGCTCGATCACGCGCCCGTGCTCGACGACGCAGATGCGATCGGCATGACGGACGGTGGAGAAGCGATGCGAAATCAGGATCGTCGTGCAGTGTCTCGTCGCGCCGAGGATGCGATCGAAGATCTCGGCTTCGCCGCGCACATCGAGCTGCGCGGTCGGCTCATCGAGGATCACGACACCGGCACCCGTCTGCACCGCGCATAACGCCCGCGCGAGGGCCACACGCTGCCACTGGCCGCCCGAGAGATCGGTGCCACCGGCATAGCCGCGCGACAGCACCGTATCAAGCCGGGCCAGCTTCGACGCGCCTGCGGCCTCGAGCGCCGTATGAATCTCGGTGTCGGGCGCGCCGGCCGGCGCGACGTTGTCGCGGAGCGGCAGTTCGAAACGCGTGAAGTCCTGAAAGACCGCCGTAATCCTCGCGCGCCACGATTCGATCTCGACCTGTCGCAGATCGATTCCGTCAACTTCGATCGCGCCCGATTGCGGGTCGTAGAACCGGCATAACAGCTTCGCCAGCGTGGTCTTGCCCGCGCCGTTCTGCCCGACGATCGCAAGTGATGATCCAGCGGGGATCGTGAGGTCGAAGTTGTCGAGCACCGGCGCGCCACCGCCTGGGTACGCGAAGGTGACGTTGCGGAAGCGAATCTCGCGGGCCGGGCGGCGTCCGGCGTCATGGTCGCCCTTTGCAAGCGCGCCGATGGGTGCCATTGCCGGCTCGAGCCGCAGCACCGCTTCGACCGGAGCCGAGGCGCCGTCGAGAACCCAGTTGAGTCCGCCGAACGCGATCATCGATGCGCCGATCGCGCACTGCGCGAACATCACGACCCGACCGAGATCGAGCCGTCCGTTCGTGACGTCGAGCGCGAGCGAATAGAACACAAGGACATTGGCGATCACGACGATCAGCAGGCTGAGCGTCACCGGCTGTTCGCGCAATCGTGTGGCTTCGTACTGAAGCTGGTGCAGGCGCGTGCGCCGCGAGACGAAGCGATCGATGACCCAATCGGCAAGGCCGAACAGCCGCAGTTCCTTGCTGGCCGGCGAGTCCACGGCGATGCGATAGGCATAATCGGCGTCGCGTTGTGCGCTGCGCACCTCGTCGGTGTTGCGGTCGCGCCAGACGCCGCTCTCGCGCAGCAGGTAGTGGGTAGCCAGCCAGGCGCCGCCGAGCAGCAGCGCCGCCCACCACGTATAGGTGGCGAGCACGGCGACCGAGGCCAGGCCGCCAATCATCTCCACCAGTCCGCTGCCGATGAAGTCCATCGAGATCGAGAGCGGCGGACCGGTCATGCCCAGGTCGAAGTCGCGTGCGACTGTCAGGTCGGCGGTGAGCTTCGGATCCTCGAGGTGACCGATCCCGGGCGGACGCACGCAGGCCTCGGTGAGCCGGTCGTAGAGCCACGCCGCGGTGCGATCGCCAAGGTTGGCGCTGATGACTTGATGAATAGGCGCGAGGATCTGCAGGAGAACGAACGCGACGCCCACCAACGTGAGCGGCTCGGTGAGGCTCGTGCCCCGTTGCACGGCGGTCACGAGCTGGCCCATCGCGATCGCGAACAGGGCCGGCAGGAGGCCGCGGGCGATCAGGACGACCCACCAGGCGAGAGTCAGTCCGGCATCGGCGCGCGGCAGGACGGCGAAGAACCGCCATTCTTTCCGGGCTCGTAGACTCTGCAGCGTCATGGCCACTTAGACGGTTCAAGAGGATAAACCGTCAGGCGACCCGGTAGGGCACGTCTTTGGACGTGGCGCCGGTCCAAAAGGACCGGCCCTACATGACGTGGCGCCGGTCCAAAAGGACCGGCCCTACATGACGTGGCGGCCGTATAATCCACGGCCGAGGGTGCCCATGATCCGCGTGTCGGTTCGCCCCCTTTTGTCCGGGCTGGTTGTATTCGCCGCAGCGTTGACGCTCGCGGTGCGCGTGACCACCGCCCCCGGCCCGGCGTCCTGGGCCGACGATCTCACTACCATTACGAAGGCGGACTGGAACTACGACCGCGCCGGGCATCTCCTCGAGCGGGCCGGCTTCGGCGCGACGCCCGAAGAGATCGAACGTTTCGCAGCGCTGACGCCCGAGCAAGCGGTGACGCGGCTGGTGAACTACGAGTCGATCGACAACAGCGCGCTCACGCCATTCGACGAATCAGGCATCTGGGATGCGGGCATGGATCCGTTCCCGCCCAGTCGCGCTGAGGCGGTGCGCCTCGCGCGCGAGCGCGGCGAAGGCCTCGGCGAGAAGATGCTGCCGGCTGGCTCCCCACGACGCCTGCAGCCGATCGTCGACAAGTTCTTCTACGGCTTGTACGCGAACCAGCTCGAGACGCAGCGACTCGGATTGTGGTGGGCGAACCGGATGCTGGCGACGCCGCGGCCGCTCGAAGAGAAGCTCACCCTCTTCTGGCACGGACACTTCGCGAGTGGCGAGAACAAGGTTCGCGATTACCGGATGATGCTCCAGCAGAACCGGATGCTGCGTGCCAACGCCTCCGGCCGGCTGCAGGACCTGCTGATCGGGATCTTCAAGGATCCGGCAATGCTCGTGTATCTCGACAACGGCGAGAACGTGAAGTCGCATCCGAACGAGAACTTCGGCCGCGAGCTGCTCGAGCTGTTCTCGATGGGCGTTGGCAACTATACCGAGCACGATGTGCGTGAAGCGGCGCGCGCCTTCACTGGCTGGACCAACGACGTCCTCGCCTATAAGTTCGACGCCGCGCAGCACGACTTCGGCGACAAGACGTTCCTCGGGCGGAAAGGCGCGTTCAACGGCGAGGACATCATCCGCATCATCCTCGAGCAGCCCGTCACCGCCGAGTACGTCGCCGGGAAGATCTATCGCTATTTCGTGCGTGAGGAGATCTCGCCGGCGGTGAAAACGCAGCTCGGTCGAGAATTCCGGGAGAGCGGCTATTACGTCAAGCCGCTGATGACGCGCATCCTGCTCTCGAAGGACTTCTATAGCCCGGCGTCGTACGCGACGCAGATCAAGAGTCCGGCGCAGCTCGTGGTCTCGACGTATCGCAAGATCGGGCTGCGCGAGGTGCCGACGGTTCCGGACTTCGGACGCATGACCGGCGGCCTTGGCCAGTCGCTGTTCGATCCGCCGAACGTGGCCGGGTGGGCCGGCGGCCGCACCTGGATTACTCCCGCCACGTTGCTGCAGCGCGGCAACATGTTCCGCGATGTGCTGTTCCCCGATGTGAACGGCTTTCGTCCGCCGGACCGCGCCATGTCGGCGACAGATCAGCGCGTCGGCGAGCGCCTCGCGATGGGCATGAACATTACCGAGGCGACCCGCGAAGGTGATGCCGAATCGAACAAGATGGTCGATCGCGACGAGGACTACAACACCCGCTACGGTGGATGGGCCGGCTATCAGCTCGCGTTCAAACGCACGAAGTTGATTCCGCGGCAGCCGATCTCCATCGCCCTGGTGGCGATGATCGAAGCGGCGCACGCCGACACGCCCGATACGGTCGTGGACCATTTCCTCCGCCGATTCATGCGCGTGCCGCTCGCAGCGAGGGACCGTCAGGTCCTGGTCGATTTTCTGAAGAACAGGCGCTTGGACGAAGGGTCGTTGCGCGAGTTGCTGTACTTGGTGCTGAGTACGCCGGAGTATCAGCTTGGGTAGTGGTTGGTGGTTCGTGGTTCGTGGTGGTGGCGAGGATCGTCATGGCTAGACATGTCGATTGTCCGTGTTCGCGTCGCGACTTTCTCGTCCGCGGGATGTACGGCATCGGTGTCGGCGGCATGCTGCCGCTGATCCTCGGCCGCACATCGGCTGCGCTCTCCGCTCAAGCTCTCCAGGGCACGAGCGTCGAGAAGCACCCGAACCGCATCCTCGTCGTTATTGAGTTGTCCGGCGGCAACGACGGATTGAACACCGTCGTACCCTTCGGCGATCCCGCTTACTACCGCGCCCGGCCGAAGATCGGGATCACCCAGCGTGAGGTGATCAAGGTCGCCGACGGCTTCGGGTTCCATCCGTCGATGGTCGGCTTCGAGCGACTCTACAAAGATGGCCGCCTGGCGGTAGTCCACGGTTGTGGCTACGACCATCCGAGTTTCTCCCATTTCTCGTCGTTGGGGTTCTGGCACACCGGTGTGCCGAATGGCGGTGAGCCGCTCGGATGGCTGGGCCGCCTCGCCGATGCGACCTACCCGGCGGCGACCAAGAACGTCATCGTGAACCTTGGCAACTCGCAGTCGCTTGCGGTGAGAGGCCAGCAGCATTCGCCGCTCGTCTTCGACGACCCGAGCCGCTTCCGCCGCGAGGGCACCGATGAAGAGAAGCACGCGCTTGCGATGTTGAGTGCCCCGCGAACGACCGCGAACGCGACGCTGGACTTTCTCGCCAACACGGCCAAGAACGCGGCCGAGAGTTCGGAGTTCGTCCGCCGCGCCTCATCCAGCTATCGCACGCCAGTGGACTACGGTCAGGGTGGTGGTCTCGGCGGCAATCTGCAGCGTGTCGCCGCGCTCATCGCCGCGGAGATGCCGACGCGTCTCTACTACGTCACCTACCAGGGCAACTCGTTCGACACGCACGTGCAGCAACCTGACCTGCACACGCGTCTCCTGATGTACACCGCCGACGCCGTACGCGGCTTCATGGACGATGTCGCCCGACTCGGGCGGGGTGATGACGTCGCCGTGATGATCTTCACGGAGTTTGGTCGCCGCGTCGAAGAGAATGGCAGCCTCGGCACCGACCATGGCACCGCGACGCCGATGTTCCTGGTCGGGAAGGACGTGAAGGGCGGCTTCTACGGCCAGCATCCGAGCCTGACCGATCTCGATGACGGCAACATGAAAATGACCACGGATTTCCGTCGTGTATATGCGACTGCAATCCAGGAGTGGCTTGGCTACGATCAGACGCAGGCCGTGCTGAAAGGTACATTCGCACCAATGGGGGTCTTCGCATGACGAACGCCATCGCCGCGAGCGCGGCGGTCTTGCTCGCCGCACTGCTGTCCCAACAACCCGCTGCTCCCGCGCTGGATTACGACTACTTCAAGAAGAACGTGCAGCCGGTCTTTCTCAAGAAGCGGCCCGGCCATGCGCGCTGTGTCGCCTGTCACATCGGCGCCACGCCGATGAACCTGACGCCGCTGGCCAAGGGCAGCGCGACGTGGACGGAAGAGGAAACGAATAAGAACTTCGCGGCCGTGCAGAAGGTCGCGGTGGCGGGCAATCCGAAGAGCATGCTGTTGATTCACCCGCTCGAGGAATCGGCCGGGGGCGACTTCTATCACAGCGGCGGCAAGCACTGGACGTCCCAGAGCGATCCCGAATGGCAGTTGCTGCGCAATTTCGTGATGGGCGGGCGGTAGGGCACGTCCTTTCGGACGTGCCCGGAAAGCCGGTCCGAAACGACCGGCCCTACGAGGAGATCATGAAGACTTTCATTGTTGCAGCCGCACTCGTCTTCTGCACGATCACGATCGCGGCGCAGAATAAGGTGCGGATCATCCAGACCAACAGCGCCGGTGACAACGTGCACCTGA
The DNA here is from genome assembly GCA_036742665.1 of Vicinamibacterales bacterium. Taxonomy (GTDB): domain Bacteria; phylum Acidobacteriota; class Vicinamibacteria; order Vicinamibacterales; family UBA2999; genus Gp6-AA40. Next base: position 9,414 of record DAINQP010000057.1, on the reverse strand, counting down.
TCGACCCGGCGACCAACAAAGTCGTCGGCGAGATCACGGGCATCGAAGCCGGCCATGGCGCCGGCGCGTCGCCGGACGGAAAGACCATCTACGTCAGCAACGAAGCCGAAAGCACGCTCGACATCGTCGATGCGAAGACGCTGAAGGTGACGGCGCACGTGCCGCTGACCGCCCATCCCAACAACATGGCGGTGGGGAAGGATGGCAAGTTCGTCTATGTCGGCATCATTCGAGAGCCCGGCGGCGTGGACGTCATCGACACAACGACGAAGCAGCGGGTCAAGAACGTGCCGACCAAAGGCACGATTCACAACGTCTATGTGACGCCGGATGGCAAATACGCCGTCGCAGGCTCAATCGCCGGCCGGACGATCAACGTCATCGACGCGAAGACCAATGAGACCGCGTGGACAATGGACATGGACCTCGGTGTGCGGCCGATGACGTTCAACTCGAATCCGGACGGCTCAACGAAGTGGATCTTCGTACAGCTCTCCGCCTTCAACGGTTTCGCGGTCGTGGACTTCGCGACGCGGAAGGAAATCCGACGCATCCAGAATCCGGATCTGCCTCCGGGCAAGGCCACAGTGCCGCAGGGCTCTGACCCCTCGCATGGCATGGCCGTCACGTCTGATGGCAAAACGCTCGTTGTCTGCAGCCGGTTGAACAACTATCTCTATTCGTACTCGCTGCCTGACCTGAAGCCGCTGGGCGGCGCAGAACTCAGCGGCAAAGGTGCCGGCTGGGTGACGCTCACGCCGGACGGCAAGACGGCCTACGTCGCCAATCCAGTGACGAACGACGTGTCCGTCGTCGATGTCGCGACGATGAAGGAGACGACGAGGATCAAGGTCGGCTACGTGCCGAAGCGGAATACGACCGTCGTCTTACAGTAGGAACCAGACGTCAGGAATCAGGATGCAGGGCTGGGCCAGGTATAAGGCGCCAGCCCTGAATTCCTGCCTACAATAAGCCGCATGAAATCCTCGTTGGCCTGTGCGGCGGTTCTCCTCGGACTCATCGCGACCGGAACGGCCGCGTCTCAAGCCCCAGCTCCTGATCCTGAAAGCGTCGCCGCGGGCATGCGAATCTTCCGGACCAAGGGCGACTGCCAGGCGTGCCACGGGTGGGCGGCGGACGGCCGCAAGATGGACACGCAGATGCCGGACGGTGCGAACCTGCGGACGACGAAGCTCGATCGCGAGAAGCTGATCATCGCGATCAAGTGCGGCGTGCCAGGTAAGGCGATGCCGGCGTTCGATCGCCTCGCCTACAGCGATGGCCGATGCTACGGCATGACCCAAGCCGCGCTCAAGAAACTCGGCGGTCTACCGGATCCACCCGCGACGCTGCAGCCGCGCGAGATCGAATCGGTCGCCGACTTCCTCTTTGCCAAGGTGGTCGGCAAGGGCCCAATGGATCGCGCCGCGTGCATCGAGTACTTCGGCTCGGAAGTCGAGGCCTGCAAGGACCTGAAGTAGCGGGCTGACGTGGCGCTGGAGATCGGTTCGCAAGTCGGTCCGTACAAGATCAGCGCCGAAATCGGCGCCGGCGGGATGGGTGTCGTGTATCGCGCGCACGATTCCCGTCTCGGACGCGACGTTGCCGTCAAGGTGTCCGCCGAACGATTCTCCGAGCGCTTCGAACGCGAGGCGCGCGCCGTTGCGGCGCTGAATCATCCCAATATCTGCACACTGCACGACGTCGGTCCCGACTATCTGGTGATGGAGCTGGTCGAGGGCGAGACGCTCGCCGACGTGCTGGCACAACGTCCGCGGTGGTCACCTGGCCTGCCGCTCGATGAGACGCTGCGCATCGCACGGCAGATTGCGTCGGCGCTCGACGCGGCGCATGAGGCGGGAATCGTGCACCGCGATCTCAAGCCCGGCAACATCAAGATCCGCACTGACGGCACCGTCAAGGTGCTCGACTTCGGCCTCGCCAAAATGCACGGCACGTCGGAACCTGCTGGCGGCTTCGTCGAGAAGCTGACCCACTCGCCCACAGTCGTTGCGACACAAGCGGGTCTCATCCTCGGCACCGCGGCATACATGTCCCCCGAGCAGGCGCGCGGCAAGGTCGTGGACAAGCGCGCCGACATTTGGGCGTTCGGCGTCGTGCTCTACGAGATGCTCACCGGGAAGCGGCCGTTCGATGGCGAGGACGCGTCGACCACCGTTGCGGCAGTGATCCAGTCCGACCCCAGTTGGAATGGCGTTCCAGAGTCGATGCTGCGGTTGCTCAAGCGATGTCTGACGAAGGATGCCCGCCGTCGGCTGCGTGACATAGGCGATATCTGGGAACTGCTCGATATCGCGCCGGAACGCGCCGGACAGCACTCGCGTTTCGCAACGACCGGCTGGATCGCCGCTGCCGTCCTGGCGATTGTCACGGCAGTCGCGTTGTGGGCACCATGGCGCGGCGAGGCGCCTGTTGCCGAACGCCCACTCGTTCAGCTCGAGATCGACCTCGGCACGGACGTGACGCTGCCGCCACTCGCGATACCGACGCCGAGCTCGGTAGCGATTTCGCCGGACGGCAGGCGTCTGGCGTATCTCGCCACCGTGTCCGGTGGAACGACAAGGCTCTTCACGCGCGCGCTCGATCAGCCACAAGCGAGCGAAATTGCGGGGACGGAGGGTGCCACGAACCCGTCGTTCTCGCCGGACGGCCAATGGGTGCTTTTCTTCGACGGCAACCGGCTGAAGAAGGTCTCGGTTGGTGGTGGTGCGGTGGTGCCGCTCCTGCAGGCGTCGATCTTTGCCGGCGCGGCGTGGTCCGACGATCGCACGCTGCTGGTGGGTTCCGGCGTCAAGCAAGGATTACTGCGAGCGTCTCTCGACGGAGGCACGCCCTCACAAATCCTCGCACCGGTGGGCAACGAGATGTTTTACGCGATGCCGTCGATGCTGCCCGGTGGCACTGACGCGCTGATCTCCGTGTACTCGGCGCCGCCCAGTGCGGACACGGCGTTTATCGACATTCTGTCGCTGACCGATGGCACGCGGAAGACTGTGGTGCGTGGAGGAACGTCCGCTCGCTATCTGCCGAGCGGCCATCTGATCTACGCGAACCGCAACATCGTGTTCGCCATGCCGTTCGATCTCGCGACCCGGGAGTCACGTGGCGCTGCTGTCCCGGTGTTGACCGACGTGGCCTACGATGCCGCCGCCGGCCTGCCGCAAATGGACATCTCGCGCGACGGCACGCTCGTCTACCGCCGTAACGTGGCGCGAGAAGGCGGCGTGTCCACGCTGGCGTGGCTCGATGCGGCTGGCAAACGGCAGACGCTGCGCGCCAGCGCCGCGCGCTACGCGAGCACGCCGCGCGTATCTCCAGACGGCAAGAAGCTTGCGACGACCGTCAGGGATGGTGCCGGTCAGGACCTCTGGATCTACGACATCGAGCGCGACTCGATGACTCGCCTGACGTTCGGTACGCAGACGTTCGTGAGCCCAGTGTGGAGCCCGGATGGGCGATTCGTCGTCTGCGGCTCGATCGGCAACGGACTGTTCTGGATCCGTGCCGATGGCGGCGGCCAACCCCAGCCACTCGTGCCCGGCAGCAAGGGCATATCGTTCCCGCATGCGATCTCGTCCGATGGCAAGCACCTGGTCTACTACGAGGTGTCCGGGTCTCCACAGATCTTCACCGTCACGCTCGATCCAAGCGAGGCGCTGAAGGCCGGTTCACCCGAGCGATATCTGAGCACTCAGACCGCCGCTGCGGCGGCGGCGTTCTCACCCGATGGACGGTGGCTAGCGTTCGAGTCGAACGAGTCGGGCAGGCCCGAAATCTACGTGCGCCCGTTTCCCGCAACGGGCACCGGCGGGAAGTGGCAGTTGTCCAACAACGGCGGCACGTGGCCGATCTGGTCCTCGAAGGGCCGCGAGATTCTCTATCGGTCCGGCGATCAGGTGATGGCCGTTGCGTACACCGCAGCCGCAGATTCGTTTTCGCCCGAAAAGCCTCGAGTCATTGCGGCCACGCCGGGCGCGATGCCGGGGTTCGACGTCGCTCCTGATGGGCGTCTGCTGCTGATGATTCCGACGGTGGCCGAGAGCGCGAAGAGCGAGCATACGCTGATGTTCGTGCAGAACTTCTACGACGAGCTTCGTCGTCGAGTGCCGGTAGGAAAGTAGCTTATGACGTCCTTCAGGATTCGTCTGCGTGTCACGCTCGCGATGCTCTCGGTGCTGCTGCCTGTTGCGATGTCGGCGCAGAACGCCCCACACGAGGCCCACGCGAAGGAGATTTTCAAGCAGCTCGTCGAGATCAACACGACGCACTCCGTTGGCGACACGACAAAAGCGGCGGAGGCCATGGCCGCGCGGTTCAAGGCGGCCGGCTTCACGGATGCGGATGTGCGCGTGCTCGGGCCGTCGCCGAAGAAGGGCAACCTCGTCGTGCGCTACCGCGGCACCGGTGCGAAGCGGCCAATGATCCTGATGGCGCACCTCGATGTTGTCGAAGCGAAGCGCGAGGACTGGTCGATGGACCCGTTCGTGCTCACCGAGAAGGACGGCTATTTCTACGGCCGCGGCACCGCCGACGATAAGACGATGGCCGCCGTGTTCGTCGCGAATCTGCTGCGGCTCAAGTCCGAAGGCTACACGCCGTCGCGCGACATCATCCTGATGCTGACTGCAGACGAGGAGGGCGGTCCAGAGAACGGTGTGAAGTGGCTCATCGCCAATCACCGTCCACTCATCGACGCCGAGTTCGCCATCAACGAAGGCGGCGGCGGAGTGATGCGCAAGGGCAAGTACGTCACCAATGAAGTGCAGGCGGCCGAGAAGGTGTATCAGGACCTGCGCTTCGAGGTACGTAACAGCGGTGGCCACAGCTCGATGCCGGTGAAGGACAACGCCATCTATCGGCTTGCCGCTGGCCTGTCGCGGCTGGCCGCGTTCGAGTTTCCACCACAGTTGAACGACATCACGCGCCTGTATTTCACCCGTGCCGCGCCGGCGCAGCTCGACTCGCAGACGCGAGCCGATATGCTGGCCGTTGTGAAAGAGCCCATGGATAAGGCCGCAGCAGCGCGGCTGTCGGCCCAATCGGCGTATTTCAACTCTCTGCTGCGTACGACGTGCGTCGCGACGCAGCTCGACGGCGGCCATGCGCCGAATGCGTTGCCCCAGCTTTCGACCGCAAATGTGAATTGCCGGATTTTGCCAGGCGTCTCCGTCAGCTCGGTCGTTGCCGAACTGGCCAAGGTGCTTGCCGACCCAGGGATTCAGATCGCGCTGGTGGACGAAGCCACACCCAGCAAGCCGGCCGTGCTCAGGGACGACGTGATGACGGCGACCGAAACGATCGTGAAGTCGATGTTTCCGGGTGTGCCCGTCGTGCCGGTGATGAGCACAGGCGCCACCGACGGGCTGTTTCTGCGCAATGCCGGCATCCCGACGTTTGGCGTGGACGGCCTGTTCGACGACATCGACGACGTGCGGGCGCACGGCCGTGACGAGCGCGTCGGCATCAAGCAGTTCAACGAGGATCTGGAGTTCCAGTACCGCCTGATCACCGCGTTATCCAAGTAGTGTCCGGCTTTAGCCGGACCAACAAGTGCGACGAAATTCGCTTGCGGGCACGTCCCCGCAGGCCTAAGGTATGCAACGTTGGAGGCCTGATGGCTTCGCGCTGGCTGCTGTGTCTGACCGCGTGCTGCGCCGTGTTTATTGCATCGGCCGTTCTTCGAGCCGGCGGGTCTGAAGACCCGCCTCTACGCGAGCAGATCGCAGCGGCGGGTCTTCAGGCCCGCGTTCCGGTTGCAACCACTGACCGCGCTGTACTCGATCGCTATTGCGTCACGTGCCACAACAGCAGAACTCGAACCGGAGGCCTCGCACTCGACACGCTCGACGTCACGCGGGTCGCGGCCGACGCCGAGACGTGGGAGAAAGTCGTCCGAAAAATTCGCGGCCGCATGATGCCGCCTCCTGGATTGCCTCGCCCGGATGATGCCACGTACGACGCGCTCTCCGCACATCTCGAAGGGGCGCTTGACCGTGGCGCCGCCGAGCGTCCGAACCCTGGACGGACGGAAACGTTCCGGCGTCTGACGCGCGTCGAGTATCAAAATGCCATTCGCGACATCCTCGACCTCGACGTTGACGTGTCGTCGCTCCTGCCGAAAGACGATGCGAGCCACGGGTTCGACAACGTGAGCAACGGCGAGCTGTCGCCGACGCTGCTCGAGCGGTATCTGGCAGCGGCGCAGAAGGTGAGCCGGGCCGCGATCGGAAGTGCGCTGCCGTCGCCGGCGAGTCACGTCGTCGTGCTGCCGGCCGATCTCACGCAGGAGGATCACCTCGAGGGATTGCCGTTCGGGACCCGCGGCGGCGCGACGTTCAAATACACATTCCCGCAGCACGCCGTCTACGAGTTCCAGCTCCGACTGGCCCGCGACCGCAATGAGAACGTCGAAGGACTCACTGAGCCACAGCAGATCGAACTCAGCATCGATGGGAGCAGGGCGCAGACGTTTCTGGTCAAGCCAAACCGGAATCAGTCCGGCGCCTACTACGCGGACGAGGGCGTCGACAATCACCTCAAGCTTCGCATCGGGGTGGGCGCGGGTCCTCACGATGTGAGCGTGACCTTCCCGCGCAAGACCTTCGCGCTCGAGGAGACCGAGCGACAGCCGAGCCTCGCACACTTCAACATGGATCGGCATCCCCGCGTGCAGATCGCGGTGTACTCGGTGGCGATCACCGGACCGTTCGAGCTCGGCGACGCGATGGAGACGCCGAGCCGGCGCCGCGTGTTCGTCTGCCGGCCCTCGCGAGTCACTGCCGCGGTCGAAGAGGCTTGTGCGAAACGGATCGTCTCGGCGGTCGCGCGACGCGCGTTTCGCCGCGCGGTGACGGACGCCGATCTCGAAGCGCCACTCAGGTTCTACAAGGAGGCGCGCGCGACGGGTGATTTCCAGACCGGCATCGAGATGGCCGTCCGTGCCGTGCTTGCCAGCACTGAATTCCTGTTCCGCATCGAGCGTGATCCCAAGAACGCGGCACCGCGCTCGGCGTATCGCGTCAGCGACGTCGAGCTGGCCTCACGCCTCTCGTTCTTCCTGTGGAGCAGCATCCCAGACGAGGAGCTGCTCGATCTCGCGATAGCAGGAAGACTCAGTCAGCCGGCGACGCTCGAGCGTCAGATCAAGCGGATGCTGGCCGACCCGCGATCCGAGGCGCTGATCACCAACTTCGCGAGCCAGTGGCTGTATCTGCGCAACCTCGCCGCGGCGAGTCCAGACGCGCGGCAGTTCCCTGACTTCGACGACAACCTGCGTCAGGCGTTTCGCCAAGAGACCGAGTTGTTCTTCGAGAGCATTGTCAGGGAAGACCGCCCTGCGCTCGACCTGCTGCGCGCGAACTACACGTTCGTCAACGAGCGGCTGGCCAAACACTACGGCATCCCCAACGTGTATGGCAGCCGCTTCCGTCGAGTCGCGCTGGAGGAGAACAGCATGCGCGGCGGCCTGCTCGGACAGGGCAGCATCCTGACGGTGACGTCGTACGCCAATCGCACGTCGCCAGTCCTTCGCGGCAAATGGATCCTCGAGAACATCGTCGGCACCCCGCCGCCCCCTCCACCCGCGAATGTGCCGCTGCTGCAGGAGACCGACGGTAGCGGCCGCGTGCTCTCGATGCGTGAGCGGATGGTGCAGCACCGCTCGCGTCCGGAGTGTGCGAGCTGTCACCGCTTGATGGATCCCGCGGGGCTGTCGATGGAGAACTTCGACGCGATCGGCCGATGGCGCACACGCACCGAATCGGGGAGCGAGGTGGATGCGTCGGGCGCGCTTCCCGACGGGTCCGAGTTCACCGGTGCGAGCGGACTGCGGTCGGCGCTGCTGCGCAGGCCCCAGCTGTTCGTGGGAACGCTCACTGAGAAGCTCATGACCTACGGTCTCGGCCGTGGTCTGGACTTCCACGATGCCCCCGCGATCCGCACGGTCGTTCACAACGCGGAGACGCAAGACTACCGATTCTCGTCGCTGATCCTCGGCATCGTCCGGAGCGATCCATTTCTGATGAGGATGTCGCAATGATTCTCACCAAGGGAGCACTGCCACGGCGCACGTTCTTGCGTGGGATGGGCGCGACGCTGGCGCTGCCGCTGCTCGACGCGATGGTGCCGACGGCCTCGATGCGGGCGCAGACCATCGCCAGCTCGGTTCGCCGTCTCGGGTACGTCTACATCCCGATGGGAATGAACGCCGCGGCATGGACACCAGCGACGCAGGGCAGGCTCACCGAGCTGTCGCCGTCGCTGCTCGCGCTGACGCCGGTGCTCGATCACATCACCGTCGTCTCGAACCTCGAGCTGCGCAACGCGTACACGACCGGCAACCATGCCTCCTCGAACTGCGCCTTCCTGAGCTGCTCGAAGGCCAAGCGGACCGAGGGCAGCGACTACGAGTTGGGCACGACGGTCGATCAGATCGCCGCGAAGGCAATCGGGCGCGACACGCAGATTCCCTCGCTCGAGATCGGCACTGATCTGATCGCGCAAGTGGGCAACTGTGACAACGGCTACGCCTGCGCGTATCAGAACAACCTATCCTGGTCGTCGCCGACGACGCCGCTGCCGACCGAGGCCGATCCGCGAGTCGTCTTCGAGCGGTTGTTCGGCGACGGAGGCAGTCCCGAGCGCAGGCGCGCCGAGCTGAAGAAGAGCGGCAGCATTCTCGATTGGATGACGTCGGACATGGCCCGGCTGCAGCGCGAGCTGGGCGCCGGCGATCGCCTCAAGGTCGGGCAGTATCTGGATTCGGTCCGTGAGGTCGAGCGCCGCATTCAGCGCGCCGAGCTGAGCGACGCATCCGCGCTGCCGGATCTCGATCGACCCGCCAGCGTTCCCGCGGTCTGGGAAGAGCACGTCAAGCTGATGTTCGATTTGCAGGTGCTGGCCCTCCAGGCTGACGTCACTCGGATCGTCACGTTCCAGCTGGCGCGTGAAACGAGCACCAGAACCTACCCACACATCGGCGTGCCAGAGCCGCATCATCCCGTGTCGCATCACACCAACGATCCTGAGAAGCTGGTGAAGCTCGCCAAGATCAACGCGCACCACGTGTCGCTGTTCGCGTATCTCGTCGAGAAGCTCCAGGCGACGCCAGATGGCGATGGATCGCTGCTCGATCACTCGCTCTATCTGCTCGGCAGCGGCATGGGAAATCCCGACATTCACAATCACACGAACCTGCCGATCGTCGTCGCTGGTGGACGAGGCACGCGGTTCAAGGGCGGCCGCCACATCAGATACGAGAACCCGACGCCGCTGGCAAACCTTCATCTGACGCTGCTCGACAAGGTCGGCGTGCATCTGGACGTCTTCGTCGATAGCACTGGACGCGTGTCGGATCTCGAGCCGCTCAATGTTTAGAGCAGGGCTCGCGCTCAT
>DAINQP010000056.1:20384-26225 GCA_036742665.1 Vicinamibacterales bacterium | reverse complement strand
AATGCCGCCGAGCGGATCAGCGCGCTCGCGCTCGGCGATCCGAAGACGCCGCCGATTGGCGAGCTGTTCCGCATCAAGCAGGACGCGTCCCAGGATCGCCATATCGAAGGTCTTCCGCTCGGCACGATCGGCGGCATTCAGTTGCAGACGACGCTGCCGCTCGACGGCGAATATCAATTCCAGGTCAGGCTGTTCCGCACCAATCTCGGCACGACGCGTGGGCTCGAGTATCCTCATCAACTCGAGATCAGCGTGGACGGTCTGCGCGTGCATCTCGCCTCATTCGGTGGGGACAAGGAGATCGCGGCGTCGAGTGACAACCCGACGACGACGGGCGATGCCGTGGACAACCGCTTCACGGCGCGTGTGCCGCTCAAGGCCGGTCCGCGAACGATCACCGTGGCGTTTCTCGAGAAGACGCACGCGCTGAACACGCGGCGGCTGGAGAACTACGAGCGCAGCTCGTCGGACACGATCGACTTCTCAGGCAGCCCGCACATCGACGAAGTGATCCTCACTGGCCCGTTTAATCCGACCGGCTCCGGCGACACGCCGAGCCGCCGGCGCCTCTTCACGTGCCGGCCCAAGACGGTTGCCGAGGAGGAGCCCTGCGCGCAGAAGATCGTTGGTGGCCTGGCGCGGCGCGCCTATCGCGGCGACGTCACTCGTGAGGACTCGCAGGCGCTGCTCGCGTTCTTCAAGCAGGGGCGCGCCGATGGCGGCAGCTTCGACGCGGGAATCGATCTGGCGCTGCGGCGTCTTCTGAGCAGTCCGAAGTTCATCTTCCGCGTCGAGCGCGACCCGGCAGATGTGCCAGTGGGCAGTGTGTATCGCCTTGGCCATCCGGCGCTCGCATCGAGATTGTCCTTCTTCCTGTGGAGCACGCCGCCCGACGAGGAATTGCTCGATCTCGCCGAGAAGGGCCGGCTGTCAACGCCTGCGACGCTCGAGCGGCAGGTGCGGCGGCTGCTGGCCGATCCGAAGTCGCACGCGCTCATCGACAACTTCCTCGCGCAGTGGCTGCAGCTTCGCAATCTGAAAGGCAAGCAGCCCAACTCCCACGAGTTCCCCGACTTCGATGACAACCTGCGCGACGCGTTGCAGACCGAGATCGAGATGTTCTTCACATCGATCATCCGTGAAGACCGCAGCGTGATGGACCTGCTGACCGCGGACTACACGTTCCTGAACGAACCGCTGGCTAAGCACTACGGCATCCCGCACGTCTACGGAACACACTTCCGCCGCGTGACGCTCCAGGACGATGTGCGGCGCGGATTGCTCGGCAAGGGCGCGCTGCTGATGGTGACGTCGCATCCGCATCGCACGTCGCCAGTCCTGCGCGGCAAATGGATCCTCGAGAACGTGCTCGGGGCGCCGCCTCCGCCGCCGCCTGATGTCGTGCCGCCGTTCGAGGAAAGCACTGAAGCGGCCAAGCCGCGGTCCGTTCGTGAGCGCATGGAGAGCCATCGGCGCAATCCGGCGTGTGCCAGCTGCCATCGCATGATCGACCCGGCCGGGCTGGCGCTGGAGAACTTCGACGCGACCGGCGCCTGGCGGACGCGCGACGGCGGTACGCGCGGTACCCCCATCGACGCCTCGGGGCAACTGGTCGATGGCACACAGATCAACGGTGTCAATGAGCTTCGGGCGGCGCTCGTTCGTGACCCGAATGTGTTCGTGCAGGCGCTGACGGAACGGCTGCTGACCTATGCGCTCGGCAGGGGCCTGACGGCCACGGACATGCCAGCGGTGCGCACGATTGCCCGCGATGCCCAGAAGGAGACCTACCGGTTCTCGTCGGTTGTGCTCGGCATCGTGCGGAGCGTACCATTCCAGATGCGCATCAAGGGCGCCGGAGAAGAGCCCTCTCGGCTGGCGAAGGCGAGAGCCGAGACGAGTGAGCGATAGGGAGCACCGAATGTTCATCACGAAACACGCGCTGCCACGTCGAACGGTTCTTCGAGGTCTTGGAGCCACCCTCGCGTTGCCGCTGCTCGATGCGATGGTGCCCGCCCTGACGCCGACGGTCCGCACCGCGGCCGCGCCGACGCGACGGTTCGGCGCCGTATTCGTGCCGATGGGTGAGCGGCCCAGCCACTGGAATCCGACGACGACTGGCGCTGGGTTCGAATTCAGTCCCATTCTCAAGCCGCTTGAACCGTTCCGCGATTCCGTGAATGTCGTCACGGGCCTCGATCGGCCGCTGGCCGGCACGCACGCCGTCAGCACCGGCACCTGGCTCACCGGTGCCGCGCCAAAGCGAACCGAGGCCGAAGACTTCATCGCCAACACCTCGCTCGACCAGATCATCGCCAACCAGATCGGTCGGGACAGTGTATTCCCGTCGTTTGAGATTGCCACCGAGGACCTCACCGGTTACGTCGGCGCGTGTGACGTGGGCTACAGCTGCGCGTACATGAACACGATCTCGTGGAAGTCGCCGACGTCGCCGATGCCTATGGAGACCAACCCTCGCGTGGTGTTCGAGCGGATGTTTGGCCGCCCTGGATCAGCCAGCGAGCGGATGACGCGGCTGCGGCAGAACCGCAGCATCCTCGACTCGGTGAAGGGCGACGTCTCGTCGCTCGAGCGCGGGCTCGGCGCACGTGACAAAGTGCGCCTCGATCAATATCTCGAGCACCTGCGTGAGATCGAAGGCCGCATTCAGCGCGCCGAGAAGCAGACGACGACCGATCTCATCGCACCGCGGGCGCCCGTGGGCATTCCCGATTCATGGGAAGAGCACGCGACGACGATGTTCGACCTGATGGCGCTGGCGTTCGAGGCCGACCTGACGCGCGTGTTCACGTTCATGCTGAATCGCGAGGCAAGTCAGCTGGTCTTCCCCGATCTCGGGTTCAACGAGCCGTGGCATCACGTGTCGCATCATGGGAACGAGCCGGAGAAGCTCGCGCTGCTGGTGAAGTTGAACACCTGGCAGATCGATCTGTTCAGCCGGTTCGTGAAGAAGCTGCAGTCCACCTCCGACGGCGACGGCAACCTGCTCGACCACTCGCTGCTCCTGTGGGGCAGCGGCATGAGCGACAGCAATACCCACTCGCCGCTGGACGTGCCCTATCTGATGGTCGGCAGGGGCGGCGGCGCGTTCACCGGCAATCGCCACATCGCGGCGCCGAAAGGCACGCAGCTCGCCAACGTCATGCTCACCGTCGCGCAGAAGTACGGCGTGGAAATCGACAAGTTCGGCGTGAGCACTTCGGCCTTCGCGCTCTGATCTGAACAGCAGGCGATGAGTACACCTCCAATTGCTCCGCGCCTCCGCGCCTCCGCGTATCGTCGGACACGCGAAGTCGCGCAACTGTCGCTGATTCTGCTCCTTTGCGTCGCCATCACGGGTAGTGCACAGTCCGCGAATAGTCTTGTCGAGGCTGTCAAACGCGGCGATCGCGAAGCGGTCCGCGAGCTGTTGCGTGGCAAGCCCGATGTGAATGCCGCGCAGCCCGATGGCACCACGGCATTGCACTGGGCGGTGCGCGGCAACGACATCGAAATCGTCCGCACGCTGCTGAGCGCTGGCGCCAAAGCGACCGTCACCAATCGCTACGGCATCGCACCCGTCACCCTGGCCGCGACCAACGGCAGCGTCGAAGCGCTCGATGCGCTTCTCAAGGCCGGCGCGAGCGCCAACACGCAGAGCGCCGAAGGCGAGCCGATCATCATGACTGCCGCGCGCACTGGCAATGCCGCGGCGGTGAAGCTGCTCATCGGCCGCGGTGCCGACGTCAACGCGCGCGAGAAATGGTTCGGCGAGACGGCCGTCATGTGGGCGGCCGCCGAAAACCACGCCGATGCCATCAAAGTGCTCGCCGAGTCAGGCGCCGACATCAACGCCAGGAGCACAGTCATCGAGGCGCCGGTGCTGGAGTTTCCTCGCAGCGGGGGACCGAACTCGCCGTTTCCGCGTGGCGGCTGGACCGCGCTGATGTTCGCGGCGCGCGAAGGCGGGAGTGACGCCGCGCGCACGCTCGCCGAGCTGGGTGCCAACCTCGATGTCGCCGCGCTTCCGCAGACCGACATCCCGCTGAAGCCCGAGGAGTTCAAGAGCGCCGACCAGGGGATCGGGACGACGGCACTGGTCTTCGCGATCATCAACTCTCACTACGATCTCGCCGCGGTGCTGCTCGAGAAAGGCGCCAATCCCAACGTCGTGGACATCGCCGGTATGGGCGCGCTGTATGCGGCGGTGGACATGAACAGCCTGCAGTGGGTGCAAGGCCGGCCGGCGCCAATCCTCACTGACAAGCTCGATGGCGTGGACGTGGTGAAGCTGCTGCTCGATCGCGGTGCGGATCCCAACGCGCGACTCAAGCGTGCGCCGCTCAAGCGCCATCACGATGCGGGCACCACGTTGAACTTCGGCCAGGGCACCACGCCGCTGATGCGTGCGGCGCGCACGAACGACGTCGGCGTCATGCAGCTGTTGCTCGACAAGGGCGCGGATCCATTCCTCACGCTGCCCGATCGCACGAATGCACTGATGATTGCCGCCGGGCTCGGCGCCGGCGGCCTCCGCGGCGAAGGCATCCGCATTGTCGTGCCGACACCGGAAGGCGCCGTCGAAGCCTGCAAGCTGCTGCTCGACCGCGGTATGGACGTCGACGCGTTCAACAACGCCGGCAACACCGCGTTACACGGCGCAGTGGGCCGCGGCGATGCGGTGGTGAAGTTCCTTGCCGAGCGTGGCGCCACGTTGACGCTGAAGAACAAGGCCGGCTTCACGCCGCTCGATCTCGCGATGGGCCAGGGCGGTCGCGGCGGCCGCGGCGGGGTTGTCCGCGAGAGCACGGCTGCACTGCTCAAGCAGCTGATGTCTCAGGCGCCAACGAAGTCCTCGAAGAGCGCCCCGTAAGGGTGTTCGTCTCCGTCTAGTCCTGTGTCCTTGGTCCTTCGTTCCTGGTCCGTACTCAGTCCTTTGTCCTTGGTCCGATCGTGGACTGAGGACCGTGGACGACAGGACGGACCGAGTACCAAGAACCAAGGACCAAGGACCCTTCTCGCGATCGCCGCGATCGCTGTGGCCCTCACCGCATGTCGTGGCGGAGAGCCGGCCTCCACCGGCACGACACCGTCAACCGCATCCACATCGTCCACGCAGGGAACTGCGGCGCTCCTGACCGCGCGACCAATCGGCTCTCTGCCGAAAGGCGACGAGCGTCCGCAGATCGCCCACGTCGCCATCGCCGATCTCGATCGCGACGGCCTGAATGACGTGATTGTCTGCGACGCGCTGCGCGGGATCGTCAGCTGGATCCGTCAGGCGCCGCGCGGGACGTACACCGAGCACACCATTGCCGGCGTCGCCGCTCCGGCGCATGTCGAGGTCGTGGATTTCGACAAGGACGGCGACCTCGATCTGCTCGTCGCCGCGCTTGGCTTTCTGTTCCCCAACAACAACCGCGTCGGCTCGGTGATCGTCCTCGAGAACGACGGTCGCCAGCGCTTCACGTCGCACTACATCGCCGATCGTGTGGCGCGTGTCGCCGACGCCCGCGCCGCTGATCTCGATGGCGATGGCGATCTCGACGTCGCCGTCGCCGGCTTCGGCTATGACGATGGCGAGACGAGCTGGCTGGAGAACAAAGGGTCGTGGAAGTTCGAGCAGCACGTGCTGCAGCGGCTGTCGGGGGCAATCAATGCGCTGCCCGTCGATCTCAACGCCGATGGCCGTCTCGACATCGTGGCGCTGATCAGCCAGGAGTGGGAAGAGATCTGGGGCTTCATCAACGATGGCCGCGGCGGTTTCACGCCGCGGATGCTGTGGGGCTCGACCAATCCTGACTTCGGTTCGAGCTGGTTGTCGCTGGCCGATCTCGATCG
>DAINQP010000056.1:0-20284 GCA_036742665.1 Vicinamibacterales bacterium | reverse complement strand
GTAACTGGTGGCATGCACATCAGCCGACCGTATGATCGGATGGGACGAATTACTGCATGGTTGAGCAAGTAGTGTCCGGCTTTCGCCGGACGGGAATACATATGACTCCTACGAATCGTCGTAACGCAGCCGTGGCCGCGAGCTTCGCGCTGATCTTCGCTGCGACCCTGACCGTGATCGGTCAGTCGTACACCGCTCCACGCACGCCGTGGGGCGATCCAGATCTGCAGGGTACCTACACCAACAGCAATGAGAGCGGCATCTCGATGGAGAAGCCGGCCGAGTTCGCGGGTAAGCGCGTGGAAGAGGTGACGCCTGCGCAGCTCGCCGAGTTGATCAAGACACGCCGCGATCGGCAGCTCAAGACCGCGCAGACGATTGGCGGGTCAACCGAAAACGACACTGGCGCCGGTCCCCCGCACTGGTACGAGAACTACAACGCGACCAACAGCCGCGCCTGGATGATCTCCGATCCCGAGGACGGCAAGATCCCGGCGACCACCGACGAGGCGAAGAAACGTGCCGCCGCGGTGCGTGCCGCACGTCGTGGCGGCGACGGCTATAACACCGGCCCGTTCGACGGCCCGCAGGACCTCACGCTGTATGTCCGCTGCATCACGCGTGGACTGCCCGGATCAATGATGCCGGCGATCTACGGCAACACGTACGACATCACGCAGGGCCCGGGCTTTGTCGCGATTCGCTATGAGATGGTGCATGAGACCCGCGTGATCCCGCTCGATGGCCGTCCGCATCTGCCCTCGTCGATGCAATCGTACATGGGTGATGCGCGCGGGCGCTGGGAAGGCGACACGCTGGTCGTCGAGACGACCAACGTGCTCGAGAAATCCGCCTACGGCGGCGCTTCGGACAAGATCAAGATCACCGAGCGCTTCCGCCCGACGTCGAACAAGACCATTGAATGGTCAATTACCTTTGACGACAAGACCACGTGGGTACGGCCCTGGACATTTGGAATGCGCCTGACGACGGACGACAGCCATGTCTTCGAGTACGCGTGCCACGAGGGGAACGAGGGACTCCGCGGGATTCTCAGCGCGGCACGCGTCGCGGAGCGGGACGCGGGTAGTAGCAAGTAGCCGGCATCGCCTATGAGCCGGTCGATTCAGCGAGGCCGGTGCGCTGGCAGGCGCTATTCGCCTTCGGCCTTGCCGGGCGTGCGAGGCGAAATTCTGTCTTGCCCGCGGTCATAGCCCTGGCTGCCATCGGGGGTGTCCTCTGGAATGCCCTGCACATGCCGTTTGGTGTCGGCCTTAGAGCCTTTGTCTGGCGTGTCGGGGCGCACTTCGCCGCCGCGTTCTACGCGCTCGGGTTTGTTTGACATGGCGCGTTTCTCCTAGCCTTGCCGAGGTTCGTCCTTGAACGCGTCACCGGACGGCGCGCTCGTGTCCGACACCTGGGATTCGGTCGCGCCGATGTGCGCGTCCTGTCGATCGACCGGCGTCGGATGCTTGCTCTGCTCGGTGATCGGATTCTCGCGATCGGGTCCGCTGTCGCCCTGATCGTCTCCAACCTCAGGCTTGGCGGGCGTCGTCGGCTGTTTGATTTCGGGCTCGGGTTTGTTTGGTTGCTTCAGCTCGGGCTCGCGCTTCCGGGTCGGCTCGAGTTCAGGAATGGGTGTGCTCGGCATACGCCTCGCGTGAGTGCACCTTCTGTACCCGCCTAGACTCTTCTATATAGCCATCGCCTTCGGCGGGATTGTCGGGATGGAGATGCCGCTCGCTCGGCTGACCGAGACCAACGCGCGTCAGACTGTGAGCACCCTTTTCAATGCCGCGATGTCCACCGGCTTGACCAGATGCGCACTGAATCCGGCCGCGGCCGATCGCTCTTTGTCCTCGCGCTGGGCGTAGCCGCTGACCGCGATCAGTCGCGGGGGACGCGGCATTGCGTTGATCTTCTGCGCGACGTCGTAGCCGTTCATCCCCGGCAAGCCGATGTCGAGCAGCACGATCTCGGGCGCGAAGACGCTGACCTGTTCGAGCGCATCCGTCGCCGAATAGACGGCGCGCACGTGGTGCCCTTCGAGCTCCAGCAGCATGGCGAGTGAGTCCGCCGAGTCCTGGTTGTCGTCCACAATGAGAACGCGCCGGGGGGGCGGAGATGAAGCCTGTGCCCTCGCGCCCGAATCGGGCGCCGCATCAGCAAGGGGCAGCCGGATCGTGAACATCGCTCCGGATCCAGGACCGGCGCTGCTCGCCGTGATGGTGCCACCGTGCATCTCGACCAGCTTCCTGCACACGGCGAGGCCGATGCCGAGACCGCCCTGCGAACGATCGAGCGAGCGGTCGCTCTGCGCGAAGAGATCGAACACGTTGGGCAGGAACTCGGGCGTAATGCCGACGCCGGTATCGGAAATCTCGATCGCCGCCTGACGATACTGGGTGAATGTCCGTATGCGGATATCGCCGCCTGGTTGTGTGTACTTCGCGGCATTGATGATCACGTTCGCGATGGCTTGCGCGAGGCGCACGCGGTCAGCGTTGACGTGAAGCGGCTGGAAGGTCTCGCTCACCGTGAGCCGATGCTGGCGCTCGCGAATGAGCGGCTGGGCCGTCTCCACCGCTTGATGAATGCAGCCGGCCAGCGGCATCACCTCACGGCGCAGTTCGATGCGACCTTGCGTCACCCGGGCGACGTCGAGCAGATCGTCGAGCAGCCGCGACAGGTGCATCGCCTGCCGGCGGATGATATCGGCCAGCGTCTTCTTCTCGGGGTCGTCGGCCAGCACACGTGACAGCACTTCGGCCACGTTGCCGATAGGGGCGACCGGATTGCGCAGCTCGTGCGCCAGCATCGCCAGGAATTCGTCTTTGCGGCGATCAGTTTCCTGAAGGGCTTCCTGAAGCTCGCGCTGCGCCGTGACGTCGGTACTGGTTCCCAACCAGCGGACGACGTGGCCGCTCTCGTCCCGAATTGCAATCGCGCGTGACAGGAACCAGCGATACTGACCGTCCCTGCCACGTAGCGGAAACGTGTCTTCCCACGTCTCTCCGGCCGCGTTCGCCCGCTCGACGCCGGCCATCACTCGCGGCAGATGCGCAGGGTGCACCAGCGTCCAGCCATCATCGCGCGCCTGATCGAATGTCGTGCCGGTGTACAGATACCAGCGGTCGTTGTACCACGTGGCCTGGCCGAGCCGGTCACACGTCCACGCGAACTGGTCGATGTTGTTCGCGAGATCGCGGAACCGCTCTTCACTCTGACGCAACCCGACTTCGGCGCGCGTGCGTTCAGTGACGTCCACCCCTGAGCTGACGACGCAGTCGTCACCGATCGAATAGATCGTGGCGAGGAAGTCCCGCTCGCCGAATCGACTTTCATAGTGCGCCGCCTCGCCCGTGAGGAGCACACGGGTGCACCGATCTCTGACGAGAGCGGCTCGTTCTGGTGGGAGCACGTCGCTCAGACGCCGTCCGATGAGCGCTTCTCGTGTCGTGGCTAGCAGCGCCAGTGTGCTGGCATTCGCTTCGTGATAGATCCAGTCCACGACTTCATTGTCAGCATTTCGTTCGGCGCGCATTACGACGATGACCGCCGTCGGGTGCTCGAACACGGCGCGGAGCTGGGCGTCCTTGTTGGCCAGAGCCTTGGTGTGTTCGGCGTCGCGTTGTGCGCGGGCCGCGGCAAGCGCGCGATTCAGCTGCTTGAGTTCGCCGCGACGACGATGCAGCTCGACGAGCACCGCCACCTTGCTGCGGAGAATCTCAGGGATAACCGGTACCGCGATGTAGTCGATAGCACCAACCTCGTAGCCGCGCAGCTGATCGAGCTCGGAGACGTTGATGGCAGTGACGAAGATAATCGGTGTGCGCTCGAGCCGCGGATGCTCGCGCACCATACGCGCCAGCTCGAACCCGTCCATGCCTGGCATGTTGACGTCGAGCAGGATGACGGCGAAATCGTCCTTCAGCAGACGACCGAGGGCCTCCGTGCCGGAGAAAGCCCACACGCATTGCACGCCCATTCCGGCCAGGATCGATTCGTAGGTCAGCAGGCGCGATGGCTGGTCGTCAACCAGCAGGATGCGCGCGGTCGATGTGGGCGAATCAGGTTGGGCACACGCGTCATCAGGCCCGATGATCTGTGCGGGACGGTACATCTCGGTCATGTTGCTTTGTGGCGCTCGCCCCCGTTAATCGCAGACAGTCTTCGACTGAGCGGGGGAGGCGACCGCCCCTGTGCAGGGTCCATTCCATGTAAATTGGGCGCTCTCAACCAGATATCCGTTCGTCCGGGCGCCGACCTGTGGAGTCAGTTACTCATTCGCTGACGGCTGAGGTCACAATTCGGTATCGTTCGGGCGACGAACGCTACGACTTCGGCAGCGCAACGTTCACTGGGTACGCCCGCTCGCCGGCCAGTACTTTCACCGACAGCCGGTTCTCGGGGAGCGGAATCGGGCATGTCGTGTACGGATTGAAGGAGCACGGCGGGTTGTAGGCCTGATTGAAGTCGAGCACGGTCGTGCCGTCATTGCGCAGGTCAGAATACAGGAACCGCGCGGCTTCATAGGTTTCTGCACCGCTCGATTGATCTTTGAAGACGAAATAGAAACGCTTCGGCCGCGTCGTAAACGGCCGCAGCCGCAGTGTGCGTCCCTGCAGGGTGAATTCGACGACGCCCTCGGTCTTGTAGGTGTCGAGATCGCCGAACGTGTTCATCACTTGCAGATCGCGTGGCGATGCGTCGGGGATGAAGCGCCCCGTCACGCGATAGTCCATCTGGATGTCAAACCACTTGAAGCCGAGGAAGCCACGCGCCATCTCGCCATCGGGATCCCACACGCGGAGCGAGCGACGGTCGCCGCTGCGATGCACTTCCATGCGAATGCCGCCCACTGTAATCGCGTCGGGCGTTGCCGCGGAATCGTCGGTGAGCTCGCGCGGCATCGTCACGGCCTGACCGTTGATCTGCACCGACGATCGCGTGTCGGGTTCAATGCGTACAACGTGGCCATTGAACACGAATCGCCCGATGCGTTCAGATGCTGCCGACGCGGGCAGGACGATGTCGTTGGTGCGGGCGGTTCCGGCGGTGTGACTGCCCGGTTCGAGGAAGTGCAGGCCAGCAATGGTTGCCCAGTTCTTGCGATAACTCTCCTCGTGCTGCGCGCGCCAGTCTTCCGTCTCCTTCGTCGCCGCGGCAACCTCGGATGCGGCCGGGTCGGACGACGAGCCGCTGGATGTGCACGCAGCGACAGCCACAAGGGCCACGACGAAACACCATGTAGCGGCGCGCCAATACGGAGGCATTGAGAGATGATAGCGCTCATCCAGACTAGTCTGAACGGCTCGAACGCACCAGCGTGAACGCGACCAGGGCGAGAATCGCGCTGCTCACATAAAAGTCCGTGCCCGCGATGAGTAAGAGACGTTGCATCGTCCGACCAGGCAGCAGCGGCAGTGCCGAGCTCACGACGGCGACGCCGATCATCGCGCGTCGAACAATGGCCTGATCCCACGCGGCCACGCCGATGGCGACAGCCGGCCACAGCAGCGCCACGAAGTAGACCTTCGACGTCAACGGGCCAACACACAGCATTACGCAGATCAGCAGCCCAACCTGCGGCGCCACGAGGCGCACGTCGGTGGGCGCTTGTGTCGCGGCATCGGATGATCGCGCGGACACCCAGATCAGTCCGAGAGCACCGACGAACAGGCATGCGGCGATCGCCATCCATGCTCGATCCACAGTTGACGTCGACAGCGCGGCGACGTTGACCGCGGCATACCGATGATCGCCGTCGACCCGTTGCGTGTAGTCCGCTTGGGTGAAGGTCCGTCTCAACTGGCCCTTGAGGGGAGGTTGATCGGCCCATTCGTCTCATGGAACTCGTGCCCGACGATCACATGCTCGTACCAGCGTGCGACCAGCTCACGATTGCCGGCCACGCCGAAATAGATCGACGGAAGCACATTGAGCGCGACGGTGATCATCAGCACCAGGCCGAGCAGCGTGAAGCGGCGCGTCACGGCGAAGTAGGGCAGCGTCAGAGCGGGGACGATCTTGACGGTGATTGCGACGTCCAGCAGCGCGGCGGCCGGCAGATCACGTCCACTGATCGCCAGGCTCAAGCCCGCGAACATCAGTGCGGTGACAATCAACTGCACATTGCCGTAGTCGAGTGCCATCGCGAAGTAGGGAACGACGATGAAGAACGCGACCGCCCAGACTATCGCGGCGACCAGCACGATGGCGGCGGCGATGAACAGGATGCGACGCATGGCTCGCTTAGCATAGCGCTGGAGATCGAGTACGATTCGCCACTCGAGAAGAGAGGCATTCGATGAGACGAATTGCGTTCATAGGGTGTGTTCTTACCGGCACGCTGCTCGTGCCGACCATGGCGTTGGCACAGATCTCCTGCTCGCGCGAAGGGCTGCAGCGTGCGGCTGATCTCTACATCGCTGCCCAAACGAAAGGCGATACGTCTGGTCTGCCGCTGGCGACTGGTCTCGGCTACGTGGAGAACCACGTGCCGGCCAAGATGGACGAGGGGCTGATCAAGACGGCGATGAAGATCGATCACCATCGGAGCTTTCTCGACCCGGCAACGTGCCAGACCTTCACCGAGGTGATCGTCACGAACAAGGAGAAGCCGTACGTCCTGGGCACGCGCCTTCGCGTCAATCGCGACAAGATCGCCGAGATCGAGATCCTGTGGACGACGACAGGCTATTGGCTCTTCAACGCCGACGCGTACTTGAAGTGGTCCTCGTCCGAGAACTGGGCGATCATTCCCGCAAACAATCGCGACACACGAAATACGCTGGTCTCAGCGGCCAACGCTTACCTCGATGCGTTTCTCGAAGGAAAGAAGGATCTCGTGCCGTGGGGGTATCCATGCAACCGCACGGAAGGCGGGGCGCACACCGGCAACGGATCTCCAATGGATAGCTGCGACGTTGGTGTCCCGAGTGGCGTGAACATCGCCAACCGCCGTTTCGTCGTGGACGACACGATCGGTTCGGTGATTGTCTATTGCACGTTCGGCGCCGGCGGACCTGGCGGTGGCAGCGGTGCGCCGGACACGCATCTGTTCCGCATCGAGAACGGGAAGCTGCGCTACGTGCATACGCTGACGCATCTGCTGCAGGCGAACTTTCGGGGCAGGGGCGCCGGCGCGCCGAATACTCCGCGATGAAACAGCGCACGAGAGCGATATACGCCCGATCCGCCGTTCCCGGTTCTTCCCAAAATCGAGAACGACCGCGCCATGGAGCTCGCCACAGCCGTGACAAAGGGATGACGCTCCGCGTTCGCGGTCACAAATAGCTGGTGGGTCCCGCGACGGGACGCGGCCTGTCCGTTATCGTCCTACCGCTTCCCGAATGAAACACGCCATACCTGATGCGTTTGGGCTCGGACCCGCGCTTGCATCAAACGCGGACGCTGCAACGTGCAGCCTTTATGATTCGCACGATCGTCACAACTACGTCCATCACTGCCGCGTGCATGCTCGCCGCGTTCGGACTCTTCTCCGCACCGACATCGCTAGACGCGGTCGATGCGATCGACTCAGGCCGATTCGTGTGGCACGACTTGATGACGAAGGACGTCGCGGCCGCCAAGCGGTTCTACGGCGGACTTCTCGGGTGGCAATTTGAAAACACGAAGCGTGGTGATCGCCCGTACGTGCTCGCACGGCTCGGTGCAGATCCTGTCGCCGGCATCGTCGATGTGAGTGCCCTTCCCGACGCGGCGCCGCAGTGGATCAGTTTCATGGCCGTGTCCGATGTGGAGAAGACCGTCGCGCTCGTGAGATTTGGCGGCGGCAAAGTGCTCGCCGAACCGCGCGAGGTGGCGTCGATCGCGCGCGCGGCCGTCGTGAGCGATCCGCAAGGCGCTCCGCTCGGCGTTGCACAACTGCATCGTGAGATTCGCGGCGTGGTCGATCCGACGCGCCCGGTCGCGAGTCGATTCTTCTGGCAGGAGTACCTGGCTGACGATGCCGTGAAGGCGCTCGAGTTCTACAAGCGTCTCGCGGGCTACGAATCAGCGATTACGGATGCAAGGCTGGGCATCGAGTATCACGTGCTGCGAACGACGATGCGTCCTCGTGCGGGATTATTTCAACTTCCCGAGTCAAGCGACGTGCTGCCGACGTGGCTGCCGTATGTGTTCGTCGAGGATCCGGCTGGCGTCGCTGCGAAAGTGCCCGGACTTGGTGGCCGTGTGTTACTGCCCGCGGACCCGGCCCGTCGCAACGGTTCTCTCGTCGTGATCGCAGACCCTGGCGGTGCGCCACTGGCTTTGCAGAGGTATCCGTTTTGATCCGTCACACGCTGCTCTTGGCGCTGGCACTGCTGACCGCTGTCGCATCGTTGAGTTGCAACAGCGGGTCGGGAATGGGAATGGGTGTGAGCGCGCCGACGCGCTGGGGCGGTTCCGGGTCAGGACGCCCGCCGGTCTTCGTTGGCGGCCCATCGTAGGCTCGTTTCCGACGATCGGCATTGAATGCGAAAGACGGCATCTCGGCATCCGCGTGTGGCGAACCATCGCACACGCTGTGCGCCGCGGCGCAGCACGACGAACCCCACGAAACGTTCGCCCATCGCCCGCGCGGCGATCAACGGGGGAAGATTGTGCGCCTCCATGTATGCGGTGATGGCGCGATATCCTTCGCGCGCGAAGAAGCGGCCCGATGCCACCACACCGATGCGGTGCAGACCACGACCCCGATGGTCGGCATCCGTGTACGCGTTATAGGCGTACAAGAACGGGAACTCACTTACCACGTCCACATCGTCGAATACCGGCGCTGACTCTCGCGCATACCAGCAATACCAGACAAGACGCTCGCCCTCGAACAACCCGAAGCAGCGGTCGCCCCTCGCGAGTGCGTCGATCGCAAACGCCCGCGAATAGCTGTACCCCTCGGTGCGGTTGAAGGATCGCAGGACTTCATCGGGGGTCAGCAGGTGGCCTTCAAAGCCGACAGCATTCGGATCATCGCGCCCCTCGTTCTCATCGATGTCGTGCACCGCGACAACGAAAATATGGGTCGAGAAACGGCGACCGAGCGAGGCGGAGGACCACAACAGCGTATGCAGCCAGCCGAGCCGTTTCACGGTGATGCGTACTGACGAGGCGATGTTCGCGACTCTGGAATGATCGGAACCGCTTTCAGGCGTGCGAGACACAAGCCTCCCCGTCAGGTAGTCGATGCACGAGCTTCAACCGGAAGCACGTTCGATGCCGATGGTACCACCTCGATCGATATGTAGAAATACGGGAAATCCGTGATATTTCGCGACCGGTTCGGCGTCTCAAGGACATATTTCGGGATGTCGGTGCCAGATCCATCGGACGCGCCGCCGACAAGGCGCCTACCGCGCGCGATGCAGTTTCCTAGCTCGATGTCGTTCACGGCACTGCGTGTGCTCAAACACTGGGCTCGATGACCGTATCGCCGGATTCGCCAGCAAAATCATCGCGCGGCGACCCGGAGGTCACGCGATTTCGCGGTTTCTATGGAGGTGCCCATGACACGCCTGACCTGTCTCGCAATCGTTGTCCTCGTCGCAATGTGCTTCTCGAGCGCGAGCGTACCCGAGGCCGCCGCGAGCCCCGCACAGGCTGGCGCGCCAGAGGCGACAGCTGCGGCCAAAGCAAACCCGGAACTGATCGGCGCGCTATCGAAGGAGATCGGTGCGACGCCTGAACAGGCGGCCGGAGCTGCCGGAGCGCTGTTCGGTGTGGCGAAGTCACGTCTCAAGGCCGAGGACTTCTCACAGATTGCCACGGCCGTGCCCGGTATGGACTCGCTGCTCAAGGCCGCGCCCGGCGGCGGCGCGACCTCGAGCACGCTGTCGCAACTCGGAGGCGGTGCAACGGGGCTCGCGGGTGCCACATCCGCGTTCTCGAAACTCGGACTCTCGCCAGGCATGGTCAGCAAGGCCGTCCCAATTCTCACTTCGTACGTGACCAAGTCCGGTGGTTCAAAGGCGGGCAGCTTGCTCGCAGGTGCATTGAAATGAGTCCTCGGCTTCAACAGACGCTGCAGTTCTTCATCGTGCTCGTCGTCATTGCCGGTGCCGCGTGTAACCGGCAGCAGGCGCTCAGTCCCGAGGCCGCCAGTGCCAAGGGCGACGCGCTGCTCAGGGAGATGAGCAAGAACATGGCGGCGGTCAATACGTTTGCCTACACAGTTGACGAGCGCCGGCAGATCCCAGGCGGCTCACAGGGCGACAAGAAGATGACGCGTCAGGTCACTGTTCGCCGCCCGAACGCCCTTGCGTTTACCGGGAAGGGAGATCGAGGAGATACCGCCGGCTGGTACGACGGGAAGCAACTCACGCTGGTGTCTCATCACGACAAGGTGTGGGCACGTGGTCCGATGCCGCCAACGCTCGATGAGGCGCTCGATTTCCTCTCGAACGAATACGACGTGCAGATGCCAACAGCCGACCTGTTGTACTCCTCGCCGTACGACGCGTTCATGACCACGGACACGACGGGCGGCTGGGTGGACACGCAGAAAATCGGGGATCGCTCATGCGAGCATCTCGCGTATCGGCAGCCGGTGGTTGACTGGGAGCTCTGGTTGAGTACGGACCGATCGCTGCCGTGCCAACTGAAAGTCACCTACAAACAGATTCCGGGCACGCCGAGCACTCTCGTCACCTATCACGGTATCGAGAACCCTCAGGTGACCGACGACACATTCAAGCCGAAAGTGCCCGACGGATATCACCGCATCAAGATCATTCGTCACGCGACGGTCATCGATCCGAAGCTCGATGAGCCTGCGCCCGCGTCTGCCGATGCGCCCGCGCCCGGTGGAAAGCAGATCAAGTAGCGTCAGGAGACGAACCATGTTCAATCACGCAACTCGGACCGGTCGATTCGTCAGCCGGTCGCGCGCCTTTCGCGGTCTCGCGGTGATTGTGAGTGTGCTGCTCGTACTCTCGACAGTGGACCTCGGGGCTCAGCGGAAGAGTGGTGGCGGGTCGGTGAAGCAATCTCGCAGTGCGTCAAGCAACGCCGGCGCGAATAAGAGCAACAACTACAACCGGAGCACGAATGCGAACACGAATACGAACCGCAACACGAACGTGAACCGGAACGACAACAACACCAACGTCAATGTGAATAACGTCAACGTCAACCGGAACACCAATGTCAATCGGAACACCAACGTCAACAACGCCGGCTATTACGGCCGGCCCGGCGGCGTCGTGGCCGGTGAAGAAGGCGCCGTCGCGGTCGGGAGACGTGGTGCGGTCGCCGTAGGCGAGGAAGGCTTCGTGGGCGTCGGCCGTTACGGCGGCGTCGTCGCCGGCGAGCGGTACGAGTCGTACGAAGGGTGGAGAGTGGCGGCCGGAGTCGTCACAGGAATCGCCATCGGCACCATGCTCGCCCGGCCCCCTGCCGCATCGGTGACCGTCGTCTCTGGCGGAACGAACTACATGTACGCCGATGGTGCGTATTACGAGCAGGTGTACTACGGCGGTGAGGTCACGTATCGTGTGGTCCAGGCGCCACCCGGCGTGATCATCACCACACTACCGGGTGGTTGTACATCGACGGTAGTCGGCGGCGTTGCTGTGAGCCAGTGCGGCCCCACCTACTACCAGCGTGTCAACAACGGGTACAAGGTGGTCGTGTTCTGACCCGCCTTCGCGCTAGCGCCTCGGCGCGGCGGCTTCGGATCCGGGCGGTTCGGTGAATGGTTCCATGGGGATGCGCTCATAACGCACCTCGAGGATCTGTAATTGCTCCGTGCCGCCCGGTGCGTGAAGAACCACATCATCGCCGGGCCCCGACTTCATCAACGCGCGGGCGAGTGGTGACAACCAGCTGATGTGGTTGCGATCCAGATCGACTTCGTCGGCGCCGACGATGCTGATCACTCGCTCCGCTCCGGCGGCATTGGTGTAGCGAACCGTCGCTCCGAAGAAGACGTGCGTCGCGGCGCGCCCTTGTCTCGGGGCTGCCGGGTCCACGACCTCCGCGGCATCGATGCGTCTGGTGAGAAAACGAATCCGCCGATCGATCTGACGCAGCCGCCGCTTCCCGTACTGATAGTCGGCGTTCTCGCTGCGATCGCCATTGCCCGCCGCCCACGCCACGACCTGAGTGACCGCCGGCCGTTCCCTGCTGAGCAGGAAGCGGAGCTCGTCTCTGAGCCGTTGCAAGCCGGTCGGCGTGATGTAGTTCTTGACTCCAGCGGGCTCAATGGGGGCCGGCTCATCGACCGCGTCGAGCTCGTCGTCCTCGTTGTCCGATTCTTTCGTGAATGCCTTGTTCATGACGTTATACAAATTCAATCACGACTGTCCCCGTCATCGATACGGGAAGACGCGTTCGGAGGAGAACATCAGGGGGAGAAATCTGGCACTTGCCATCGGTCACGCTGCGGTTCTGGTTGTTGCGACTTCACTCTCGGTGCCGACCGCGCAAACGCAATTCGGCACTGAACGTGAGGCCAAGGCCCTGCTGGACAAAGCCATTGTCGAGAGATCATGCAAAAGGCGGCGGAAGGACGAGTCAACCAGGTGACATATTTCTGGCCTCGACCCGGCTCCGAGAAACCCGTCGAGAAGCGCACGTAAGGATTGAACGTCCATAAACAGGCGACGCCAAGGATCAACCCAGGCGTCGCGCCAACGTGCCCACACGTTCCCCCGTCTAAGACGCCCATGAGCGCTCTATTCGGCGATATGGCGTACGCCTTTCGCACGTTCCGCACGGCGAGAGTCTTCGCCGTGACGGCTGTGCTGACGCTGGCCCTAGGGATTGGCGGCACGACAGCCATCTTTACGCTGATGCATGCGGTCATGTTGAAGTCACTGCCGGTCGCCGATCCGTCGCGCCTGTACCGCATCGGCGACGGCGACAACTGTTGCGTGATGGGCAGTCCCCAGGGCCGTTGGGGGTTCTATTCATTTCCGCTGTTCGAGCGCATCAAGGCCGAGACGCCGCAATTCGAGGCCCTCACGGCCTTTCAGACCTTCGTCGGCCGCATGAGCGTTCGCCGTCAAGGCGTGTCGGAGTCGCCGCGGCCGCTGCGGACGATGTACGCCACCGGCAGCTACTTCAAGACACTGGGCGTAGACGCGTTCGCGGGGCGTGTGTTCACGGCCGACGATGACCGCGCGGCCGCATCCCCTGTGGCGGTGATGGCGTACACCGCCTGGCAGGGCATCTACGGTGGTGACGGATCGGTCGTGGGTTCCACGCTGATGATCGAAGGACACGCGTTCACGGTTGCCGGGATCGCGCCGCCGGGATTTTTCGGCGAGACGCTGCGCGCGGACCCTCCAGACCTGTGGCTGCCGCTCCAGCACGAACCGCTCATCAGCGGCGCCGACACGTCACTGCTGCGCCAGCCCGTGTCGGCATGGCTGCGGGTGATCGGACGGCTCCGTGCGGACGCGACGATCGATGGCATGGATGCGCGGCTCACCGTGTTCCTCCATCAGTGGATGCGGAGCGAAGCCGGATACCCCGCCAACTTCATGCCGGAAATCGAGCGGAAGATGTCGGACAACGTCATCACTGTCGTGCCTGCGGGTGCAGGCGTCGGCGTGATGAAGGAGCAGTACGGACGCAGCTTGCGGATTCTGCTGGTGGTGTGCGCGATGGTGCTGCTCATCGCCTGCGCGAACGTCGCTAACCTGCTGCTGGCGCGCGCAGTGGCACGTCGGGGCCAGATCGCCGTACGCCTGGCCCTCGGCGCGTCCCGCAAACAGATCGTTGTCGATGCGCTGATGGAAAGCGTCCTGCTGGCGGTTGCCGGTGCAGTCGTCGGGCTCGTCATCGCGATCGGTGCGGCTCGATTGCTGCTGTCGCTTGCGTTCGCCGGCGCGACGACGCTCCCGATCGACGTCACGCCTTCGCCGCTGGTGCTGGCCTTCGCGGTTGGCCTGGCATTGATCACCGGGGTCCTGTTCGGTGCCGCGCCGGCGTGGTTTGCCACTCGTACGAATCCGATCGAGGCGCTTCGGTCAACGGGACGATCGACGGGCGACGGTGCATCGTTCACCCGAACGACGCTGCTGGTGGTACAGGCCACGCTGTCGGTAGTACTCGTCGCGGGTTCGACGATGCTTGGTCGCAGCCTCGGCAACCTCGAAGGACAGGACTTCGGCTTCGATCGCAGCGGCCGCGTGCTGGTCGCTGTTGGCCGGCCATCTGCAAACATCAC
Source organism: Vicinamibacterales bacterium (assembly GCA_036742665.1). GTDB lineage: Bacteria > Acidobacteriota > Vicinamibacteria > Vicinamibacterales > UBA2999 > Gp6-AA40. Next base: position 6,108 of record DAINQP010000056.1, on the reverse strand, counting down.
GGGTGACCGCCTGACCGCGCTTTATCGCGAGGTCGAAGCCCGGCTCACGGGCATCACAGGCGTGGAGGGCGCAGGTCTCGCGCTCTATAACCCGCTGACCAACAATTGGGGCGAAGGCGTGCTCGTGGCCGGCAAGCCCCCGGCCGCGCCGGGCGCGGACATCGGCTCATCGTGGGACCGCGTCAGCACTCGCTACCTCCAGCAGCTGGGAGTGAAGCTCGTTCGCGGCCGCTATTTCGCGGACAGCGACAACGAGCGGTCGGAGAACGTCGCCGTCGTGAACGAAGCATTCGTGCGACGTTTCTTTTCGTCCGGAGAGGATCCAATTGATCGGCATTTCGGGCTGAACCTGCCCGAGAACGTCAACACGTTTCGCATCGTCGGGATTGTCGGTGACGCCAGGTTCGCCGGCTTTCAACTGAACCGACCGGCGCGTCCGATGTTCTTCGTGCCCCTGGCGCAGACCGTGAAGTACCCGAGCCCGTTGATGCAGCGCGTGGAGACCGCCTCGCACTACGTCGGCGGCATTTTGCTGGTCACCAACATGCCGCCGGGCACGCTGGAACCACTCGTCGCGCGCGCGCTTGCCGATGCGGATCCCAACATGACCGTGATCAACGTGCGCACACTCGAAGAACAGGTGGCTCGGTCCTTCGACCAGCAGCGCGCCGTGGCCAGCCTGGCCGGATTGTTCGGCGTCATTGCACTCGTCCTCGCGGGAATTGGTCTTTACGGCGTCACGGCATATACCGTGGCGCGGCGCCGGAGCGAGATCGGCCTGCGCATGGCGCTCGGCGCCGACCGCGGCAACGTGATGGGCTTGGTGCTGGGTGGGACGTTCAAGCGCGTCGCCGTTGGGCTCGTGCTTGGCGCGCCTCTCGCGGTGGGCGCCGGATATCTGCTGTCCGCGCAGTTGTACGGCGTGTCCTTCTGGGATCCGGTGGCGTTGAGCGTGGCGGCAGCGGCGCTGGCGGGTGCCGCATTCATTGCCTCCGTGATGCCAGCTCTGAGAGCCGCGGCACTGGCGCCGATGATTGCGCTGCGCACTGACTAGGAAGCGCGCGGCGCTGCGCACCGAATACAGCGGGCGCGCGGAACGCGCACGTCTACCGTGAACGCCTTTCTCTAGCGGCTCCACAAATTGAATCACGGTGAACTCAGTTACACCCCCGAAGCACGAAGATCGCAAACAGGACGATCGCTGGAACACCGAGAAACCACGCAACGATGTAGCCGATAGCGCCTTCTTCGTTGTGAAAGAGCCGGCGCTTCAAATTGTTCATACCCACCTCCACGGATTGATACAGCAAGGTGGATGCCTGATTGCGCTCAGCGTTATCGATCGGCGGCGAAGCAGTAGAGGAGTCCGTCGCCCAGAGATGCGCGCAATGCAGATTGGGAGCACCCGCGCGAGAGATGCGCGGAATTCCAGGAATCGCCCTGGCCTCCGCCACTGCGGTTGTGATGTCCGACCATTGCTCGGCCGTCGCCGTGGCTGGTCCACCCGCGGCACGTGGCGTCGCCTTTGGTAAACAGTGTGCCATCGGCGTTACTGCCGGTAAGGATGTCGTGCCTGGTCGGTGCCACCTGAGCGCCTGCTTCGGTGAGCGCCGTATCCCTGGTGAGATTGACGCTCTCGCCGTGGAGTTCATCAACGCTGGCAGCGATCTGGATTCCTTGTGCGTTGAACCATGGACCACGACCGATCCGGTCTCGCGCGTGGACCGCTGGCGCATCGGCTGACGCAGGTGCACTGAGATACGCGCGCCACACTCGGTCTCCGTGTCCGACGGCCGCGGCACGCTGTCGGCAGATCGCATCCGCTCCGGTGACGCCGCCGAGATTGGCGCCGAAGCCACGGCCCGTACTGGTGATGAAGAACGACATCGCGGGCGAGACCGGTGGCACATTCTGCGCCGCGTCTGGTGCTGCAGTGAGAACTGCCGTGAGAACGAACAGGTGGAGGATACGCACAGGGACATTTTGATCTGATTCAACTCAAACCGTTCGACAGGAGAGGAAACGTAGGATATGGCGCGCGCACTCCCGTGCGCGGGGAGGGAGCGTGTGATGCGTTCATTGACCGCAGCGGTTGGCGTCCTGATCTTCGTGGCCGGCGTGGCGACCGGTACGATCTGGTCGCCTCGACTCGACGCGCAGGGATTTACGGTGGTCATGGATTGTGGAATGACGTCCGCGGCTCAGATACGAACCACTCTGTACTTCGGCCTTGCACGTCCGAAAGGGGCGGTGAGCGAGCTCGAATGGCAAGTCTTCCTCCGCGATGAGGTCACGAAGCGGTTTCCGGACGGCCTTACTGTCTGGGAGGCTGACGGCCAGTGGCGCACGCCGGGAGGCGCCATTGACCATGAGCGATCGAAGGTGCTCCTACTGGTTCATCCCGACAGCGCCCGGGCACGCCAGTCTGTGCAGGACGTCATCGCGAGTTATCGTCACCTGTTCGAGCAGCAGTCGGTCCTCTGGGAGAGCTCGCGGGTATGCGGAGCGTCGTGAGCCGGTAGTCGTCCCTCTCTCAAAGCGCTGACTACCTAGCGAGACTCTTGAATCACGCTCGAAGGCGCTGCGGATCCGCCTGCGTCGCAGCCAAACATCGTCGCCGCTCCTATGATGAGGAGCACGGTCGCACAATGCCCCATGAACGAGGTGCTCAGAGATGCGGCCGCACGGGCGACGCTCGACAGTACGGATGCTCGAGCTCGATGCCGCATCGCTGACGCACGGCGTACAATCGTCAACCTGCGTATGGACGATCGACGTTGCGGGAATGTTGGCGTGCCGATTCGGCTGGCACTCGTGATGGCAGCGCTGCTCACGCGAGATGGCGCGGTCACGGGAGCCGACAGCGAGACGCTCACGGACGTGATGCGGCGCGCTCACCAGTATGTCGTCATCTACGAGGACCACGAACTGTCGACCGTCGTTGCCCGTGAGCAGTATCAGCAGCAGTGGCTCGATGCTCGGGGACACACCAAGACCGCGCGCACGCTGACGTCCGACTACCTGCTGTTTCAATTGCCACCGAGTGAGGATTGGTTCGCGTTGCGGGACGTTCACGACGTCGATGGGACGCCGGTCGTCGATCGTACTGCCCGGATCAACGATCTGTTCGGTCGTCCGCGTGACGTGCAGCGCGACGTGGCGATGGAGATCATGAAGGAGAGCGCGCGCTTCAACCTCGCGCCGGAGCTGTACTATCGTACTGTCAACGTGCCGACATTTGCCCTTCGTTTCCTGCGACCCTCGAGCCGGTCACGCATGAAGTTTGCAAAGGTGGGCGAGGAGCAGGTCGAGAGCACGCGTTCGTGGATGGTCGAGTTTCACGAGATCAAAGGGCCGACCTACGTGTCCACACCCGATCGTCACGATCTTCGCGCGCAAGGCAGGTTCTGGATTGATCCGGACACTGGAGCCGTGCTGCGGTCGGAGATGGTCCTGGGTGGGACGCGCCGAACGTCAGCGCGGGTCACGATCACTGTGACGTATGGTCAGGCGCCGGCGTTAAGCTTCCGAGTGCCGATCGAAATGCTGGAACGTTACGAGAACCCGCGGCATCTCGAGGACGACGTGGTCCTTGCCCGGGCGACGTATTCGGAGTTCCGGCCATTCAGCTGGGACGCGCTCGTGTTGCCACGGATTGAACGCGATTCCCGCTGACACGATCTCACCACGCAGCTGAAGGTTTTTGAGGTGTTGCCACTGATTTGTCAAGATCCACCGAGGGAAATTGGCCGTGTCGCCTCTCCCCGCCTGAATGGAACTGCCAAACCCTCATCCGTTGATTCTCGTACTCCAATGGGCAAGTCATCAACTACACTGAGGCCGCACGGGCTACCGCTGTAGCGGCGGTGGCATGAGGACGAGACGCAGGGTCGCTGCTGCGCTCGACAGAGTAGTGCGGGAGCTTACGCTTCTACGTTGACGGCGAGGACAGAGGACGGCGCGCGATGACGGGAAAAATTCAGACGATACGAGTAGACAAGGGGTTCGGTTTCATCAAGGACGACAAGGGCAAGGAGTATTTCTTCCACCGGAGCGCCGTGCAGGGTGAAGGCCTCGAGAATCTGAGGGAGGGTGACAGCGTCGAGTTCGACATGGGCGAGGGGCCGAAAGGTCCTCGGGCCGAGAACGTGCGGCGCACATCCACCTAGCTGGACTGACGGTCCGCCAAAACGGACAGACCAGGACTCACATCGACTCGCGGAAGTCGATGTGAGGGTTTTTCTCGAGGGTGTATTGCAGCACCCATTCCGCCTCGAACACGAGGACCTCGGGGTGGTGTGAGTCGAGAGCCTGTCGCACGCCGGAGGTCCGAAGAAAACAAGGACGAGTATGACTTCACGAATGAGGCGCATTCCAATCACTGTAAGTGCGTTTTGCCTTGGTCTCTTGCTGACCCCTGTTCCCTCCAATGCGCAGACGATCACCCAGGTCATGTCACATCTCGACGCCCCTCGAGGGCTGGCATGGGGTCCCGAAGGTGGTCTGTACGTGACCGAGGCGGGCGATGGCACGGCGACCGGACCTTGCACGCCGGTGGCCGTTGGCTCTAATTGCTACAGCGAGACCGGCAAGATCACACGCGTGTTTCACGGTCAACAGGAGCGTGTTGTCACGGGGCTACCCTCGATCTTCAACACCATGCGTCGCGACATCGTCGGTCCCAACGACATCTCCTTTCAGGGACGTGGCACGGCCTTCGTGACCATCGGCTGGGGCGGGAACCCGACCCTGCGCGCGAATCTCGGGAGGGTGGGCTCGAACGTCGGCGTGCTGATACAAGTCCAACCGAGCGGAGGATGGCGCTTCGATGCCGATATCTCGGACTTCGAGGCCGCGAACAATCCCGTTGGCATACCTGTTGATTCGAACCCCTACGGGGTGCTGGTTCTGAGCGGAGACAAGTACGTGACTGATGCCGGCGGCAACGATCTGTTGCGAGTGGCTGCCAACGGTAACGTGTCGCTGGTCGCCACGTTCTCGCCGGCCTCCAACGGAGCCGAACCGGTGCCCACTGAAGTGGAACTGGGTCCCGACGGCGCGCTGTACGTGAGCCAGTTGACCGGCGCACCATTCACCAAAGGCGTCGCAGGAATCTTCAAGATCGTGAATGGGCAGCCGCAGCTTGTCCAGGGCGGATTCAAGACGGTCATCGACTTCACCTTCGGGCCGGATGGATCGATGTACGTGCTCGAGCACGCGTCATCAGACACATTCTTCGGCGGCCCGGGCCGGCTGACCAGGGTGGCCCCAAATGGTACGCGGACCCTCATCACCGAGGCGCTCAATCGACCGACGAGTGTGCTCGTGGGCGACGATGGCGCGATCTATGTGTCGAACAACGGAGTTTCGGTGGGGACGGGCGAGGTGCTGCGGATTCAGCCCTAGCACGGCAGTTTGTCGAGACCATTCGAGGAAGGCTCACATCGACTCGCGGAAGTCGATGTGAGGGTTTTTCTCGAGGGTGTATTGCAGCACCCATTCCGCCTCGAACACGAGGACCTCGCGGTTGTGTGAGTCGAGCGCCTGTCGCACGCCCGACGTCGGAAGAACCAGCGGCTTGTCCGCCTTCGGTACCGGCCATCGGGCTGCGATGTGCGGGAGCCGATCCACCGTGCACGGGATGTCGTACTCGGAGAGCATGCGGGCCTCGACCACGTCGAGCTGCAGGCTTCCGATGACGCCAATGATCGGGTTCCGTGTCCCGGAGATCGGCATGAAGACCTGCATCAGGCCTTCTTCCGCGAGCTGAGCGACCGCCTCGTCGAATTTCTTGTGACGGATCTCGGACGGTCGCAGGACCGCGAATTGCTCCGCGGGGAAGCGCGGTATGCGCGGAAACTCCACGAGGCGACCCGCGCACAGCGTGTCGCCAATCGCAATGCGACCCGGGTTCACCACGCCTACCACGTCTCCCGGGAAGGCTTCAGGAACCGTCTCTCGGTCGCGGCCGAAGAATCGGTAGACACGCGAGAGGCGGAGCTCACTGCCCAGACGGGTGTTGGTCACGAGCATGTCCTTCGCCAGCCGCCCCGAACAGACACGCACAAACGCCACGCGATCCCGGTGACGCGGGTTCATGTTCGCCTG
>DAINQP010000055.1:0-26290 GCA_036742665.1 Vicinamibacterales bacterium | reverse complement strand
CACCCTCCGAAGGCGCTGTAGTGACGCAGGCCGCGTGCATAGAGCCAGCGTGCCAGCAGCACCAGGCCCACGGCGCCGGCCGCCTCCAGCAGTAGTCCCTCCAGCAGCGCCTGCCCCTGGACCTTGCCCAGGAACACGGCCGCGGCCAGACGGCCACACGCGGCAGTCACCGCGCCCGCCAGCTGCTCATGGGCGGACAGGTCGCCCTGGCGTTGATTCTGCTCATCGCATCCGGGCTCATGGTGCGGAGTTTTCAGAAGCTGCGCGCCATCGATCCCGGATTCGATCCCTCGTCAACGCTCACGTTCACCATGGTCGTGCCACAGGTCAAGTATCCGAGCCGCCAGGCGGCGACCGACCTGCACCTTCGCATTCTCGATCGCCTGTCGGCGATTCCCGGCGTCACCGGTGCATCGAGCTCGAGCTGTCTGCCTCTGGCGGGGTTCTGTTATGGCAACGGCCTGGTCGTGGAGGGCGAACTCTTCGACCCGACGCGAAACAGGCCCTTCGTCGCATTCCGTGCCGTTGCCGGCGGCTATACCGACGTGCTGCGCATGCCGCTACTGCGCGGGCGCAGCCTGACGCGCACTGACGTCGATCGCAAAGAGCTGAACGTCGTCGTGAACAAGGTCATCGCCGATGCGTACTTCCCAGGTCAGGATCCGATCGGCCGGCGCATTCGCTCGAGCGTCCCGCCAAACTCAAAGCTGCCAATTCCACCCTGGTGGACGATCGTCGGCGTGGTCGCGAATACGCCGACGATCGCACTTGCCGAGTCCACACCGATCGGGCTGATGTTCCAGCCGATGTCGATCGCCGGCGGACCCGATATCCCGCGCGAAGCACTGATGGGGCCCGACGTGTCGGGCATGGCCTATATCGTGCGATCGTCGGTGCCCTCCTCGTCTCTCGTTACCGCGGTGCGACGCGCGATTGATGAAGTGGATCCGAACCTCGCCATCGCACAAGTGCGCATGCTCCAGGACATCGTCCATCGCGCCTCGGATCAGACGTCCTTCACGATGATTCTGCTGGCGATCGCCGCGATCGTGGCGCTGCTGCTCGGCGCGATCGGCATCTATGGCGTGATCTCGTACATCGTCACACAGCGAACTGGGGAGATCGGCGTCCGGCTCGCGATGGGTGCCGAGCCGCGAACCGTGGCGCGCATGATCCTGCGGCAGGGCGGACTGGTGACGCTGCTCGGGATCGTCGCTGGACTGATCGCGGCGCTCGCAGGCAGCCAGTTGATTCGATCGTTGCTGTACGGCGTGAGCCCCCGCGATCCGATCGTCTTCTCAATGACGACGGTGGCGCTGCTGGTCGTCGCGCTGCTGGCGTGCTGGCTGCCGGCGCGCAGGGCCGCGCGACTCAGTCCGCTGCAGGCGTTGCGAACAGAGTAGTGTCCGGCTTTAGCCGGACACTACGGGAAGTCAGCTGGCGGTTTGCGATGCTTCGTGGCCGCCTCGTACGCAGACGCGATTCTGAACAGCAGCGGCTCGTCGAAGGGCCGCGCTATGAAATCCACGCCAACCGGAAGGGCCGCCGCGACCGGACCGACCAGTCGAGTGCTGTTGCCGTCGGCGGCACGATCCCACACGTTCTTCGTGAACCCGGCCGGAACGGTCATCACCGGGAATCCCTGCTGACCGATCAGCGACCATCCAATCGGCGCGCGCCCGTTCGACGCCGGCTCGCGCGGTGACGTCAGCTTGCGCGGCGGTACGGTGGACATCGGCGACACGAGCGCATCGAGTTGCTGTTCCTGCATGCACTGCAGCAGCATCGTCTGCACCGCGAAGCGGCCCTGCAGGCGAACGGACGTATCGAGCGTTGTGGCGCGCTCGGTTTGCTCGCGGGCCTGTTTGCGATCGGGAAAGTTCGGGTCTTGATAGAACCGCGCCTTCGCGATCAGGTCCGCGTTGGTCTTGATGTTGGCGTCGCCGCGCTCACGCAGATAGCGATTGAGCATGTACTTGCCTTCGCCGGCCGGCCCGAGGCCTCCTGCGTTCAACGTGCGCAGCGACAGTTGCGGAGGCACACGTGATGGATCCTGTTGCAGTTGGAGCAGCGTGGCAATCTGATCGCCGGCCGACGCATCCGAGGGAAACAGCTGCGGGTACTGTCGCGCGAACGCTGAGTTCATCAACTCGGGGGCGTACCGCGTCAGGCAGCGCGTAAGCAACTCGCCTTCCGCGCCGGGATCGACGATGACCGCCCCGAGCGAGCGCAAGTCGGCAATGGCGCGATCAACGAGAGCGATACTTTCTTCGTCGGCCTTCGTGAGCAGCGACGGGCGCATGTATTCGCGCAGGACGCCGATGCGCACGCCGTCCAGCCGCCGTGCCGATGCAAAGCTCGCATACGGCTTCGACGGCGTGCGGCCGATGCTGAACACCGTCAGCTCGTCTTTCGAGTCGTAGCCTGCGTACGCGTCGAGCACCTTGGCGGTGTCCTCCACGGTCCGGCAGATGGGCCCGACTCGCATCACCAACCCCGCGCCCATCATTCCGTCGCGGCTCACCAGCTCCTGCGTCGGCGCGAGGCCAACGGTACTGTTCACCGAGGCAGGCCATCGAACCGACACCACCGTTTCTTCAGCCATGCCGCAGGTCACGAGGTTCGCAGCGACCGCCGTCGCCGAGCCCGCACTCGACATCCCCGGCTCCCGTTCGGTGTCGTACGGGTTGCAGAAGGTGCCGCCAAACGAGCTGCGAGCGCCGTCAACGGCGTACTCGGCGAGATTCGCCTTCGCCAGAATGATCGCGCCCGCGTCGCGCAATCGCTTGACGAATGTCCCATCGTCGGGCGGGCGATCGTTGGCGTAGTCGGCATCCGCGCCTGACGTGGTACGCATGTCGAAGGTGTCGTACTGATCCTTGATGGCGAACACCACGCCGTGGAGCGGACCGACGAGACGGCCGGTGCGTGCGAACTGCTGATCCTGCGCCGCCGCCGTCTCGAGTGCATCAGGCATGTTCGCGCCACTGTCGGCCTTGTCGGTCAGGCTGCGAGCCTTGCGCGCGTCGAACTTCCATGCCGCGCGGGCCGCGGGACGAAGATTCAGCGTTGACAGCGCGTTGATCTGCTTCGCGTGGGCCATCGTCGTGACTGGACCCAGGATGCCTTGCGGCTCATTGACGCAGGCGCCGTTATACGCCTGAATGCGCTTCAAATACGCTTCGACGACACCGCGCGTGGTGATCTGCTTCTTCTGGATCGCCTGCTGGATCTTCGCGATCGTCGCTTCCTGAATCTCGAAGCCTGTTGCGCGGCGCTGCGAAAGCAACGGCACCGTACCGATCACGACTGCGAGAAGAGCTGCTGCCGCGAGCGTTCCTGGTCTGTTCATCGTGTGTGGACTTATACGCTCTCGATGCGAGTCCGGTCAACGCGCGACCTTGCTATGCTGACGGAAATGGCCATGCGAATTGGATTCATCGGGCTGGGGACCATGGGCACGCCGATGGTGCGGAATCTGTTGAAGGGCGGCCACGCGGTCACGGTGTGGGCGCGGCGCCGCGAGGTCATTGAACCGCTCGCAGCCGCAGGCGCGATCGCCGCCGATTCACCCGCGGATGTCGCCGCGACGAGCGACATCACCATGACGATGGTCACCGACGCGAAGGCCGTCGAGGAGGTCGTACTTGGCGCGCACGGGATTGCCAGCCGAGCACGCCCGGGATCGCTGGTCGTCGATCACAGCACGATCGCGCCGGATGGCGCGCGGCGGATCGCTGAGGCGCTGGATGTTCGCGGCATCGAGATGCTCGACGCGCCAGTCTCAGGCGGCAGCATCGCCGCCGAGGCAGGCACGCTGGCGATCATGATCGGGGGATCCAAGGCCGCCGTCGATCGCGTGAGTCCATTGCTCTCGTGTTACGCCAAGACCATCGTGCATGTCGGCGCGAGCGGCGCCGGTCAAGTGGCGAAGGCGTGCAATCAGATCTGCACGATCGTCAATCAACTCGGTGCGGCGGAGGCGATGCTTCTCGCCGAACGGGCAGGCGTCGATCCCCATGCGGTGAAAAACGCGTTGATGGCCGGCTTCGCGGCCAGCCGCATGCTCGATCTGCAGGCGCCGAAGATGATCGCCCGCGATTTCGCAGGCAAGGTCGAATCACGCCTGCACCATAAGGACATTCACATCGTCCTGGAGTTGGCGACGAGGTTCGGCATCACGCTGCCGGCCAGTGCGGCGGCTGCCGATGTGCTCGATCAGCTTCAGGAGCGCGGCGGCGCCCGCCAGGATTCCGCGGCGGTGTTCAGTGTGTTGGAATCGCTGCGAGCGCGGTCCTAGGTGATGCGGATGGAACAAGGCCCCACAAATCGTGGGGCCCGAGGGGCCGCTTGACGGCGAACACTACATTACAGACTCACACGTCCGTTGCTGTGGCCGATCGACTCGATCTCCGCAGTGGCGAGGTCGGCCATGCCGAGCAGCAGGTTCGCGGTCGGTTCCTTCTTATCCATGACGATCGAGCGGTTGCCCTTGAGGCGTCCGTTCGCACCGCCGACGAGCAGCGCCGGCGGGTTCTGCCGGTCGTGCACGTTGCCGTTGCCCATACCGCTGCCGAAATACAGCAGCGAGCGATCGAGCAGCGTGCCGTCGCCGTCCTGCGTCTCCTGCAGCTTGGCGACGAATTCCGAGAGCTTCGTCACGTGATAGGTCGTGAGCTTCGCGTACTTGGCGATGCCCTCGGCCGTATCGCCGTGGTGCGACACGGGGTGATGCGGCTCGGGGATGCCGATGTGGGCGTAGCTGCGGCCGCTGCCCTCGTGGCCGACCATGAAGGTGAAGACGCGAGAGATGTCGGCCTGGAAAGCCAGCAGCATGAGGTTGTAGGTGACCGACAGATGATCGTCGATATTGTCGGGCAGGCCGAGCGGCGCAACGGCGCCTTCCGGCACCGCGGCGGCTCGGGCGTCCATGCGATCGAGCTGCTGTTCGACGTCGCGGATGTTGGTCAAGTACTCATCGAGGATCGCGTTGTCTGCCGGACCGAGCTTGCTGCGCATGCGACGCGCTTCATCGGCCACGGAGTCCAGCAGGCTTTGCTTGCGCCGCATGTTGGCCAGACGCCGCTTCGACGATCCCGTCTCGCCGAAGATCCGCTCGTAGGTCACGCGGGGGTTGACCGCAACCGGCAGCGGGCTCTTGTCATCGCGCCATGAAATCGCGTTGAAGAAGACGCAGGGATAACCGTCGCACGCCCCGGCGGAGGTGCCCATGTCCTCGGTGCCCACCTCGAGCGATCGCAGGGGCGTATCCTCGGCAACGGCGTCAGCGATGTACTGGTCGATGCTCTTCTTCGACTGCACGACGAACTTGGCCATCACGGTGACCGGACCAGTCCCGTTCAGCCACGCCGCGCTGGCACCCATGTGAACGCCGCCCATGTCGGGGTTGCCGTCCGGCGCCTTCAATCCACTGATCGTCACCACGTGGCTGCGGAACGGTTCCAGCGGCGACATGATCGGCTTGAAATCGAAGTTGGTGCCGGCCGTGTCCGGGTGCCACTGCTGCGGATAGATGCCGTTCGGGATGTAGATCGCCCCGAACCGGAATGGCCGCTTCGCGGCCTGCGCGGAAAGCGCTGGAATCATCGCGTCGAAGAAGGGCATCGCGATGGCTGCCCCCAGGGCGCCACGGAGGAAGGTCCGACGGGGGAGGTGCTTCTTCGTGATGAACATCACTACTCCTTGGCGGCGTCCGCCTTCGCGCTCCGCGCTTCGGCGGGATTGGCACTAGTATCGGACAACTTGGTCCGCATCTGGAATGGGTTGCTTTTCACAATACCGAGCAGAATTGCCTGCATCGCGTAGTTTTGCGCGGCCGCACCCCTGACGATGTTGCGAACGACGGGCATGTCGACGGGCTCCAGCCCGCGTCCCAGGGCATAGATCAGCAGCTTCTCAGTCACGGTCCCGGTGAACACATCGGGCCGTGACAGCAGTGCCTTGCGCAGGGCAGATGGTCCGTCGATCTTCGTGCCATCGGACAACACCCCGGCCGAGTCGATCGACAGCCCTTCCCTCGTCTGTTCACGCCACTGACCGACGGCGTCAAAGTTCTCCAGCGCAAAGCCTACCGGATCGATATTGCGGTGGCATGCCGCACAGGTCGGGCTCGCCCGGTGCCGTTCGAGCTGCTCGCGAACCGTGGACGGACGATCCTTGGTGGCGCTCTCTTCGAGATCAGGCACCACTGCCGGCGGCGGAAGCGGCGGCGTGTTCAGCAGATTCGAGATGATGTACTTGCCGCGCAGTACCGGCGACGTGCGATTCGCCGCTGCGGTCATCGAGAGGATGCTGCCCTGACCAAGCAAGCCGCGCCGGTTGGGATCGGTCACCTGCACGCGGCGGAAATGCGAGCCGTAGATCTTGGGAATGGCGTAGTGGCGAGCCAGGCGCTCGTTGACGAACGTGTAGTCGCCGTCGAGCAGCGTCAGCGTTGACCGATTCTCGCGGACGACACTGGCGAAGAAGAGCTCGGTCTCCTTGCGCATCGCCTGACGCACGTTGTCGTCGAAGTCGGGAAACAGCAGGACGTCGGGCGTGACCTTGTCGAGGTTGCGGAGCTGCAGCCACTGCCCGGTGAACGCCGACATCAGCGCGTCGGCGCGGTCGTCGGCGATCATGCGGCGGACCTGCGATTCAAGGATACTCGGCCCGCGCAGCTTCCCCGCAATCGCGAGGTTCAGCAGCTCGTCATCGGGAATGCTGCTCCACAGGAAGAACGACAGCCGGCTCGCCAGCTCGAGATCGCTGACGCGATGCGGCGTGCCGGACGCAAGCGCCGGCGGATCGTTCTCCGAACGGAACAGGAACGAGGGGCTGGTGAGGATCCGTGCCAGGCCGGCGCGAATGCCGGCATCGAAGTCGCCGCCCGCCGTCCGCTCCTCTTTGTACATGGCCACCGGCGCGTCGAGATCGATCTTCATCACCGGCCGGCGGAACGCACGGCGCGCCACCGCCGAAAGGATCGTGTTCGCGCAGGGCGCTTCCTGCGCCGTCGTCTTCGGCGTGCACACGAACAGCTTCTGACGCGACTCGTTGAGGCTCACGCCGTTGGCGTTGTACGGCCCTTCGATGATGCCGTTGCGCAGCCGCGGCAGCCCGGACGGGTTGTGTGCTTCCTGACTGGAGCGCAGCACCGGCTGCCACATGTTCTGTTCCTGCGTCGGCCGCTCGATGAACGTGAACCCGACCTCGTGCAGACCGGCGGCCACCTTGATGCGCGGCGACGCCATGCGCTTGTCGAATTCTTCACGCGCGACCGGCTTGTTCTCCGTCGCCTTCTCGTGATCCTCCTTGCCGCCAATCGGCGCTGAGAACACGCGTTTGCCGTCGATCGTCACGATGAACTGATGCGGCGTCTCGTGGCCCTCGACACCAACCAGTCCCTCGGCGACCGTCTTCAACAATCGTCCCGAGAACACGTACTCGCCATCGGCGGGGAACGTGTGACGGACGATCATGCCGCCGCGAGTGCCGAGCGGCAGACCCTCGACGTGCTGGGTTTGACTGACGACCGTGCTGATCGTGTAGGTGTAGGTGCCGGGCTCGGAGGTGGCGTCGCCGACGGCGAGCTCGGCGATTCGCAGGCCAGCAGTCAGATAGCGCTCGAGCAACAGCGGGGACGTGGGCAGCGCCGTGGCAATGTTGTCGAATCCGAACTCACCGCTATCGCTCGGCAGCAGATCGCCGACGTCAACCGTGACGCCGAGCAAATCGCGCACTGCATTCGCGTACTCGGTGCGGTTGAGGCGATGCAGCACGTATCGTCCAGGACTGTTCTTCCTGGCGGCCGCCGTATCGAGACTGGCGATCAGCGACGATCGGAACTTTGCAAGTTCGGCGGCGCCTGGCGTCGGCGATCCCAGTGGCGGCATCGCGCCCACACCGAGCTTCTTCACGACTCGTTCCCAGGTGGCGGCGTCGGCACCGGGTTCCGCGAAGTTGGCTTTATCGAGGGCAAGCGGCGCGCCGGCGGGCAGCGGGTTACGGGTGTTATGGCAACCGATGCAGTACTTGCTCACCATCCCCTGGTAAGTACTCGGAACGTCCGGAGGAGTCGCGGTCTTCGCGGGAACGGGTGCAGATGATTGAGCCGCGGTCGAAACAATCGCGGCGACACACAACGCCGCCGCCGCAAACAACACCTTCTTCACTGCTGGGCACCCTCGGCGTTCGTGGATGGAGGCACCGGCGGCAGCCCCATCAACTCTCGCAACAGCTTCGCCACGTCCTGCTGACTCGCGCCACGACCACGTCCGCGGCCTCCTCCGGGAGGTCCACCGGCCCGCGCGCCGGCCCCACTCGCAGATTTCTTGCCTTCCGCCACATCCAGCGCGGTGAACCCATCGTCGTTCTTCTGAGTGAAGTCGACCTTGACGCTTGCGAGCGCCCGAATCATGTCGAGATTGCCGAGCCGCGCCGCTTGGTGCAGCAGCGTCGTCCCATCGGGACTCTTCGCGTTCGGATTCGCGCCAGCCTCCAGCAATACCGCGAGGGCTTCCTCCGGCTTGCGGCTTCCCGGCTCGCGATATGGCGGAGCGCCGTCGCGGATGTACGCCGGTCCGCCGGTCATCGCGGGACCACGACCGCCGGTCATCGCCACGTAGGCCGCCGTGCGGCCGGCGTTGGGATTGGGGCGACGCCCCCCTACCGTGATATCGCCAGGCTTTCTCTCGGGTTCCGCTTCGACCGGCGGCATCTGGTCGAGCTTAGCGCCGTGCCCGACCATCACCTTGAGCGCTTCGACGTCCGCCGCGACGGCGGCGCGGAAGAACGGTGTGTTGTCGAACCGGTCGGTGTTCGGCATGTGCGTGGAATGGAACTGGCCTTGGAACCGCTTGTTCGGATCGGCGCCCTTGTCGAGCAGGGTGCGCATCAGATCGAGCGCGGTGAGCTTGTTCGGATAGTCGGGCCGGCGACGCGAGCCGTCAAAGGCAAACTGATCGGTCGTCGCATCGCGCATCTCGACGGCGACGTAGAGCGACCCATCGTTCACATCGGAGCCAAGCTCGATCAGCGTGCCGGCGACGTCGAAGCGATCGTTGTACATCGCCACCATCGCCGCGGATGCCTCGTCACCGTTCTTCAGATTCACATTGGCGCCCTTTTCCACCAGGCGCCGTACCAAGGCGTCGTTTCCGGAGCGTGCCGCCCACATCAATGGCGTGAATCCACCGGTCGGGTGATCGGCATTGTTCCGATCGGTCAGCGTCGTGATGTGTCCCTGTCGATTGATGTCGGCGCCCGCCTCGATGAGTACGTCGACAACGTCGATGTGACCTTCGGCGGCGGCCCACATCACTGCGGTCGTGTTCTGGACCTTCTCCGCGGCGTTGACGTCAACGCCGCGCGCCAACAGCAGGCGGACGGTCGGAACGCTTCCCGATCGCGCTGCCGCGAGCAACGGTGTCTCGCCTTCGGGATGCGCCTTGTTTGGATTCGCACCCGATCGGAGGAGCAGATCGACCATCGCCGAGTCGCCGACACGGCTCGCCTGGAGCAGCGGAGTAATGCCGAAATCGTTGGCCGCATCGACCGCGGCTTTGTTCGCGATCAGCAGCCGCGCGATATCGACTGAGCCGTTGTTGACGGCCCACAGCAGCGGCGTCGATCCGTCGCCCGACCGTACGGTGACGTCGGTGCCCGATTTCACGAGCACGCGAACGGCCTGCACGTCGTTCGCCTTGACTGCTTTAGTAAGCGGATTGTCTCCATTGGCGCTGACGACCGCGACGAACACGGCCACTGCCAGGAGACCCACCGCAAATCCCTTCACGAGGCGATCCATTCAAGTCACTCCTGATTCGCGTCACGATCCTAACGCATCAGGAGGTGAGGAACGCTCCAATTCGAAGCAATCTTCGCATCGCGAAACACACCGATGCACGGGCTTGCTATCACCCGAATGGGTACGCGTAGCTGATCAGGATCCCTTCTTCCAGCGGCTCACCGAGGCATCCTTGCCGTTGTCGTAACGCGTCGAGAGCCTGAGCGTGCCGTCGGGCTCCAGGGTGTAGTAGCGGACACGCTCGAGCGCAAACGGATTGGCTTTCTTCGCGGCGAGATCGGGATCGAACGCACGCTGCTGGTCGTCCTCGCCGACATACGTAAGCCGGTGGCTGGTCGTATCGATGACCACCTTGCCCGACGTCGTGATCACCGGGTTCGGCGATTTGATGCCGAGACCACCGAGCGTCTTCAGTCCGGTCTCGCTGAGGCGGTACTCGACCTCCATATTGCCGAACGCGTCGGATACGAGTTGGCCGTCGGCATCGATGGGAGCGCTGCGTCCGCCGACGTCGTGCATCGTCAGTGAAAGGAGCGTCCAGCGGCCTTCGAGCTGTTTGCGCACGCCCTCGATCGTGCCGGCCCCCTCGTCAACCGGTTTCGTTTGCAGCGGCCTGGTGCGCGGTGCGCCGGCGCAGGCCGCCATCACGATGGTCAGGCACACCCTGGCAAGCCACAGACTCACGCGATATGCAATTCGGGAACGTGTCACGGCTCTCGCCTCCCAATACGGAAGAGAACCGTGATGCGGTTGGAAGAACGTTGCCAAGACTGAACGGCGAGAAACTGGCGTGTACGCGCGCGCTGCAGCTACACTGGCGCGAGTGGCGGCGGCACCCGCGCTCGACCGTGACCAGGCCGCGCGCCGGCGGAGCGGTTTACTTCGTGGATGATTGCGGGGCCGTTGGCGGAGCCGCCGGCTTGGTGAAGGCGATCCCCTTCGCAGTCATCAGCGATTCGAGCAGGGCGACGGTCTCCGGGAATGGCTCGCGTGACGCCTGACGTACGCCCGCCACGCCGACGCCTCTCGCCAATTCGAGCGCGGTCCGCCCGTTGGCATCCTTCGCCTCGAGATCCGCGCCGTGTTCGGCGAGGAACTTGACGAAGGGTGTGAAGCCGCGCTGCGCGGCACCATGCAACGCCGTCTGGTGCGGCACCGCGTTCGCCGTCGGCACCTGACTCGGACGACGCTGGGCGGCAGCGAGCGATGCCGCCTGGTTCGACAGACCTTCGGCGGGATTGCGTCCGGGCTCTGTCATCATCCGGGCGTTGACGTTCGCTCCCGCATCGATCAGCAGCTTCATTGTCGCCAGCACGCCTTCGGTGGTGCGATTGCGTCCGCGTGTGACGCGGTCCCCGAACTCGGCGCCGGCCGCCGCCATCAGCGGGGTGACGGCTTCCTTGCTCGGCAGATCGACGAGCGCGCCGTTCTTCAGCAGCAGCTCGACGAACGGTGCATCGCCGGCGCGCGCCGCGCGCAGCAGCGGCGTGGCACCCTGCGCGAGAATCGTGTCCCCGCCGCGATCCTGCGGCACGTCGCGGTACGGCGGACGACGCTTCAACTGCAGATTGGGATTGGCGCCTTTCTGGAGCAGGAGGCGTCCGACGTCGAGCGCGGTGACCGAATCCTCGCTCGGGAGCACGGCCACCGCGCCGTTGCCCTTCACCGGCAGCGTGCTGGTATCGGCCGCCATGTAGAGCGGCGAGCGGCCGAAGAGATCCCATTTATCGACGTCAGCGCCCGCGTTGATCATGAATGCCGCGAACTCGTAGTGCAGATTGAGCAGCGCCATGTTGAGCGGCGTGATGCGCTCGGGATCCCCGAGATCGGGATCGGCACCGGCGGCGACCAGATGGCGGGCGCACTCGACACAGCCCTCGCGTGCGGCGTACAGCAACGCCGTGAAGCCGCCTTTGTTCATGTCCTTCGGACGCGGTTCGGTGATGACCTTGCGCTCCCACTGACGAACGACGCCGCGCGCATTCAGGTCCGCGCCGTTCGAGGCGAGGAACTTCACCATGTCGGCCTGACCCTGCGCGGCCGCCCACATCAGCGCCGTCTGTCCACCGAAGTTCTCTTTGGCGTTGACGTCAGCGCCGGCCTCGAGCAGCCGCTTCGCCGCATCGACCTTGCCGGTGCGCGCGACGGCCATCAGCGCCGTCTCACCTTCAGGGTTCTTGGTATTCGGATCCGCACCGGCCTTGAGCAGCGCTTCGACGATCGGCGCCGAGCCGACGATCGCCGCTTCGGTGAGGGCCGTGGTGCCGAACTGATTCGTGAGCTTCACGTTCGCGCCGGCCTTGATCAGCGCGTGCACCAGTTCGAGATCGTCGTTCGCCGCCGCGTACATGATCGCGGTCGTGCCATCAGGCCCCGGCGTGTTCGGGTTGGCGCCTTTCGTCAGCAACCGCGCGACGGCTGCGCGGTCGCCGCGCTCGGCGGCATCGAGAAGTGTGCTTTCCGCCGCGTGCGCAACCGGTACGAGCGCAAGCAACGCCACGCACGCCACGGTCCGCCTGAAGGCGGACGCTACGTTAGCCATACTCAGATCTCCGAGAGGATTCCGCCGCTGTCGCCGAGCTTCTCTACGGGGATGTTGTTGCGATCGAACAGCGTCACCAAGAGATCCGCCAGGCGCGAGTCCTGCGGATACTTCACGTGCTGCCCGCCTTTGATCTTCCCGTTCGCGTGACCGAGGATCGCCGCCGGCAACGGATCGTTGTTGTGCTTGTCGCTGTTGCTCATGTTGCTGCCGAAGAGGATCGTCGAGTGGTCGAGCACGCTGCCGTCCGACTCCTGCGCATTGGCCAGTCGATCGATGAACTTGGCGAACACCTCGGTGTGATAGCGCTGGATCTGCACCAGCTTGGTCATCTTGCCGGCGTTGTTCCCGTGATGCGACAGCGGGTGGAACCCTTCGGCGATGCCGAGGTTGGTATACGTGCGCATGCTCGCTTCGCGGTCCATCGAGAACGTGATGACACGCGTGATGTCGGCCTGGAAGGCCAGCGCCATCAGATCGAACATCAGCTTGAAGTGGTCGGTGAGATCGTTGGGCGTGCCGACTGGCGCATCTGGAATGTCCAGCCGTGACATGTCGGCCTTGGCCGCCATCTGCACCCGACGCTCGATCTCGCGCACCGAATCGAGATAGTCGCCGACGACCACGCGATCGCGGACGCCGAGGCTGGCCTGCAGACGTGAGGCCTGCGCCTGCACACGATCCAGGATGCTGCCGGTCTCGCTCAAGATAGCGGCGCGCTCCTTGTCCGTGTCGCCCTGGCCGAATAGCTTCTGAAACACCGCGCGCGGGTTGCCTTCCTGCGGCAACGACTGCGTCGGCGTGCGCCACGCGACGCGTGCCCCGCCCAGCGCGGTGGTGAGTTCGAGCGAAGGCAGGCGCGTGTCCTGACCGATGTGCCGCGCCGCCAACTGGTCGGCGCTGACGCCGGCGTCAGGACCGGCGACGCCGTGGTCCCACGGCTTCACGCACGTGAGCCACGTCATCTCGATATAGCCGTGCGGCTCGGGTGTTTCACCCGGCTTGTTACGCAGTCCGGAGACGATCGTCAGATGTTTGCGCAGCGGCTCGAGCGGTTGCAGGATCGGCGACAACTCGAAATTTGCGCCGGTCTGCGCCGGCGACCACTTGTCCATGATCGCGCCGTGCGGGAAGCCGATGAAGGCGAACCGCTTCGGCGTCGCGCCCGCTGGTGTCTGCGCCCAGAGCGTGGCTGCAGGGTTCATCGCATCGAGGAGCGGCAGCGCAATCGTGGCGCCCACACCCTTCAACACCGCGCGACGCGAGACGTGCTTCTTGGACAGATACATTGGTCTCTCCGCTACAAATGCAAGAGGCAACATTCAAAAGGATCTTGCATCTTGCATTACACCGTCACTTGTTCTGCGCTACTTTCGTACTCTCACTCACTGGCGCCGGTTGTGGCACCCGGCGCATCCTGAACTGCTCGCTGCGGACCACGGACTGCACGATGTTCGAGAACCTGTAATCGCTCGCCGCCGCCCCGTGCACGATGCGCCGGATGGTCGGCATGTCGTAATGCTCCAGTTTACGCCCGGTCGCATACGTCAGCAGACCCTCGGCGAAGGTCTGCACGAACTGCTCGGGACGACGCAGGAGCGCCGCGCGGAGGTCGTCCGGTCCCTTGATCGGGGTGCCGTCCGGTAGCACGCCTGACGAGTCGATCGGCGCGCCGGCGTAGCGATCGCGGTCGCGCCACATGCCCGTCGCATCGAAATTCTCGAGGGCCAGACCCAGCGGGTCCATCACGGCGTGACATGCGGCGCACGTCGGGCTGGCCCGGTGCTTCGCGATCATCTCACGCACGGTGAGCGCGCGGGTCGTGCCGATGTCCTTCTCATCCAGCGTCGGGACGTTCATCGGCGGATTCGCCGGTGGCACACCCTGAATGTGCTTGAGGACGAACGCGCCGCGCAGCACCGGTGAGGTGCGGTTCGGATATGCGGCCGCCATCAGCACGGCACCCTTCCCGAGCAGACCCCATCGAGCCGACTGCTCGAGCTCGACGCGGCGGAATCGATCGCCCTTCACGTGAGCGATGCCGTAGTGCAGGGCCACGCGCTCGTTCACATACGTGTGGCTCGCCTTCAGCAGATCGACGACGCTGCGGTCTTCCCTGAAGACACTGTCGGCAAACAGCGTCAACTCGGTGCGGAAGTCGTCGCGTGGATCGGAACGGCCCGAGGCGTACGGGAACACGGCGGAGTCCGGCACGATTTCGTCCAGCCGCTTCATGTCGAGCCATTGATGCACGAAGTTGCTGGCCAGCGTGATCGACCGTGGATCGGCGAGCATGCGCTTTACCTGCTGATCGAGCACGCTGGGCGTGCGCAATTTGCCGGCGCTGGCGATCTGCAGCAGCTGCTCGTCGGGGATTGAGTTCCACAGGAAGAACGACAGCTTCGACGCGAGTTCGAGATCGCTGATCGCGTAGGTGGCGCCGGGCCGCAGACTCGGCGGGACGCGCTCACTGCGATAGAGGAAGAAGGGGCTCGCCAGCAGACCGGTGATCGCGCTGCGCACGCCGCCTTCGAAACCTCCGTCCTTCGCGCCGTCGTTGTAGTAGGCCAGCAGCTCGTTGACGTCCTCGGCCGAGACCGGACGGCGGTACGCCTGCCGGGCGAGCGAGCTGACGATCTGCTTCGCACACGTTGTCTGCGCCTCGGCGGTCGCACCCGCCGCCGGCTTGCAGACGAAGACGCGTGCACGGCTCGGCGTCTGGCTCAAGCCTTTGGCGTTGAATGGCCCCTGCAGCTGGAACGACTGCACGCGATAGAAGCGATCCTGACCGCCGCCCTTCGTGAACATCTGCAGCTGGTCATCGGACTCGGCGAACGTGCGGCGTTTGAACGCGACGCCGATCTTGTGAGGGCCCGCAATCGCGGAGAACTTGATGTTCTTCAAACGCGCGTTGACACGATCCAGCGCACCGTTCTGCACCTGATCGTAGAGCTTCATGTCTTCTTCGCCGCCGATCACGGTCTCGTACATCAGCTTGTTGTCGAGCGTGACCACGAGCGGGTTCTCGAACTCCATCCCGTTGCCCCAGATGTGAGTCGCCATGTCGGCGATGTCGATCGAGTACTCACCGTCTGCGGGCAGATCGACGGTGGCCAGAATCCCCCCGCGCGTGCCGAGCGGAAGGCCGGGGACATGGGTCAACTGCGTGCCGGGCTCGGCGCGGAACGTCCACCCGCCGGGACGCGCATCGGCTTTGCCGAGCGCCTTCACAGCAACAGCGCGCGCTGCGATCACGTACTGCTCGATGAACGACGGCGACACCTGAAGGCCGGCCGCAATGTTGTCGAAGCCGTCAACGATGTCGTCGGCGGGCAACACGCTCGTGGCATCGAAGTCAACGGCGAGGAGATCGCGAACGGCGTTCGCGTACTCCTTGCGATTGAGCCGATGCAGCACGATTTTATCCGGCACATGCGCCTGACCGGCTGCCGTGTCGAGCGTCGTCTCGAGCCACGCGACCAGCGCGTCGGCCGTCGCCGCATCGGGCTGCCGCGATCCGGGAGGCGGCATCACTTTGCCGCGCAGCTTGCGCACGGCCTTCTCGAACACATCCGCATGCTCGCTGATGCTCGCCGCCGTCGTGCCTTCGAAGCTCACGCCAGCCGTCTTCGCGCGATCGTTGTGACACGCCACGCAGTACTGCTTCATCGTCGCGAGGTGCTTCTGCGCGTCGGCAGCTGGAACGGCCGCGGGCGCCTGAGTCTGAGGAGCCGTGAACACCTGTGTCGTCAATGAACCGACAAACGCCACGGACGCAAGAATCAGGAGTCTTTTCATCTACGCATCCGGTGACAAGTATGCCCAGAGGCTTTCGAAGGCGCGGCGCACGAATTCATCGGGATTGCCCATTTGCGCATCGAATTCCTTGGTCGGGTTCGCAGCAACGGCTTCGCTCGGGCCGCGTCCTTTATTCAGCATCGTCGTCAGACGATCGTAAATCGTCGCGTACATGGTGGCCTGCGTCTTGAGCTCCGCCAGGCTCATGACCGGCCCGCGTCCAGGCACGATTCGCGTCTGGTCGTTGGCGAGCGTCTGGAGGCGCTGCAGCGCACCCGCAATACCGCCAATCCAGCCGCCAGTTTGCCAGTCCACGAGCGGCCAGCCTTGATTGCTGACCACGTCGCCGACGGCGAGGACGTTCTGGTTCGGGAAGTACACGTACATGTCCCCGTCGGTGTGCGCGGCGTCAGGGATATAGCCGTAGCGGATATCGGGATCCAATTGGCCCGTCGTGTAGAACGTCTTGGTTGGCTGCGCAATCTTCGGCAGCCGCTTGAAGTGCTGCCCATTCCACGACCACGTGATATCGGTCGAGAGCCACAGCCGCGTGTTTTCGTGCGCGATGATCGTCTTGCCCGCCTTCCCAATCGCCTCGTTCAACCCCGTCTGCTCGGGGTGCCAGTGCGTGTTGAACAGCGTTTGCACCGGACCGCCGCCGGGCAGATCGCCGATCGCCTTCATGATTGCGTCTGACGCCTTTGACGAACCACCGTCAACCAGGACGACGCCCCCGGCGCTCGTCCGCGCGACGGTGTTCGCTTCCCCAGGAAGTTGAAGGACGAAGAGATCGTCGGTGAGACGCTGAACGCTTGCGGTGCCCGTTACGCCCTGCACCGCGGCTGCGGTCAGGCGCGATGACGCGCCGAGTACCAGACCAGCGGCGCTGCCAACGACGCCTTTCAAGAGGTGACGGCGACTGAGCGTGAGACCCTGCTGTTCGCGCATTGGTACAGGGTCAAGTTTAGGCGGCCTTACCGCCGGGATCTACCCCCTAAAAAGGGCACGGGGATACGTATCCCCGTGCTCCTCGTGCGGAATTATCCGCGGCGACGCAACAGCAAGCCGGTCGCCATCGACAGCAACCCGAAGAGCCCCGTGAGGGGGAGCGGGCTCGCCGTGCGCGGCAGGTTGCCGCGCGGTTCGGCGGACGTACTCTGCTGCGGCGGTGTCGCCGGCGATGCAGGCCGCGGTGCCGGCGCCGGCTGAGCCGGCGCTGCGGCAGGTGGCTCGGGCGCCGGGGACGCTGCTGGCGGAGCGGGGGCCGCAGCACTCTGCGAGGATGCTACCGGTCGGAACGAGACGACGTCCACTTCGAAGAGCTTCAGGTCCTGCTTGAGCGGATCGAATCCACCAGTCGGCTTCGCCTCTCCTGTCGCCGCGCTCTCCGTCTTGGCTTCCTTCAGGGTTCCGGTGATCTCCACGCGACGGCCGACGTAGCTCGCCAGATCCTTTTCGCGGCTGCCGCCCAGCTCGTACGCCTCGCCGGAGCCAGACGCCGTGACACTCGAACAATCAGTCGATGACGGCGCACTCGAACTGCCAGCCGTGCTCTTCGACGCATTCACAAGCACGAACTCATCGCCGCGACCGACGCCGGTCCCAAGGGGACCTCCCTTCCCAGAGTCATGCGCTTTGCGATAGTCCGTCTCGCGCATCACGCAGCCAACCAGCGTAATCGGCGACTCGGGCTGACGATTCGACTGACTCGCCGAACCATCGCCCGACTGTGAGGACGGACTCGACTGCGTCGTCGACGTCGACGGCGGAGACGGTGACTGACTCGACGGACTGGACGACGACGTAGATGGACTTCCCGATTGCGAAGCGGACGAGTCCCCGGCCGGCGTCGACGGGCTCTGCGATTGAGCGGACGGGCTCGACGACTCGGCGGACGGGTTCGATGTCTGCGTTGACGGGCGCGCCGTTTGCGGCGTCTGCGCGAACGCGGCCATCGATACCAGCAACACCGCGGCCGCGCTCGTGCTGAACACGTGTTGAGTCTTCATGGATGGTTCCCTCCCGGCGCCAGGAGGGTGCAATGAAAAGGCCACGCGCGATGTCATGATTGCCACGCGACATGGACCTGATTTACGCGCGTTGGCAGATGGGGCTGTCGCTCGCCTTCCACATCATCTTCGCGGTAATCGGCATGGCGATGCCCATCATGATGGTCGTCGCGGAAGCCACATGGCTTCACACACAACACGCTGAGTACCTCGACCTCGCGAAGCGTTGGGCACGCGGCACAGCCATCCTCTTCGCCGTCGGCGCGGTCTCCGGCACGGTGCTCTCATTCGAGCTCGGCCTGCTGTGGCCGGCGTTCATGGCCTTCGCCGGTCCTATCATCGGGGTGCCTTTCTCGCTGGAAGGTTTTGCGTTCTTTCTCGAAGCGATTTTCCTCGGCGTGTATCTATACGGCTGGGATCGCGTGCGTCCGACAACCCATGTGTTCGCCGGTGGCATTGTCGCGCTGAGCGGCGCGCTGTCCGGCGCCTTCGTCGTCACAGTCAACTCGTGGATGAACACGCCAGCCGGGTTTCGCATCGCCGATGGTGCGCTGATCGCGGTCGATCCGTTCCCCGCGATGTTCAATCCTGCGGCGGCCCCACAGGTCGTCCATATGCTGCTCGCCGCTTACAGCGCGGTTGGCATCGCGGTGGCCGGCATTCATGCCCGTCTGCTGCTGCGCGATCCGTCTCACCCCTTTCATCGTCGCGCCTTCGCAATCGCGCTGCTCGTCGGCTTGCCTGCGTCACTCGCGCAACCGCTCGCGGGTGACTGGGCCGGCAGAGTGCTCGCGCGCACGCAGCCCGCGAAGCTCGCCGCACTCGAGGGACATTTCGACACCCAGACCTATGCGCCGGTGCGCATTGGCGGCATTCCAGATGTCAATGCGCAAGCCACGCGCTACGCCATCGAGATTCCCGGCGGACTCAGCTTTCTCGCCTTCGGCGATCGATCGGCGCGCGTCGTCGGCCTGAAGGATCTCCCACGTGACGAGTGGCCTCCGGTGCTGCCGGTCCACCTTGCGTTCCAGGTGATGGTGGCGATCGGCAGCTGGCTGGCGCTGCTCGCGCTGTGGGCGGGACTGCTCGCGTGGCGGCGGCGCCTCTTCGATTCACGTGTCTTTCTCGGTGCCACGTTCTGGTCAACCGCGCTGGGATTCATCGCGATTAGCCGGGTGGATCGTGACGGAGGTCGGACGGCAGCCGTGGATCATCCAGGGCGTGATGAAGACCGCGGAGGCGGTCACGCCAATGCCGGGCCTCGCCATACCGTTCGTGCTTTTTACGGTCATCTATCTGGTGCTCGCCGCCTTGGTCGTCGCGTTGATCGGCGCACGATCCTCGAAACCGCGCCAGGTCGAGGCATCCAGTGATGGCGGGCGATTGGCCCGGTGTGGGAAGCGAATCACGTCTGGCTGATCGCGGCCGTCGTCATTCTGTTTACCGGCTTTCCGCGCGCATTTGCGGCAGCGAGCGTCTCTCCCCACGTGCCGCTGCTGGTCGTGCTCGTGGGGATCGTGCTGCGAGGTTCGGCGTTCGTGTTCCGCGCCTATGGTCCGAAGGATCCGCGACACGAACGACTCTGGGGACGCGTGTTCGCGGTCGCCAGCACGTCACCCCACTCTTTCTCGGCGTCGTCGTCGGCGCAATTACTGAGGGGAAGCTGCCCCAGACATTTGTCGGATCGTTTGCCGACGTGTTCGTCACGCCGTGGCTGACACCGTTTGCGATGAGCGTCGGCGTATTCGCGCTCACGTTGTGTGCGCTTCTCGCGGCAGTGTATCTGACGCTCGAGGCCGGCGATCCGACGGAGCGGGCCGCGTTCCGCGCGCGAGCGCTCGCGTCGGGCGTGCTGGTCGGCGTGCTCGCTCTTACGGTCCTGCTGCTCGCTGAGCCGGACCTCCGCCTTGCACTGACCGCGTCAGCGTGGGCGCTTCCGCTGCACATCGCCACCGGCGTCGCCGCGATTGCCGCCTTCGCGTGCCTCTGGGTCGAGCAGTACTCGCTCGCGCGTATCGCCGTAGTTGCGCAGGTCGCGCTGATTCTCTGGGGCTGGACGCTGGCGCAATATCCCTACGCCATTCGCCCGCATCTCACGCTGATGGAATCGGCGGCGCCGGAGAACGTCCTCGTTGTGCTGCTGCAAGTGTTGGGCGTGGGCGCTGTGATCCTGGTGCCGTCGCTGCTGTATCTGTTCGGCATCTTCGGACCGAGAGGCCACGCAACGCATGGCGAAAAGGGATCACCGATTCATTAAACAGAGGGCCGCAGAGAGCTCCGCTTCCGTTATCGAACCGTCGGGTACTTGATACCGAGCTGATCGAGATACGTCTTGTACTTCGTTGGGTCGTAGTAGTACTTCTTCAGCTCCGGCCGATACTTCCCCATCGTTTCTTCATTCAGCCAGATCGCCGGCTGGTCCTGCGGGCGAATGAGCGGCGTGTAGGTGACGTTCTTTGTCTGCACGTTGCGGAAGTACTCCCACGCGTCGGTGACAACTTCGGGCCGCATCAGCACGTCGAGCACCGTCATCGCCTGCACCTTCGCGCCGGCGATCACGCCCTTG
Source organism: Vicinamibacterales bacterium (assembly GCA_036742665.1). GTDB lineage: Bacteria > Acidobacteriota > Vicinamibacteria > Vicinamibacterales > UBA2999 > Gp6-AA40. The sequence goes on along the minus strand of DAINQP010000055.1, from coordinate 5,567 downwards.
TGCGCGATCGGTGTCGCCATCGCGATCGCGTTCGCCCAGTTGTGCCCCGGCCCGGCTTGAAAATTGGCCGGGAAGTTCAGCATGACGGTCGGCACATTCCACGAGATGTCGCCGATGTCGTCTGAGCCCCCACCGCGTTTGTCCTCGTCGGGAATCTCGGCGCGGCCGCGCAGCTCGGGGACTTCGGTTGCCATCCCGACCTCCGGCACCTTGAGTTCGCGCTGAACCGCCTTGGCTAGTGCGACGTCAGCGTCGCTCCACTTCGGCAGGCCCACCGCCTTGATGTTCGCGTACTGCGTCTCGGCCAGCGCCTTGTTTGTGTGGATCGGCCACGCCGAGCCGAGCACACGCGAGGTGACGGTGGTATCGGTCATCAGCGTCGCGCCTTCCGCCATCTTGTCGCCGATTTCCCACAGCCGCTTGATCTCGGGATACGACGTCTCGCGGAAGTAATACCAGACCGAGGCGTTGCGCGGGACAACGTTCGGCTGATCGCCGCCGTTGGTTACGACATAGTGCGAACGCTGCTGAATGCGCAGATGCTCGCGGCGGTAGTTCCACCCGACGTTCATCAACTCGACGGCGTCGAGCGCGCTGCGGCCGCGCCATGGCGCATTGCCGCTATGCGCCGATTCGCCCTGGAATGTGTACTCCACCGAGACGAGACCGTTGCCGAAGCTGTCGCCCCAGCCGGTCGAGAGATTGGCGCCGACGTGGTTGTAGAGCACCACGTCGACGTCCTTGAAGAGTCCCGCTCGCACGTAGTACGCCTTGGTTGCCAGTTGCTCTTCCGCGACGCCAGGCCACAGCACGATCGTGCCGGGCAGCTTGTCGCGCTGCATGATGCGCTTCACGGCAATGGCGGCAATGATATTGAGCGGCACGCCGGAGTTGTGGCCTTCGCCGTGTCCCGGCGCACCGTCGATGATCGGCGCGCGGTAGGCGACGCCCGGCTTCTGCGAGGCCTGCGGAATGCAGTCCACGTCCGAGCCCATGGCGATCACGGGCTTCCCCAATCCGAATCGCGCAACCCACGCCGTCGGAATGCCGGCCACGCCACGCTGAATCGTGAAGCCTTCCTTCGCCAGGATGCCAGTCAGATAGCGCTGGGTCTCGAACTCCTGGAAGCCCAGCTCGCTGAAACTAAAGACGGAATCGACCATCTGCTGTGCGAAGTCGTACATGCCGTCGATGCTCGTCACAGCTTCCGCCTTGTATGTGGCCAGCTTGGGTGGCGCGCTCTGCTGCGTCGCGGGCGCGGCGACGATCGAGGCCAGGAGGACGACAACAGAGAATGCCACTCGTCGTGAATGCATAGGGATGAGGATACCCTGTCCGCGAGGCTGAAGCCTCCGCTCGACGAAGCCGTTGCGTGTAGAGCGACGCGTTAGCGGGCGCGACAGTCTTTTAGCGTGCGCGGCAGTCCGGCGCATCCACGAACGAGCGATCCAGCTCGTTCATCGACGCGCACCCAAGAAGACGCATGGTCCTGATCAGATCGGCTTTCAGAATTCCGATCGCGCGAGCCACGCCCGGACCACCCGCGGCGCCGAGTGCCCACCCGTAGGCGCGACCAATCAGGACCGCGCGCGCACCGAGACAGCGCGCCTTGACGATGTCGGCGCCCCGGCGGATGCCGCCGTCCATCAGCACGTCGACACGATCGCCTACCGCAGCGGCGACTTCCGGAAGCACGCGCACGCTCGCCGCCACGCCATCGAGCTGACGACCGCCGTGATTCGAAACGATGACAGCGTCAGCGCCGGCATCGACCGCCTGCCGTGCGACGTCGCCGGTCTGCACGCCCTTGACCACAATCGGGCCGTGCCACGCGTCGCGAATCCACGACAGGTCCTTCCACGTCACGTTCGTCTCCGCCAGCAAGACGCTGGTGTCGCCGCAGGGCATCGCGCCGATGCCAGGGAGCTCGACGTTCGGAAACACGCGAGGTGCGCCGTCACCGAGATACCCCATCACCCAGCGCGGATGCGTCGCGAACTGCCAGATGTGCGGCAACATCGCTCGCATGTCGCCCTTCAGCAACGGACCCGCGCCGCGGCGAATATCGCGCTCGCGCATGCCGCTGACCGGCGTATCGATCGTGACGACAAGTACCGAGTAACCGGCGGCGCGTGCTCGCGCCATCGCCGCTTCGGCAACAGCTCTCCCACCCGGCACGTAGAGCTGATACCAGAGCGGACCGGTCGTCTCGGCGCGGACCTCGTCGAGCCGTTGCCCCGAGAATGTGGAGAGGATGTAGGCCGTGCCGGCAGCGTGCGCCTCGCGCGCAGCGACGCTCTCGCCGCGCGGATAGAACATGCGACAGAAGCCGAGCGGTGCGAGCAGGAACGGCAGATCGAACGTGGTGCCGAGAACGGTGGTGCGCAGCTCGGGATTCGGCGTCTCCACGCACTGACGTGGACGGAACCTGACGTCGGCGAACGCGCGCTCGTTGTCACGCAGCGTGATTTCGTCCTCGGCGCCGCCGTCGATGTAGTCGAAGACGACGGGCGGCAGACGGCGCTGTGCCATGCGCCGCAAGTCGGCGATGTTGACAGCCTGTGACAATCGCATGTCTAACGATGATATGCCGCGACGTGGAACCCAGTCAGAGTCGTGATAATGCAACGTCAAAAGGCAGGACCCATGCGCATCTACCTTCTCGTGGCAGTCGCGTGTGTGATGAGCGTGTCGCTCAACGCGCAGTGGTTGAACCATCCGTCGCGCGGCGTGCCCCGCATGCCCGACGGCAAGCCCAATCTTTCCGCACCGGCGCCGCGCACGGCCGACGGCAAGCCGGACTTCTCAGGGATCTGGCAACTCGAGCCGGATGCGCCGTGCCCTGCCCTCGGGTGCCAGGTCGACTATCCGGTCGGGATCGAGTTCCGTAACCTCGGCGCAAAGCTCCCGGGCGGCGCCCTTCCCTATCAACCCTGGGCAGCAGCGGTCGTCAAGGAGCGCACCGAGCAATTGGGCAAGGACGACCCGGTCGGATTCTGCAAACCTGGCGGAGCAGTACGAATCCTCACATACCCACCATTTCGGAAGCTCATTCAACTCCCCGATCTCGTCGTGATCCTCTCGGAGCGCGACGTCACCTACCGTCAGATCTTCGTCGACGGGCGATCACTGCCATCCGATCCCGATCCGACTTTCAACGGGTATTCGACCGGACGCTGGGACGGTGACGTGCTGCTGGTGCAGACGAATGGATTGCGCGGCGGGATGTGGCTCGATCGGAACGGAAGCCCGATCAGCGAGGCGGCGAAGATGACCGAACGGTTCCGGCGTGTGAACTACGGCCGGCTCGAGATCGATCTCACGATCGACGATCCCAAGACGTATACGCGGCCCTGGACCGTGACACTCGCGCAGCGGATTGTGGTGGACACGGAGCTTCTCGACTACCACTGCAACGATAACGAGAAGAGCGCTGAGCGCCTGGTCGGCAAGTAACGAGCACGTCGTCAGCCGATCTCGCCGGTCGGCGTTTCGGCCGCGGCAAGCGGCGCCGGGTCGGGCTGATGGGCACCACCCTCGGCCCACCACGATACGAGCATCGCGCCCGCACTCAGCGCGGCGAATCCAACCACGAGCGGCAGCACCGTTCCGTTGTAGCTCTGGCCGATCCACGTGCCCAGCACCAGCGAAATGAGCATCGACGTCGCACCGACGATGGCCGCGCCGGTACCGGCGATATGACCGAGCGGCTGCATGGCCAGGGCGTTGAGGTTGCCAAACAACAGGCCGATGCCGAAGAACGACGTCACCAGATACGCCATCAACCACCAGAGTGGTGGATGACCCGACCACAGACCAGCGACGATGGCGAACGCGATCGCCGCGAGGAAGATCCCGCGAAGCGACCAGGCCGCCAGCATCCGCATGCCGTATCGGAGCACGAGGCTCGCGTTCGCGAATGACGCCGCGCCGATGGAGATGGCCACCATCGCGAAGAACAGCGGAAAGCGCGCTCCAAGCGAGTACTGCTGTTGCAGGATCTGCTGGGCCGAGCTCAGATATCCGAGCAGCGCGCCGAAGATAATCCCGCTCGCCACCGTATAGCCGATCGACTGGCGATGGCCCACCACGTCACGCGTCGCTGCGGCGATGCGGCCGAAGGTAAGGGGCATCCGGCGCTCGCGCGGCAGCGTCTCCTCCTGGCGCAGCGCGAACCAGATTGTGGCGACCAGTCCCGCCGCCAGATACACACCGAAGATGGCCCTCCATCCGGACACGGCAAGAACTGTCTGCCCGATCGCCGGGGCGACCACAGGCACGAGGATGAAGACCATCGTGATGAGCGACATGACGCGCGCCATCTCCCGGCCTTCGAACCGGTCGCGAACGAGCGCGATCGTGATCGTTCGCGGCCCCGCCACGCCAATGCCTTGCAGAAGCCTACCCGCCAGCATGAGTGGGAAGCTTCGCGCCGTGAGGGCCAGCACGCATCCCGCGGAGAAGATCGTGAGTCCGGCAAACGCCGCGGGCTTGCGGCCAACCGCGTCCGACAACGGCCCGTAGAACAGCTGACCGACACCGAATCCGAGGAACAGCAGCGAGACGACCAGCTGATTGTCGTTGGCACGCGCGACACCGAGCGACGTGCCTATGGCAGGAAGTGCGGGCAGGACCATGTCAATCGACAGCGCCGCCAGCGCCGTGAGCGTCGCCATCAAGGCGACGAATTCAAGGAAACCGATCCTGCGATTTGTGGAGACGATGGAAGCCACGGGACAGTGTACCGCGGGCAAGGGAGCTAACCGAGGGGACGGAGTAAGCAGATCAACACGGAGTCACGGAGAAACAGAGACGAACTTAATTCTCTGTTGCTCCGTTTCTCCGTGTGATCCCGTTACCTCTGCAATCTCCGCTCTTCAGATCAGAAGTCGAGCTGCGCGCTGATCTTGAAGAACCGCGCCGACATGATCTGCAACGGGTCGAGATACGTCGACCGCGGTGTCCCCGTGGTCGGAGGTGAGTAGGTCCGCTGGAACACTTCCGTCGTGTTCGAGTTGAACAGGTTGTACACGTCGAAGTTGATCATCGTCCTGCTGTTGCCGTACCTCAGGATCTTGCCGAACCGAAGATCGATGGAGTTCAGGCGATCACCGTACAGCTTGCCGGGCTCGACGATTTGCAGGAACTCGACCGGGATGCCACTCGCGAGCGGTCGCCCGAGGGTTGTGTTGTCCACTCCCGGGATTCCGAGGAACAATCCGGTCGCCGTTGCACCGAGGCTCTGGCTCTGCACAGAGGGAAATTCGTTTCCCGGATATGGCAGGCTGCGGAACGTCCCGCTTAACAGCACGTCGATCTTTGGCACCGTGTACGACACGAGCCCCTTCAGGTTCGTCTGCCATCCCGACTCGCGATGACAGAACGCCTGCGGCCATTGGCCGATCGAGGGGTTGAACTGCTTGAAGAAGTCGAGCGTGCCTCCCCAGCCGAGACCGGAGATGTAAATCTCGGGATGTTGTGCGACTACGCCGCATTCATCCTCGACGACGTTGCCGGTGCTGGTGCCGCCCTGAATGGTGACGTCCCGCAGGCGCGCGTTCACGGTG
>DAINQP010000054.1:0-26436 GCA_036742665.1 Vicinamibacterales bacterium | reverse complement strand
GTCGGCCCCTGCGCCTGATCGGTCCGCCGAATGACGAACGGCACGACCCGTCCGCCGTACATCAGCACCAGCCAGCGAATCGGGCGCGCGAAGACGAGGTCGCCCTTGCCGTCCTCGAGGTAGGCGTCCCAGCGCATCTGCTTGGGAAATGAGAAGTCGCGCAGCACGCCGCCCATCACCTCGGCGAGCACGTCCACGGTGGCCTTGCCACGCTGCTTGACGCGATAGGCGATGTATTCGCCTTTCGGCGTCTGATGGCGCTCGAGCGCCGACACCTCTACGCCATACTTCTTCGCGAAGCCGGCCGCTGCCGGCGTCGCCTCGCCGTTGGGCATGAAGGCTTTATCGACTGGCGGACCAGTCACCAGTTCTTCGAAGTCGGTCTGACGCTCGGCAACACGAATCACCCGCGCCGTCAGACGACGTGGCGTGCTGTAGGCCTCGGCACGCGCATCGCTCGTCAGCCGCGCCTCTTTGAGACGCGCGTCCACGTGCTGGGCCATCTGCGCCGTAAGATTCGGCAGCCAACCGGCGGGAATCTCTTCACAGCCGATCTCGATCAGCAGCTCACGATCCATCGCTACTGACCCTCGCCCACCTTCAGCGGCTCCTGCTGCTCCGCTTCCGCATACGCCTTGGCAATGCGAATCGCGAGCTGGCGCACGCGCAGGATATAGGCCGTGCGCTCGGTGACACCGATGCTGCCGCTCGAATCGAGAATGTTGAACAGGTGCGAGCACTTCAGGCAGTGCTCGAGCGCCGGAAGGATCAGATTCGAGGCGAGCAGCTTCTCGCCAAGCTCGAAGTCGCGATCAAAAAGCTCGCGATGACGCGTACCGAACTCGGTGGCGTCCATCCCCTCGACCTGACCGAATACGTACTTCGACTGTTCGATCTCTTCCTGCAGACGGACGTCGCGGTACTTCACGCCGCCGCCCCACTCGAGGTCGAAGACGTTGTCGACTTTCTGCAGGAACATCGCGATGCGTTCGAGACCGTAGGTGATCTCACAGGAGATCGGCGCGAGATCCATCCCGCCGACTTGCTGGAAGTAGGTGAACTGCGTGATCTCCATGCCATCGAGCATCACCTGCCAGCCGATGCCCCACGCGCCGAGCGTCGGCGATTCCCAGTTGTCCTCCTCGAAGCGGATGTCATGCAGACGCGGATTGATGCCGCACGATTCGAGGCTTTCCAGATACAGCTGCTGCACTTCGTCCGGCGACGGCTTGAGGATGACTTGATACTGGTGATGCTTGAAGAGACGGTTCGGGTTCTGTCCGAAGCGTCCGTCGTCGGGCCGCCGCGACGGCTGGACGTAGGCCACGCTCCACGGCTTGGGGCCGAGGACACGGAACAGCGTCTCGGGATGCGAAGTGCCGGCGCCGACCTCGAGGTCGAGCGGCTGCTGAAGCAGACACCCGTGCGAGGCCCAGTATGACGACAACTTGAGAATGAGGTCCTGAAACGTCACGCGATCCTGCTATGCGTGACGACGAAGATCGCGCAGCACTCGGTCCGATTTCAACGTCTTCTCCAGATGCATCGCGATCAACGTCCGATGCACGCTCTCCAGCTCCCGCAAGGCCTGTGGCCCGGCCGGCACGCTGCCGACTTGCTGCGGCGCAACCGTGCGCGATCCCGCCAGGAAGGCCACCGCCGCATCTGACAGCGTTCCACGCGACTCCGGATACACACCCTGCAATCGCAGGAGCCAGTACTCGAAGTATCTCGCCAGCGGCTCCACCGGCGCACCAGACGCAAGCGCATCGAGCATCGAGGCTCCGAGACGATAGAGCCGTTCGTCGGCGTCGGCCTCTTGCGCCCATTCGTCGAGCAGCTCGGCGAAGTAACTCACGTAGCCGAGCGCATCCGACGAGCCGAGCGCCAATGGCGACCGCCGCGTTTCCGCGTAGTTCAGACCGACCAGTTCCCGCCGCTCTTTCTCGAAGTACGCCACGCTCACCTCGGTGAGCGGCTCGAGGGCGCCCGTAAAACGCGATCGCGGCCGTCGCGCGCCCTTGGCCACGCCACGCTTCTTGCCCCGGTCGCGCGTCAGGAAGACAACAATCCTGTCGGCTTCACCGAGCTTGTAGGTCCGCAAGACCAGTGCGTCGGCTGTGTACAGCGGCACGAACCTGTCTATCTTACCTGTTCATCCGGTTCGCGTCAGGTACTGGGCGAAGATCGTGGCAAGCCCCAGGAACGACAGAAACCCGAACACATCGGTCATCGTGGTGATGAAAACCGACGAGGCGAGCGCCGGATCGATGTTGGCCGCCCGTAACCCGAGCGGGACCAGCACACCCGCAGTCGCCGCGACGAACATGTTGATGACCATCGCCGTGCCGAGCACGACGCCGAGCACCGGATCGCCGCGCGTCGCCCACGCGACCAGGGCCGCAACCAGCCCAAGCGCCAGGCCGTTGCCGATTCCGACCATCGCTTCCTTGAGCAGCGCCTTTCTCGAATTCCCCCACGTCAGTTCGCCCAGTGCGATGCCGCGGACGATGACCGTCAGGGTCTGCGTCGCCGCATTCCCACCCATGCCAGCCACGATCGGCATGAACACCGCGAGGATGGGCAGCGCATCGATGGTGCCGGTGAACAACCCGACGACGCTCGCGGCCAGGAAGGCCGTCGCGAGATTGACGCCAAGCCATGGCAAACGTTTGCGAAGCGATTCTTTGGCCGGCGTGAACACGCGCTCGTCGCCGGCGACACCGGCCAGCCGGTAGATGTCTTCGGTGGCCTCGTCCTTGATGACGTCGATGACGTCATCCACGGTGATGATGCCGACCAGCTTGTTTTCCTCATCCACCACCGGGATAGCGAGAAGGTTGTAGGCTGCGACCTGCCGCGCCACCTCCTCCTGATCCATGTCCACGCGCGCGCTGATCAAGTCGGCGGTCATGATTCGCTTCAGTGGCGTCTCCGGTGAGACGAGAAGCAGTCGCCGCAGCGAGACGACGCCGACCAGGTGATGACGTTCGTCCACGACGTAGAGATAGAAGACCATCTCGACGTCGCGGCTGCTCTGGATTTCGGTGATCGCCTCCCCCACCGTCATGTCTTCGTTCAATGCGAAGACATTCGGGTTCATGATGCGGCCGGCGGTGCGCTCCTCGTATTCGAGGAGGTTCTCGACGACCTTCGATTCCTTCGGCTGCATCAACTCGAGCACGGCCGCCGAGAGGTCCTCGGGAAGGTGGTCGATCAGCGCAGCGGCGTCGTCCGATTCGATGTCCTGCGCCAGGCGGGCAATCTCCTCCGCCGGGCGGGTCGCCAGAAGCGGCGCGCCGCTTTCGGGGCCGAGTTCGGTGAGCGCCTCCATGCCGAGACGGCCATTGCGATCGAAGAGCAGCGTGAACGCCGCTTCGCGCTCTTTATCGGGAAGCTCGGTGAACACCTGCGCGAGGTCGGCGGGGTGCTGCTTCTGCAGCAGGTTCACCAGATTGGCAGTCGCGCCAATGCGCAGCAGTCGCTTGACTGAGTCGAGGACGAGGTCGATTCTGCGCTGCGTCGCCATGATCGATTTGTATCAACCGACAAACATCCAAATCTAGCATGGAGTATCTGCAGGTTCCGAAGGTTCAGAGGGTTCCGGAGGTTTCTGTTGCGGGGTTCAGAAGGATCGGTTGGGTACGTTCACGAGCGTCCGGGAAGACCGATTTCGTCAAGCAATCGGTCGTTGTCGCGCCACTCGGATTTCACTTTCACATGCAGATCGAGAAACACCTTCTGACCAAAGTGCTGCTCAAGCCCGAGGCGGGCGGCCGTGCCGATGGCCTTGATCATCGAGCCGGCCTTTCCCACGATGATCGGCTTCTGCGACTCACGTTCGACGAGGATGGTGCAATAGAGCTTGATCAGTCCCCGCTCGGACTCGTCGAAGGCGTCGACGACGACGGCCGTAGAGAACGGCAGTTCATCGTGCGTCAACTGCAGCACCTGCTCGCGAACGATCTCAGACGCAAAGAAGCGCTCGCTCTGATCGGTGAAATATTCCGGTGGATACAGCGGCTCCCCCTCCGGCAGATAGCGCACGAACAGCCCCTCGAGCGTGTCCACGTTGGTGCCGTCGGCGGCCGACAGCGGCACGAGTTCGGCGAACGGATAGGCCTTGCTGTACTGGTCGAGCAGCGGCAGCAGCTTCGTCTTGGCGACGAGATCGACCTTGTTCAGCGCCAGGATGACCGGCACTTTGACGTCCTTGAGGAGCGTCAGGAGATGGCGATCGCCCGGCCCCGGTTTTACTGAGGCATCAACCACCAGGCATACGACGTCCACTTCACGCATGGCTTCGAGGGCCGTATCAACCATGCGCACGTTCATGCGATGTGTGGGCTTGTGCACGCCGGGCGTGTCGACGAACATCACTTGCGCGTCCGCAAAGTTTTTCACACCGGCAATCCGCGTCCGTGTCGTCTGCGGCTTGTCGGAGACGATGGCGAGCTTTTGCCCGAGGATGCGATTGAGGAGTGTGGACTTACCCGCGTTGGGACGGCCAAGGAAGGCAACGAAGCCAGACTTCATGAACCTACGGTTCCGTCACGTGAGAGGCGACCTCACGGCGACGCGCGCGAACCTTCGTGATCCGTCTGCGCTCAACCTCGAGCACCTCGAACGACAGCGCGTCGATCTCGATCGTCTCTCCGACGTACGGCATCCGTCCGAGCTGGGACAGCAGATACCCGCCAACTGTTTCGAACCCCTCGCGCTCGATCTCGACGTTCAGCCGATCGCGCACTTCGTCGACGCTGACCTTTCCGCTGAAGACAAACGAGCCATTCCCCTCGTCAGTGACCGTTTCACTCTCGACGTCGTATTCGTCACGGATCTCGCCAACGATCTCCTCGAGCAGGTCCTCAACGGTGACGAGCCCGGCCGTTCCGCCGTACTCATCGACGACAATGGCCATCTGCGCCTGCCGGCGCTGCATCTCCTTGAGCAGCTCGGATACACGCTTGCTCTCCGGCACGAAATGCGCCGACCGCATCAGCGTCGTCATCGGCGGCTCTGCGTTCGGCGGCAACGCAACGAGATCCTTCACGAACACAATCCCGGCGATGTTGTCGAGGTTGTCGCGATAGACGGGCATCCGCGAATACTGCTCTTCGCGAAACAGCGAACGCAGATCCTGCAACGTGGCGTCGGCACGTATGGCGATGATGTCCGGACGCGGCGTCATCACTTCGCGGACGACGGTCTCGGTGAAATCGACGATCGATTGCAACAATTCGCGGCCTTCAGCCTCGGAAATGGCACCCTCTTCCGGCTCGGTTTCACTGGCGCGCTCTGGCGCGACGACATCAGAGCCATTGCCGCCGTTGGACGTCTCGCGCTCGCGACGCGGCGCAACGAGATTGATGATCAGGGCAGTAAACGGCACGAGCACAGTCGCGATGGCGTGGAATGCCGGCAGCAGGAAATCCAGCACGCGCTCCGGATCGCGCCGCACGATGAGCAGCGGAACCAGGTGCTCACACACCACGACAAACGCCACCAACGAGACGATGAAGGTGACGATCGAGAGCGCGTCGCGGACATCGCTGAGACGCGCGATGAGCACGCCGGCGAGGACGGTACAGACCCCGATCAGAATACGAACCGGGATGAAAAGCTCGAGCGGATCGTCGAGATATTGACCGAGGCGGTCGTCGCGGCCTCCGCGTTCGGCCATCAACCGAAGCGAGAGTCGCATCAGCGCACTGAAGGCAGCCTGGATCGATCCCAGGAACACCGTTGCGCAACCAAGGAGGAATAATGTGAGCGGCGTCATCCGGAGTTAGCGGTCACCCCGTTCAATCAGCCCCTCGACGAGCCCGCCTTTGCGGCGCAGGCGCCGTTCCAGGCGAGCCATCCGGCCATCATCGTGCTCGTGATCATAGCCAAGAAGGTGCAACAGACCATGCAGGGCCAGCACCCGTAGCTCGACTGACAAGGAATGGCCCGCCTGCCGGGCCTGCCGGGCCGCAACTCCTGCAGCGATCACGACATCGCCGAGTTCGCCGGGTTCCTCGGCGGCGAACGACAGCACGTCCGTTACCCGGTCTTTACTTCGGTAACGATGATTCAACGCACGGACACGGGCATCAGGCACGACCGCCACCGTCATCTGACCGCGGGCGCGGGAGGGTGCCACCGACTGGAGCCAGCGCGCCATTCCAGGAACGCGAAGGGCGCCGGACGTCACAACGTTGACAACGAGAGATGACGCCGTTCGTAAGGGCGACGCATGCGTCGCCCTTACGCTAGGTTTGCCCACGCGAGCCGGAGAATGCGTCGTACGCCTTCACGATCTGCTGCACGAGCTTGTGCCGGACCACGTCCTTCTCGTCGAAGTAGATGAAGCCAATCCCCTCGACGTCCTTGACGATCTTCAGCGCTTCGACGAGCCCCGACTTTCCTGGATGCGGCAAGTCGATCTGCGTGATATCGCCGGTGACGACCGCCTTGGATCCGAATCCCAGACGGGTCAGGAACATCTTCATCTGCTCGGACGTCGTGTTCTGTGCCTCGTCGAGGATGACGAAGGCGTCGTTGAGTGTGCGGCCGCGCATGAACGCGATCGGCGCGACCTCGATGGTGCCGCGCTCGACGAGCCGTGTCGCGCGCTCGACGTCCATCATGTCGTAGAGCGCGTCGTACAGCGGACGCAGATACGGGTTCACCTTCTCCTGCAAGTCGCCAGGCAGGAACCCGAGCTTCTCGCCCGCTTCGACCGCGGGGCGCGCCAGGATGATGCGACTCACCTTCTTGGCGAGGAGAAAGCTGACCGCCTGCGCCATGGCCAGGTAGGTCTTGCCCGTCCCGGCGGGGCCGACGCCAAAGACGATGTCGTACTTCTCGATCGCGTCGAGATAACGCCGCTGATTGGTGCTCTTGGGATTGACCCGGCGCTTCGTCCCTTCCGGCTGCTTCTGACCTCCCTTGAGGAAGTAATCGCGGAGATTGACGCCGCCGTCGTCCACGATCAGCTGAGCTGCCGTTTTTACGTCGCCGTTGCGCAGTTCGTACCCGTCGGCCATCAGCGTCTTCAGCTGGTCGAAGATGCGTTCGACGCGTTGCTCCGCCGACTTCTCGCCTTCGACGATGAGTTCGTCGCCCTGCGTCCGGATCGCGACGCCGAGGAGCGACTCGATGTGCTTGAGGTTACCGTCGTGCGCACCGTAGAGAGTCTCGATGCCTTCCTGAGGCAGGGCAATTTTCTTCACGTGTTTTGGGAATCTCTATTCACGTCTTTTGAATTTGCAAATGCAGTTCCCGCAGCTGCTTCGGATCGACACCGGACGGCGCGTCCGACATCATGTCGACGGCTGTGGCGGTCTTCGGAAACGCGATGACCTCGCGGATCGAGCTTTCGTTGGCGAGCAGCGCGGCAATCCGGTCGAGGCCCAGCGCGATGCCGCCGTGCGGCGGCGTGCCGTACTCGAGAGCCTCAAGAAAGAATCCGAATCGCAGCTTGGCCTCCTCCGCGCTGATGTTGAGCAGCGAGAAGATCCGGCTTTGCAATGACGCATCGTGAATACGGATGCTGCCGCCGCCAATCTCGCTCCCGTTCAGCACCAGATCATACGCCTTGGCGCGCGCCGCGCCCGGCTCCTTGTCGAGCTTCGCGAGGTCGGCGTCGTGCGGCGATGTAAACGGATGGTGCATCGACGACCAGCGCTTTTCCTCGGCGTCCCATTCCAGAAGGGGGAAGTCCACCACCCAGAGGAACTCGAACTTCTGCGGATCGAGCAGCCCGTCTTTCTTCGCAATCATCAGCCGCAGTTGGCCCAATGTCTGCGACACGGTGTCGGGCTGGCCGGCCACCACGAAGGCCAGTTGTCCATTCGCCGTGCCGGTCGCATCGAGCAGTTGGCGTACGGTCTCCTCGCCTACCGCTTTCGGGAATGACGAGGTGATCGCGCCGTCCTCCAACCGTCGCGCCCACAGGAGGTGGCGGCCCTGCGCCTTTTCCTGGTTGACGATACCGTCAACCGCGCTACGCGAGTAGCTTGCCGCATTCGGCACCACGAACGCGCGGACCGTGCCACCCTCGGCGACGATGTTCTTGAAGACGCCGAACGACGACTCGCGGAACAGCTCGCGGACGTCCTGGATTGGCATGCCAGGGCGCAGGTCGGGCTTGTCCGAACCGTAGACCGCAATGGCGTCTGAGTACGCCATCCGCTGGAACGGCGTGGTGATCTCGTGGCCTATCAGCGTGAAGATCTCGCGCATCAACGGCTCGATGACACCGAAGATCGTTTCCGGGCGCGCGAACGACATCTCGACGTCCACTTGCGTGAACTCGGGCTGACGGTCGGCGCGGAGATCTTCGTCGCGGAAGCACTTGCAGATTTGCACGTAGCGGTCCATGCCCGCAATCATCAGGATCTGCTTGAACAGCTGCGGGGACTGCGGCAACGCGAAGAACTCCCCCGGGTGTACGCGGCTCGGCACCAGGTAATCGCGCGCCCCTTCCGGCGTCGACTTGGTGAGAATCGGTGTTTCGATCTCGAGGAAGCCGTTCTCATCGAAGTACCGCCGCACGATCGTCGTTAAACGGTGGCGCAGGATGATGTTGTTCTGCAATCGAGGGCGACGAAGATCGAGATAGCGATACTTCAGGCGTACGTCTTCCGAGACCGGTGTGTCGTCGGCGACCGGAAACGGCGGTGTCTTTGCCTCGTTCAGCACCACCAGCTGCTTGACGACGATCTCGACCTCTCCGGTCGGCAACTTCGAATTCACCGTCTCTGGCGAGCGACGCCGCACTTTGCCGACCACGCCGACTACGAACTCGGACCGGAGCCGCTTGGCCTTCGCGATCAGCGCCTCGTCATCTCTGTCGAAGACGACTTGCGTGACACCGGCGCGGTCGCGGACGTCGATGAAGAGCACGCCGCCAAGATCGCGCACGCGATGCACCCAACCCAGCAGCGTCGCATCAGCGCCGACGTGTGTCGCGCGCAGTTCGCCGCAGCTGTGCGTGCGGGTCAGGTTGCCGAGTTGCTCAGCCACGGTGCGTCAGTGCCTCGAGAATCGCCGCGCCGGACGCGGCCTGGTCGTAAGTGGTCTGGGTTTGGGCCGCCAGGTGCTTGACCGTGACGGTGCCGTTGGCGATCTCGTCGGCGCCGAGAATCGCGACAAACGGGATGCGCTGTGTATCAGCGTACTTGATCTGCTTACCGATCTTGTCGGCATCGGGATAGACCATCACGCGCAGGCCGGACCCGCGCAGCATCTGCGCCACGCGCAGGGCCTGCGGAGTGTCTTTCGCGTCGAACACTGCCACCATGACATCGGCGGGCGTCGTCGCCAGCCTGGGCGGGAACATGTTCCGCTCACCCATGACCACGAGAATGCGCTCGAGTCCCAGGGAGAAGCCGCAAGCGGGGATGCTCTGACCGAGGAACATGCCGACCAGGTTGTCGTAGCGGCCGCCGCCGCCCAGGCTGCCGGCGAGATCAGGCACGTTGGCTTCCATGATCGCGCCGGTGTAGTACGAGAGACCGCGCGCCAGACTGGGATCAAATCGGATCCGGTTTGCGGCGGGAGTGTTCTCGGCGAGGCGCGCGATCGTGGCCAGATTCCTGGACGCCGCCTGCCCTGTTTCGTCCAATGAGGTCGGCGCCTCGAACCCTGCCTCTCGAAGCCTGGCGAATTCCTGGAGCACCGCGTGTGCGGCGTGGACATCGACTCCACGCGCCTGCATTTCGCCTTCGACGCCCTCAGGCCCAATCTTGTCGAGTTTGTCTACGGCGACAAGAGCGGTTGCGTGAAGCGGTTCAGGAACGCCGCACCACGTCAGCACGGACGTGAGCAGTTGCCGATGATTCATCCTGATCGTGAAATCGGCAAAGCCGAGGTCGGACAGCGCCTCGCAGACGGCGCCACAGATCTCCGCCTCAATCACCGGCGACGTCGAGCCGAGTGCGTCCACGTCGCACTGATAGAACTCGCGGAAGCGTCCGCGCGCGGGACGATCGGCGCGCCATACCGGCTGAATCTGATAGCGCTTGAACAGCTTCGGCAGTTTGCTCTGGTGGTGCGCGATCACTCGTGCCAGCGGCACCGTCAGGTCGTAACGCAGCGCGAGGTCCGCCTGCCCCGACGCTTCATGCTCCCCCCGCTTGAGGATCTTGAAGATGAGCTGATTGCCCTCTTCGCCGTACTTCCCCATGAGCGTCTCGAGGTTCTCGGCAGCGGGCGTCTCGAGCGGCTCGAAGCCGTAGCGCTCGTAGACACGGGTGATGATCCCGATCACGTATTCGCGGCGACGCACGTCTTCCGGGAGGAAGTCGCGCATGCCGCGCGCGGGCTCAGTACGAGTTGCCATAGACCTTACAGCCTTGGCAGCGTCAGCCCCTGCTGCTTCTGATACTTGCCCTGCTTGTCAGCGTAGGAGGTCTCACAGACTTCATCGCTCTGGAAGAAGAGCACCTGGGAGATACCCTCGTTGGCGTAGACCTTGGCCGGGAGTGGCGTGGTGTTCGAGATCTCGAGCGTGACGTAGCCCTCCCACTCCGGCTCGAACGGCGTGACGTTGACGATCAGGCCGCACCGCGCGTAGGTGGACTTGCCAACGCAGACCGTCAGCACGTCGCGAGGAATGCGGAAGTACTCAACGGTCTTGGCCAGCGCGAACGAGTTCGGCGGAATGATGCACACGTCGGTCTTCATGTCCACGAACGATCGGTCGTCGAAGTTCTTCGGATCGACGACGGTGTTGTTGATGTTGGTGAAGACCTTGAATTCGTCGGCGACACGGATGTCGTAGCCATACGACGACAGGCCGTACGAGATCACGCCCTTGCGCACCTGGCGATCCTCGAACGGCTCGATCATGCCGTGCTCGAGCGCCATCTTGCGTATCCACCTGTCGGCTTTGATAGAGGGCATACAGTGTAGGGCCGGTCCTTTTGGACCGGCCAATCATCAGCGTCTCCCGAACAGCATCATGATCAACGTCAAGACAATGCTCGCGATGATCGAGGTGGCCAGCGGAAAGTAGAACGTGAAGTTGCCTCGCCTGATCGTAAAGTCACCCGGCAGCCTCCCAATCGGCAAGCCGAGATTGATCAGCAAGCCGACGCCCGCGATCAACAAGCCAAGAACAATGAGCGAGCGTCCCATACCTGCCAAAGCCCAGAGTGTGAAGCTAAAGCCGACGTGAAATAAGCTCCATCCCCCGGAAGAAATATCCCAATTCGAATGCCGCCGTCTCGGGCGCATCTGACCCGTGCGTCGCATTACGCTCGATGTTCGTCCCGAAGTCCTTGCGCAGCGTACCCGCGTCAGCCTTCGCCGGATCGGTTGCGCCCATCGTCGCACGCCACTTCTTGATCGCGTCCGGCGCTTCGAGCGCCAGCAGCACACACGGTCCTGAAGACATGAAGTCCGTCAGTCCTCCGAAGAAGGGGCGCTCACGATGCACGGCGTAAAAGCCTTCGGCTTCCTTCTTCGTCAAGTGGTGCAGGCGCATGGCGCGGACGGTGAAGCCGGCGGCCTCGATCCTGGCGAGAATCTGGCCCGCTTGCTTTGACTCGACCGCGTCCGGTTTGATGATTGCGAATGTACGTTCCATATCTCTTAGCGACGCCCAATGCTCAATGCCGAATGCTCAATGCTCAACATAATTGGGCATTCCGCATTGTGCCTTGAGCATGGGGGATTAACGCGTTATCTCCCCAGGGCCTCTCTCATTTTCCGGCCCATGTCGGCGGGACTTTTGGCGACGTGCACGCCGGCCTTGGCCAGTGCGTCCATCTTCTCCGCCGCCGTTCCCTGACCACCCGCGATGATCGCGCCGGCGTGTCCCATCCGCCGTCCCGGCGGCGCGGTTTGGCCGGCGATGAATCCGACGACAGGCTTGCGGAACTCGCCGGCAATGAACGCGGCGGCTTCCTGCTCGGCGGTGCCGCCGATCTCACCAATCATGATCACCGCCTCGGTATCTGCGTCGGCGGCAAACAAGCGAAGTGCATCGATGAAGCTGGTGCCAATGAGCGGATCTCCACCGATGCCGATGCAGGTTGTCTGTCCCATGCCCTGCTTCGAGAGCTGGTGGATCGCCTCGTAGGTCAGCGTGCCGCTCTTCGACACGATGCCGATGTGACCCTCGCGGCAGATGTGGCCCGGGATGATGCCCGCCTTTCCCTGTCCAGCGGTGATGATGCCCGGACAGTTCGGTCCGATCAGGCGCGTTCGCCGGCCTTCCATGAACGTCAATGCCTTCAGCATGTCGGTTGTCGGAATGCCTTCCGTGATGCAGACGGCGAGTGGAATCTCGGCGTCTGCCGCTTCCATGATCGCGTCGGCGGCAAAGGGCGGTGGAACGAAGATGACGGTCGCGTTGGCACCCGTCGCGCGGATCGCGTCATGTACGCTGTTGAAAATCGGCCAGCCTTCGTGCGTCGTGCCGCCCTTACCGGGTGTCACGCCACCAACCACCTGTGTGCCGTACGCTGCCGCAGCCTTGGCGTGGAACGTGCCCTCGCGGCCGGTCAGGCCCTGCACGATCAGTCGCGTGTGTTTGTCGAGTAGGACGGCCACGTCAGCGCTTCCCCGCGAGCGCCACGACCTTTTCGGCAGCCTCGCCCATTGAATCTGCGGTTGTGAAACTGAGGCCGCTCTCGCGCAGCATCTTCTTGCCTTCTTCGACGTTCGTGCCTTCCATCCGTACCACGATCGGCACAGGGACACCGAGCTCGGTCACCGCGGCAATGACACCTTGCGCGAGCACATCACAGCGCAGAATCCCGCCGAAGATGTTGATCAGGACAGCCTTGACGTTCTTGTCGGCCATCAGAATCCGGAACGCGTTCTTGATCTGCTCTGCGTTGGCCCCGCCACCAACATCGAGGAAGTTCGCCGGCTCACCGCCCGCCAGCTTGATGATGTCCATCGTGGCCATCGCCAGGCCGGCGCCGTTGACCATGCAGCCGATGTTGCCGTCAAGGCGGATGTAGTTCAGCGAGAACTTCGAGGCCTCGACCTCCAACGGATCTTCCTCGGAGATGTCGCGCAGCTCTTTGAGGTCTGGATGCCGGTACAGGGCGTTGTCGTCGAAGCTCACCTTGGCATCGAGCGCCAGGAGATCACCGCCCTTGGTGAGGATCAGCGGATTGATCTCGATCATCGAGGCGTCGGTGTCGATGAACACCTTGTAGATGGCGTCGAGGATCTTGACCAGCTTGTTCGCCGCTGCCCCGCTCAACCCCATGCCGAACGCGAGCTTGCGGCCCTGGAACGGCGCGATACCGGTGCCGGGGTTGATGTGCTCGCGAAGGATCTTCTCAGGTTCCTTCGCCGCAACGTCTTCGATGTCCATGCCGCCGGCGGCACTGGCGATAATCACAGGCGAGGCGGTCGCGCGGTCGATCAGGATGCTGAGATACAGCTCGCGATCGATATCGAGCCCCTCTTCGACGAGCACGCGGCCGACCTTCCTGCCCTCGGGGCCGGTCTGATGGGTGACCAGCGTCATGCCGATCAGCTGCTTCGCGAGCTGCTCGACCTCCTGGATGGATCTGGCGATCTTGACGCCGCCGCCTTTACCGCGGCCGCCTGCATGAATTTGTGCCTTCACCACGGCAATCTGCCCGCCGAGCCGCTTCGCGGCATCGACGGCTTCGGCCGATGTGAACGCCACCTCGCCGCGCGGAACGGGAACCCCGAAGCGCGCGAGCACTGCTTTAGCTTGATACTCGTGGATTTTCACTGGAGGGTCGTCTGCAAACGAAACAGCCATTCATCGTAGTGAACGCCTCGATGAGCGTCAAGCAGGCGGCGCGCACGCGCGCACGCGCTTGCGCTACAATGCCGCGCCAATTGCGTTCACTGCTATCGAGGAGAACAGAATGACGCGTTTTTCATGGGGGATTGCCGCCGGAGCGTTGATCCTGGCGGGGTCGATCGTGTCCGCGCAGGCGCCGCAGGGTGCGCCACCGCAGGGTGGCGGTGCGCCACCGCAGGGTGGCGGTGCGCCACCGCAAGGTGCCGGCGGAGCGCCACAACCGCCAATGACAAACCTGCAGGTATTCCCGAAGGACACCGGGCGCCCGCAGGTGCTCCAGGCCATGCAGGCGTTCTCGGCCGCGCTTGGCGTTACGTGCGTGCACTGCCACGTCTTCAACGGCCCGGGCGACCCGATGAACGACTTCGCGAGCGACACGAAGCCGACGAAGAACGTGGCTCGCGCGATGATGCGGATGGTGCGGGAAATCAATCCGTCGATCCAGAAGGCCGTGCCGGCGAAGGCCACCGATCAAGTCGCTGCCGTCGGCTGCGCGACGTGCCATCGCGGCAAGGCGATTCCGGTGGTCGAACCGGGCTCGCCGGGTGCGCCGCCTCCACCTCGTGGCGCCGGACCTGGCGGCCCCCCGGCCGGCGCGCCACCTGCCGGCCGCGGGAATTAATTCCCAATTCCCAACGCCCAACCCCCAACCACTCCCAATTCCCAACGTCCAATTGGGAGTTTCGTTGGAAGTTGGAAGTTGAGAGTGGTTGGGCGTTGGATTTTGGGAGTTGGGAATTAGACGCCGATCACGTCGGTCAGTTCTTTCACGGCCGACGCACTCTTCCTCAAAGCGGCATCCTCTTCGGCCGTCAACTTGATCTCGATGATCTGCTCGACCCCACGCGCGCCCAGCTTCACCGGGACGCCGACGAACAGATCGCGTATCCCGTACTCACCCTGAAGGAATACCGAGCACGGCAGGATCTTCTTCTTGTCCTTGAGGATCGCCTCGCACATTTCGGCCGCGGCCTGACCAGGCGCGTACCAGGCGCTGGTGCCAACCAGCTTGGTGATCTCGGCGCCGCCGTCGGCCGTCCTCTTGGCGATCGCGTCGATCCGGTCCTTGGGCAGCAACTCGGTCAGCGGGATGCCCGCCACCGTCGAGTAACGTGCCAGCGGCACCATCGTGTCGCCATGTCCACCGAGAACGAACGAATGCACGTTCTCCACTGACACCTTCAGTTCCATGGCGACGAACGTGCTCATGCGCGCCGAGTCGAGGACGCCCGCCATGCCGATGATGCGCTCGCGTGGGAACTTGGTCAGACGGAACAGCGCCTGCGACATGGCGTCGAGCGGATTGGCGACCGGTACGACAATCGCGTTGGGACAGTGCTGCACGAGATTCGGCGCGATGCTCTTCATGATCTCGAAGTTGTCGCGCACGAGATCATCGCGGCTCATGCCAGGCTTGCGCGGCTTGCCCGAGGTGATCACGACGATGTCGGAACCCGCCGCCGCTCCCCAATCGCCACCGCCAATCACGCGTGAGTCCGATCCGATGATCGGGCACGTCTCGTAGATATCCAGGGCAACGCCGGCCGCCTTGTGGTCCGCGATGTCGATGATCACGACGTCCGCAAGCTCTTTCTCCGCAATGGCGCGGGCCACGGTCATACCGACGTTGCCTGCACCGCCTACCACTGTCACTTTGCGATTCATTGAAGCCTCATAAAAGTTTCGTTAGGGCAATGTCCCTCGATCGATTGTCGGAGTTCTCCACAGTTTTTGTGGAAACCCTGTTGAAAAGCTGGTTCTAACCCGGCTGTGCCGCGCGCGATCCCGAGAGTTTTAGCGGTTTGCACCATCGTTGTGCGACCGTCATATCCTCGTCGTTGCTGTTAATGAGTACGGGAGTACCTAAAGGTGGAAGACCGCCGCGCACAGCCGACAAGTATAATCTCCGATTCTGTGAGAATAGTTGTCGCCGACGATCTGCCCTCCTCCTCCATCGATCTCCTGCGCGCCGAAGGCTGGGAGATTGACGCGCGATCGGGCCGGACTCCCGAAGCGCTCGCTGACGATCTGAAGACTGCCGACGCACTCGTGGTTCGCAGCGCCACAAAAGTCACCGCCGCATTGATCGAGGCGGCGCCACGGCTGCGTGCGATCGCGCGCGCCGGCACCGGTGTGGACAACGTGGACGTCCCCGCCGCCAGCGCCCGCGGCATCGTCGTCATGAACGCGCCGGGCGCCAACAGCGTGAGCGTTGCCGAACTGGCGATGGGATTTGTGCTGGCCCTTGCACGTCATCTGCCGGCGGCCGACGCGGCGATGAAGCAGGGCAAATGGGAGAAGAAGAAGTTTCTCGGTGAGGAAGTGCGGGAGAAGGTACTGGGACTCGCCGGTCTCGGTCGCATCGGCCAGGAGGTCGCCCGCCGCGCCTCAACGTTCGGCATGCGGCTGATCGCGCACGATCCGTTCATCTCGGAGAAGATCGCCTCCGACCTGGGCGTCGAACTGGTCTCGCTCGATGAACTGTTCGCGCGCGCCGACTACGTGTCCCTGCACATGCCGTCGAACGCGCAGACACGGAAGCTGGTGAACGCCGACAGGCTTGCGAAAGCCAAAAAAGGTCTTCGCGTCATCAACACCGCGCGCGGTGATCTGGTGGACGAGCAGGCGTTGGCGGATGCGATCGAATCCGGGCATATCGGTGGCGCGGGTCTCGATGTGTTCGAGAAAGAGCCGACTGTTGACCAGCGCCTGCAGAAGCTGCCGCAGGTCATCGCCTCGCCACACATTGCCGCCTCGACGCGGGAAGGCCAGGAACTGGTCGGCGAAGAAACCGCGGAGGCGCTGCGCGACTTCCTCAAGAACGGTGTGATTCGAAACGCGGTGAATTTTCCATCGCTGCCGCCGGAGGAATTCAAGCGGCTTCAGCCTTACATCGATTTGGGCGAGCGACTGGGGACCTTCATTGCGCAGATGAACGACCAGCGCATCACATCGGTCAGCATTCGGTATTACGGCGAGCTCGCCCAGAGCAAGACGGCGATCATCAGGAATGCGGTCCTGACGGGTGTCTTCAAGCCGCTGCTGTCCACTGGTATCACGGTGGTAAACGCGGCCGGCGTGGCGGCCGAACGCGGCATCGAGGTGGTCGAATCGCACAGCACACGGACACGCAACTACGCCGGTTTGATCTCAGTGCGGCTCCGCAGCGGCCAGGGGGAACGCTGGGTCGAAGGTGCCGTCTTCGAACACGCGATGCCTCGTCTCGTGCTCATCGACGGCATCACCGTCGAAGCACATCTCGAAGGCACGATGATCGTGAGCTGCAATACCGATCAACCGGGCGTCATTGGCGCACTGGGCACCATCCTTGGCAAGCATCAGATCAACATCGCGCAGTTTGCGCTGGGCCGGGACGGCGACCGCGCGATGGGCATCGTAACGGTGGACGAGTCGATACCGATTCCCGAGCAGGTGTTAGACGAACTGAGACAGCAGAAGGCAATCCGCGAGGTGCGCCTCGTGAGGATTTGAGTCAGCGGCCAGAGAGGCGAAGCGTACGGCGCGAGCCGTCGCCCGGTGATTCGAGCTCGATCGAGTCCTCACCGATCGCCACAACCGTATAGAGTCCGGCGACGGACTCCCCTTCGCGAACGATAAGAACGCCGTTCGGCAGGCTCACCACCGCCGACCGCCGCGGCTTTCCGTCCACGACATCGCTGGCTACTCCTGTCAGACTCAAGACCGGAAGCAGGGGTGCCACGGGCACTGGCGGGCTCGCGACGACAGCTGGGGGCGGAACAAATGCAGGTGGTTGCTGGACCTTGGCCTGGAACCGGAAAAGGTCGCGGCCTGGGGTGCGATACACCGTGTCCGAGTTGAGGCGAACGTGCAAGCTGTTGGCGAGCGCCTCAATCTCGGTCTCTGCGGCGACTTGGCGAGACGACTTGGCCGTGACTGCGGACGCCTTGTTGGTCGCGACCTCGGTCTTCGGCGACGACATCACGTAGGTCGCGACGAACGCGCCGGCCGACACGATGGCATACAGCTTCCAGGTCATGACGCGGAACAACTCATCTTAGCATCTCGGCTAGTTGGTGGTTGGTGGTTAGTAGTTAGTGGTAAGCACCCCAAACCCACCACCTACCAACCACTAACCACCAACCAGCGCCGTGCTATGATTCGCCGTGCCCCCGGTCACGTTCCCAAATCCTTTCCTGAGAACGTCAGCACAGCACGCCGTCGCCGTCATTCCCGCTCGCTACGATTCTTCGCGCCTCCCCGGAAAAGTTCTCGCCGATATCGTTGGCCGTCCGATGGTCGAGCACGTCTACCGTCGTGCCGCGGCCGCCAACGGCATCGATGCGGTCGTCGTCGCCACCGATGACGAGCGGATCGCCAGCGCCGTGGAATCCTTCGGCGGCGTCGTCCGCCTGACGCAACCCGGACACCGCACCGGCACCGATCGCGTGGCTGAAACCGCGCGCGACTTGCGCTGCGAAATCGTCGTCAACGTGCAGGCCGATCTGCCGCTCATCGAGCCCGAGATGATTGCCGAAGTCGTCTCACCATTCGCCGACGACGACACCGTCCAGATGTCCACGCTCCGCCAGGCGATCTCCGATCCGGCGGAAGAAGACAATCCCAACGTGGTGAAGGTCGTCGTCGATCGCCGCGGCAACGCGCTGTACTTCTCGCGATCGAAGATTCCTTACTGCCGTGAAGACGGCGTGTGCTTCAAGCACATCGGCCTCTATGCCTTTCGCCGCGAATTCCTGCTGTCGTTTGCCGCGTTGTCGCAGACGCCGCTCGAGCGTGCCGAATCGCTCGAGCAACTGCGCGCGCTCGAGCACGGCTACCCGATTCGTGCAGTGGAAACCCGGTTCGAATCAGTGGAAGTGGATACTCCGGAAGACTTGGAGCGCGTCCGCCGGCGGGTGTCGGCGGCGGCGCGCGTGTGAGGTGGCATGAGCCAGCGACCTGACGGACGACCTGTGAAGTATGTGTTCGTGACCGGCGGCGTGGTGTCCTCCCTCGGCAAAGGCCTGGCCGCGGCGTCGATCGGCCGGCTTCTCGAGGACCACGGCTACAAGGTTGCCCTGCAGAAGTTCGATCCCTACATCAACGTCGATCCCGGGACCATGAGTCCGTATCAGCACGGCGAGGTCTACGTTACCGACGACGGCGCCGAGACCGATCTCGATCTGGGCCACTACGAGCGCTTCACGAACATGGTGGCATCCCGGAACAGCAACTGGACCACCGGCAAGATCTACCTCTCGGTCATCCAGAAAGAGCGCCGCGGCGATTACCTCGGTCGCACCGTTCAAGTCATTCCGCACATCACCAACGAAATCAAGGAGGCCATTCGCCTCGCGTCGCGCGACGTGGACGTCGTGCTCGTCGAGATCGGTGGAACGGTCGGCGACATCGAGAGCATGCCGTTCCTGGAGGCGATCAGACAGTTCCGCCTCGATGTCGGCCGCGAGAACACGCTTTACATTCATCTGACACTGGTGCCGTTTATCGGCACGGCCGGCGAGCTGAAGACGAAACCCACGCAGCACAGCGTGCGCGACCTCCGCTCGATCGGTATTCAACCCGACGTGCTCCTCTGCCGCACCGACCGGTTTCTCGACGCCGACATCAAGCGCAAGATCGCCTTATTCTGCGACGTCCCGGAAGAGGCCGTTATCACCGCCAAAGACGTCGACACGATTTACGAAGTCCCGCTCGTGCTAAAGGCCGAGGGGCTCGACCAGATCATCCTGAAGCAGCTCGGGTTGCCGCTCACGCGTGCGCGCACCGAAGCGTGGGAAGAGCTCGTCGATCGCATCAAGAATCCAACCGACGAACTGACGATTCACGTGGTCGGCAAGTACACCGGCTATGAGGACTCCTACAAGAGCCTCAACGAAGCGCTCTTCCACGGTGGCTTCGCGCATCGCTTGAAAGTACGCCTCAACTGGGTCGAGGCCGAGGCGCTCGAACGTGAAGGCGGCAGCGCTCTGCTCGATGGCGCTGACGGCATCCTCGTGCCGGGCGGATTCGGGTCGCGCGGCACGCGCGGCATGATGAAAGCCGCCGAATATGCGCGCGAGCACCTCGTTCCCTTCTTCGGCATCTGCTACGGATTCCAGTGGGCGACCGTAGAGTTCGCGCGCAACGTATGCGGACTCGACGGCGCGGATTCCACCGAGGTGGACGAGAACGCGCCGCACAAAGTGATCTACAAACTGCGTGACCTGCTCGGCGTAGACGATCTCGGCGGCACCATGCGTCTCGGCCAGTATGAATGCGAGCTCGCGAAAGGCTCAATCGCGGAGCGCATCTACGGCACGTCGCTCGTCTCCGAGCGGCATCGCCATCGCTTCGAGTTCAACTGCCTGTACGAGAAGGAGCTGGCCGACAAGGGCATGCGTGTGTCAGGACGATCGCCGGACGGCAAGTTCGTCGAGATCGCCGAGATGCCGTCGCACCCCTGGTTCGTGGCCGTGCAGTTCCACCCCGAATTCCAGTCCAAGCCGCTCAAGCCGCATCCGCTGTTTGCGAGCTTCGTCGAGGCCGCCCACCGGCACAAATCGGGCAAGCTGGAACAGGTCGGCGTGCCGAGCACACGCGTGCAGGTTGGCGGCTAGAATAAAGCGGTGAAACCGGTCTCGATCGGCTCGTTTGCCGTGGGCGGCGGCAATCCGATTGCCCTCATTGCGGGACCGTGCGTGATCGAGAGTCCGGGACACGCCATCGATCTTGCGCTGGCGCTGAAGGGGATTGCCGCACATTGCGACACTCCCGTTGTCTTCAAGGCGTCATTCGACAAAGCCAATCGCACGTCGGGCACCTCGTTCCGCGGTCCTGGACTCGAGTCAGGACTCCGCACGCTGGCCGACGTGAAGGCGCGCACCGGCCTGCCGATCCTGACCGACATTCATGAGCCGGCCCAGGCGGAGCGCGTCGCCGAAGTCGCGGACATCATTCAAATACCGGCATTTCTGTCGCGGCAGACGGACCTTCTCGTCGCCGCCGCCCGGACGCACAAGGCCGTCAATGTCAAGAAGGGCCAGTTCCTCGCCCCGCGCGACATGCGCCACGTGGTCGCCAAGATCGCGGCCGAAGGCAACGAATCGATTCTCGTCACCGAGCGCGGAGTCAGCTTCGGGTACAACAACCTCGTGGTGGACGTCCGGGCGTTTCCGATGCTTCGCGATCTGGGTTATCCGGTGGTGTTCGACGTCACGCACAGCCTGCAGTTGCCTGGGGCCGGAGACGGCGTGACCGCGGGACTGGCGGAGTACATCGAGCCGCTCGCGTCTGCAGGCGTGGCGGCTGGTGTCGATGCGGTGTTCATGGAAGTCCATGAAGAGCCGTCACGTGCCAAGAGCGACGCCGCCAACGCGTTGCGTCTGGACAAGCTCGAGGCGCTGCTCCGCAAGCTGAAGCGCCTCGACGCCGTGGTCCGCGAGACGGCGGCCGCTGGTGCGAGCTCGGCCGCAGGTGGAGTGCGCGCGTGACGATCGACATGGTGCTCGCTCGAAAGGTGCTGCAAGCCGAGGCGGCGGCAATTCACGCGCTCGTTGATCGCCTTGACGGTTCGTTCGAACAGGCGGTGAAGCTGCTGATGTTATGCCGCGGTCGCGTCATCGTGACCGGTATCGGGAAGTCCGGCATCATCTGCCAGAAGATTGCCGCGACGTTTTCCAGCACAGGAACACCGGCACACTTTCTTCATCCTGCCGAGGCCGTTCACGGCGACCTCGGTGTCATTCAGGGCGACGACGTCGTCGTGGCGATCTCGCACAGCGGTGAGACCGAAGTCGTCCGCATCGTCGATACGATCAAGCGTTTGGGTGCGCGCCTCATTGCAATTACGGGCGACTGCAATTCGACGCTCGCGCAGTCCGCAGACGTCGTGATTCAGAACCGCGTCTCAGACGAAGCGTGCCCGCTGAACCTCGTGCCGACCGCCAGCACCATCGCCGCGCTCGCAATCGGAGACGCACTCGCAATGACGCTGCTCGTCGCCAAGGGATTCAAGCAGGAGGACTTCGCCAATCTGCATCCGGGCGGACAGTTGGGCAAGCGGCTGATGCGGGTCGAGCAACTGATGCACGCTGGAAACCAGACGCCGACGGTTCGAGCTGACACCGTGATGCAGAGGGTCGTTGACGAGATAACCAGCAAAGGCCTGGGCATGTCGTGCGTCGTCGATGATTCCAATCACCTGATGGGTATCATCACCGACGGCGATTTACGGCGGCACATGGCGAATGGCACTAACGTTCTCAGCCGCCGTGCCTCAGAGGTCATGACGCGTCGTCCGGTGACCGTCGCGCCAAACACTCTGGCGACGGAGGCACTCCACGTCCTCGAGCAACGCAAGATCACCTCGATTGTCGTCGTCGATGCCGCCAACGTCGTGCAGGGCGTGGTCCACCTGCACGATCTGTGGCGCACGCAGATGATTTAGTCCGCCATGATCGCGTACGCGCCCTTTCTCGCCGTTCTTGTGGCGCTCCTCGTCGGTCTGGCAGTCGGCAAGGCGTGGGAACGCTACAAATTACGCGACGGCCGCTGGATCGATCGGCGACGGCTTCGCGAGACGCCGCATTACATGCTCGGCTTGAATTTCCTCGTCGACAATCAAGTCGATCACGCCATTGACGAACTCACGCAGGCCGCCAGCACCGACACCGACGCGCTCGAGATTCAGATGATTCTCGGCAACCTGTACCGGCAGAAGGGACAGGTCGGCCGCGCCATCAACGTCCATCAGGCGCTTCTCCAACGGACCGATCTGCGCACGCTCGAGCACGCGTACGTGCTGCTCTGTCTCGGTCTCGACTACCGGCACGGCGGCTTCGTCGATCGCGCGCTCGAGGCGTTTCAGGAGGTCGTCCGTCTCGACCGGCGTAACCGCTACGCCTTCGTCAATCTGCAGAAGCTGTACGAAGACCAGCATCAATGGGCAGAGGCCGCGCGAGTCCGGGAGCAGATCGCGGCCATCGACGCGCGTCGTCAGGACGAGGATCAACAGATTCTCGGCTTTCTGCGCAACGAGATAGGCGGCGTCCAGGCCTCGTCAGGTGACGTGTCGGCCGCGGCAAAGACGTTCCAGGAGGTCATCGACATCGACAGCCGAATCGCACCCGCGTATCTCAACCTCGGTGATGTGCGCGAGCGCCAGGGCAACCTCGCCGCCGCGATCGAGGCGTGGGAAACGCTCGTGCAGGCCGTACCCGATCGCGCATACCTCGCGTTCGAGCGCCTCGAGCGCGCCTATCGCGCGCTGGCTGCGCCGCGCCGCTTTGTCGATCTCTGCCACCGGGTGATCACTCGCGACCCGCAGGACTGGCGAGCACGCCTGGCGCTGTCGCGGCACCATGCCGCCGGCGGACACCATCGGCAGGCGTTCGATCTCCTGCTCGATGCCCTGCCCCACAACCCACACGGACTCGTCATTCATCAGGAACTCTGGCACGCGCTGTCGTCGCTGGGCCTCGATCCCGGGCTGGTGCGACGCTACGTGGAGCTCACGCGCAATGCGGTCTTCTATCTCGACCCGCACGTATGCGTGCGCTGCCGCTACCGCAGCACCGAGCTGCTCTGGCAATGTCCGCAATGCCACGAGTGGAACACGTTCGTCGAGGAGCGCATCGCGCCAGCGAAGGACACGATCGTGGCTGAGTTGAGTGAGTCTTAGCTGGTTGGTGGTTAGTGGTAGGTGGTTCTCGGTTGACGCATGAAGCGAGTGGCTCTCACAGGTGGAATCGCAACCGGCAAGAGCCATGTGCGCGCCGAATTTGAGCGGCTCGGTGTCCCTACCATCGACGCCGACACGCTCGCCCGCGAGGCCGTGGCGCAGGGTTCACCTGGGCTTGCAGCCATCGTCGCGCGCTTTGGACCCGATATCGTCAACACGAAGGGTGCTCTTGATCGCCGCAAGCTTGGCGCGATCGCATTCAGCGATCCCGCTGCGCGGCACGATCTCGAACAAATCATCCATCCCATAGTTCGCGCGCGGACCGATGAGTGGTTCGCCAGGATAAATGCCAGTCAGCCGTTCGCCATCGCCGACATTCCCCTTCTGTACGAGACCGGACGCGAGCGGGATTTCGACGAAGTCATCGTAACCGCGTGCGACGACGAGACACAGATTCGTCGTGTGATGCATCGCGATTCGGTCACGGAACAGGAAGCGCGACAACGGGTGGCTGCGCAACTCCCGACCTCCGAAAAGATCCGGCGGGCCGATCACGTGATCAATACCGACGGCCCTTTCGACGAGACGAACCGGCAGGTCCGCAGCGTGTACGAGGCGCTGGTTGGCAAAACAAGCCGCCTTTAACCGATCGAGGCGTTTCGGATTCAGCGCACCAGCTGCTTCGAGAGCTGTTTTTCCGACTGAAAATCGTTCGGCATTGACCGTGCCTCTCTGCCAGTCATGGTTTTCACAACATCCTTCAGAGATCTCGAGGTGTGGCAGGAATCGAGGACACTCGTCGAGGAGATCTACGCCATCTCCAAGTCATTCCCAGGTTACTGCAGCCAATCCGACCACGCTTGACTTCACGAGCGCGTCCAGCGTGTTGGAGGATGCTCAATGGTCTTATCGCGTCTATCCGACCCGATGGGCCAAGACCTAAACGCCTGGTCAGCTGCGGACCTGTGTGAACTCCGACCCTGAACCCAACCACCAACCACCTACCACTAACCACACACCACAACCACCAACTAACCACCAGCCCGCTCCCGCGCGGCCTTCAACGTATTGGCCATCAACATCGTGATCGTGAGCGGACCGACACCTCCTGGCACGGGCGTCATCGCGCCGGCCACGTGCTCGACGTCTGGATGCACATCGCCGACGAGGATCGAGCCCTTCGACTGAAACACGGCCAGTCGTTTGTGCCCCGCGGGGTAAAGCCGTGAAGCGATCGCGGCGTCGGTCACGCGGTTGATGCCGACGTCCACCACCGCGGCGCCCGGCTTCACGAAGTCACGCGTCACCAGCCCCGGCCGTCCGACGGCGGCCACCAGGATGTCGGCCGCGCGGCATACCTCCGCGAGGTTGGGCGTTTTCGAATGACAGATCGTGACGGTGGCGTCGCGATGCAGGAGCAGCATCGCCATCGGCTTGCCGACGATGTCGCTGCGTCCGACGACAACGGCGTGGCGGCAGGCAATCGGGATCTGCTCGCGCACGAGCAGCTCGATCACGCCCGACGGCGTACAGGCCACGAGTTTCGGGCGGTTCTGCACGAGCAGTCCGACGCTCGCCGCGCCGAAGCCGTCAACATCTTTCGCCGGATCGATCGTGTCGAAGACCGCCTGCTCTGCGCCGCGCCCCATACCTTTGGGCAGCGGCGATTGCACGAGGATGCCATCGTGAGCGGGGCTCGCGTTCAGTCGTGTGACGAGCGCGAGTGCATCCGCGAGTGACGCGGTCTCTGGAAGGCGCTCGAGGTCCACGCGAAAGCCGGCGCTGGTGCCAGCCTTGACCTTGTGGCCTACGTACACCTCGGAGGCTGGATCGTTGCCGGCCAGGATGATGCCCAAGCCCGGCGGGCGGCCATGTTGCTTTGTAAATGCCGCGACCTCTGGCTTGATCTCTTCTTGCATCCGGGCAGCGAGCGCCTGCCCATCCAGGACGCGTGCGGTCACGCAGTTTCCATTCGGCTCTGCGTCTGCAAACGACTGTGTCTCCGCGCGTAGCCGAAGAACAGAAACAGGCCAATCACCAGCCAAGCCGCGAGTCGCACCCAGTTGGTCCAGCCCAGGCCATAAATCATGGCTCCGCAGGTGACGATGCCCAGCACCGCGACCACCGGCAGCGCCGGCACGACGAACCCGCGCGGAATATCAGGCCGGCGGACGCGCATGATCCAGACGCCGGCACACACCAGCATGAACGCGAATAGGGTCCCGATACTGGTCATCTCGCCGACGATGTCGCCGGGGATGAAGGCGCCAAAGAGCGCGGTCAGCACGAAGAAGATCATGTTCGACTTATACGGCGTTTTGTAGCGCGGGTGGACATCCGAGAACGCCTTCGGCACCAGCCCGTCTTGACTCATCGCGTAGAAGACGCGCGACTGCCCGAGCAGCATCACCAGGATCACCGACGAGAATCCGGCGAGAATCGCCACCGTCACCAGCTGCGCCAGCCATCCATAGCCGGTCATGTACTTGGTGATGGCGAACGCGACCGAGGCCTCTCGCCCCGAGCTCCGGAAGTCTTCGACCGTCGCGACGCCGCTGAGCACGTACGAGAAGAGCACGTAGAGCACCGTGCAGACGACCAGCGATCCGAGAATGCCGAACGGCATGTCTCGTTTGGGATTCTTCGTCTCCTGCGCGGCGGTCGACACCGCATCGAATCCGATGAACGCGAAGAACACCACGCCGGCCGCGCCGAGGATGCCGAGCACGCCGCCATAGTTGTGCGTCACGCCCTGGGGCGTGACATAGGTCGTCGCCGCAGGAATGAACGGTGTGTGATTCGCGGGGTTGATGAACTGCCAGCCGATCACGATCACCATGAGGACAATCGACACCTTGGTGATGACGATCACGTTGTTCACGACTGCCGATTCGCGCGTGCCCCGGATGAGTAGCGCGGACAGAATCGCCAGGATGATCACCGCGGGGATGTTCATGGTCCCGTAGACGCCATCCATCTGCTCGAAGGG
>DAINQP010000053.1:0-27508 GCA_036742665.1 Vicinamibacterales bacterium | reverse complement strand
CGCTCGAGATTCGGTCGTGCGGCCAGCACCTGTTCCAACGCGGCGATGGCTTCCGCGTGCTGGAAGTTCTTCGCCGGGCTCCACAGGATCCACGCGCGCGCCAGGTGTCCCTCCGGCAGCAATGGGTCGAGCGCCAGCGCCAGGCGGCAATGGTCTTCCGCCCGCTGCAGCCACGTGCGCTGCGCGTCGAACTGGAAGTGGATGTTCATCGACACGAAGGACAGGGTGGCATGCGCCAGCGCGAATTCCGGGTCGCGCTCGACGGCGCTGGACAAATGTGCGGCGGCGCTCCGCAGTGTTTCCTGTTCATCGGAGGAGCTCTCGCGCAGGCCGGCCATGAATTCGTTGTACGCCTCGGGGTCGCTGCTGTATCGGTCGCGCGACTTCGGCACAGCCGACGGAAACCGACTGTGCAGTGATTCCGCGACGCGGCGTCCAATTTCGTCCTGGACCTCGAACACATTGTCCAGGTTGAAGTCGTGTTTCTCGGACAGCGTGACTTTCTGCGTCGTCGCATCGAACATCTGTATCGAGACGCGCCAGTGTGCACCCAGCTTCTGGACCGTCCCCTGCAGGGAGTGGCGAACGCCCAAATCACGGCAGACCCCGGCGGGTTCGGTACCGGCAGCGTAGCTCAGGATCGCCGATGTCGGCGCGACCACCACATCTTGCAAGTTGCCCAAGATCGTAATCAGGGCATCCGCAAAACCCAGCGACAGCGCTCTGCTGCCTTCCACATCGCTCAGGAAGACAAAAGGCAAGACCGCAATGGACGTGAGCAGTTTCGGACTCGCCACGCTCGCCGTGGAAGATCCGCGGTCGGCCGCAGCTGTCGCGAAGGCTTCGAGTACCGCTTCGGCCGATGGGTACCGCTCCGCGGGGTACTTGCGCAACAGCGTCTTGACAACGGCGGCGAGGGGCGCGCCTGCGTGCGGCAACACGTCCATCGGCGGCGGATCGTCGTGGAGGATCGCATGCAGCGTATCCACCGTAGAGGGCCGTGACCACGGATGCCGCCCGCTCAGCATTTCATGCAGCAGGATTCCGAACGCGAACAGGTCACTCCGCGCGTCAACATCTTGCCCTTGGATCTGCTCCGGTGACATGTACGCGACCGTCCCGAGAATCTGACCCGGCTGAGTGACGTGCATCGTTGTGCGCTCGGCCTGAAGCTGCGCGGTCGTCGGCAGCCATTTCGCCAAGCCAAAATCCAGCACTTTGACGTAGCCATCGGCGCGCACCATCACGTTTTCAGGCTTCAGGTCGCGATGGACGACACCCGCCCGATGCGCGGCGCCCAGGGCCTCGAGCACCTGCCGCGCGATCCCGATCGCGCGTTCCAAGGGCACCGCACCCCGGAACCCATCCCGCAAGGTCTTGCCGTCAACCAACTCCATCACCAGGTAGTTGGGGCCGACGTCGTACACCGTGCAGATGTTGGGATGATTCAGCGAGGCGACGAGGCGCACTTCGCGGTCGAATCGCTCGCTGAAGCGCTCCGCGGTCACTTTGATCGCGACGTCACGACCCAGCCGGGCATCGAACGCCTTGTAGACCTCGCCCATGCCACCCGACCCCAGGAGGCGATCGAGCTGGTACGGCCCGAGCTGTGATCCTGGGCCGAGCAGCCCTTCCGTTCCGGAACTCTGCTGCGCCAGCAGCGAATCGACCTCGCGCCGCAGCCCTGCATCACCAGCACATGCCGTATCCAAGTACGATGCACGCTCGCCAGCCGCCCGCGTCCGCGCGGCGTGATAGAGCTGCTCGACCTGGTTCCAGCGCTCAGGGGTCATGCGTCTCGTGCGATTCGGGGCGAGTGCCTTCGCGAAAGGGCCATAGGCGTGCACGCGATTGAGGCGCTCATTGTAGCGAGTTAGGCCCGGGTTTCACTTCTCTGCCGCAACCATCGAATGCGCGATCTTCTCTAGACCGGCGGCCAGGTTCGCGCCGAATCCGGCCTCGACTTGTTTGCGGTACGTCTCCATATTTTGGCCCGCCAGGATGACGCGATGCGTGAGCTTCGTCCTCCGTTCAGA
This sequence comes from Vicinamibacterales bacterium, assembly GCA_036742665.1. GTDB lineage: Bacteria > Acidobacteriota > Vicinamibacteria > Vicinamibacterales > UBA2999 > Gp6-AA40. Next base: position 25,472 of record DAINQP010000053.1, on the reverse strand, counting down.
GAGCGCACCAAGATGCCACTCAAACCGAAGTGTGGCTTGGTCCAAGGGCATTTCGATTGCGAACGAACGGCCTTGCCGGACGTCGCGAATCCACCACGCCAACGGCTCTTGCCGCGGCATCAACGTCAAACCGCGAACGCCTTCAGCGAACGGGCCGTCAAGTTGGAAAGTGGCGGGCGGATCGCTCCACGTTGTGATGTCCGTTCGGAACTTCCACGCGAATGTCGGGCTCACATCCGCCTCGATTGAGTGCTCGAGCACAAGTGGCGTGTCGACCATGGTGTATAGGCAATCCAGATCAGGACGTGTGTGGTTGGCCAACGTCGGCGGCGCGCGGGAAGGCGCGCAGCGACCCATCGTCATACATCGGGCTCGAACAGCCGCTTTCTAAAATATCCCTTCCAGCTTTCCGGAAGCGCTGGTACATCGACGGCGCGGCGGAGGAGATCCTCGTTGTCCTTATCGCGCGCATACAGTGACGCAATGTCTGCCACCGTCACACCGTGCTCATCGCGTCCCGTGAATTCGAGTGAATTGCCTCGGGCGACTTCGCCCTCTCGAACAACGGCGAGGTAGAAGCCGGATCGCCCGCTACGCAGAAAGCGTTTCACCATGTCATCGCGACCGAATCGGACGCCCAGTTTGAAACACGGCATTCGCGGTTGTGTCACGAGAAACTCAGCGGAACCGACGCGGATGCGATCGCCGATTCTGATCTCTGGCTCGAGCAGCCCTTCTGTCGTGAAGTTCTCGCCGAACGCGCCCCAGACGAGATCCGTCGCCTGCAGTTCGCGACGCCAGTACTCGTAGTGCTCGCTGGGATAGGCGTAGACGGCCTTCTCCGGGCCACCATGCACCGAGAGGTCGGACTGTTGATCGCCCTTGAGGTTGAGCGAAGACACATGTACGAGCCCTTCGACCGGGTCCTTCCATATTGACGTTCGAACCATGCGCCCGTGCCAGGCGACCTCCCGTGGAAGACCTACATTCACCGAGACTAACTGCACGTATTACTCCTTCGACCTCGAAAGTCCGCCCGACGTTACCGCTCACCGGCGGCACGCGCCAGGCAACGATAGTACCGTGCGCGAGCGGGCGCGGGCCGGTGCCGTCAGGTGCGGCGCAGGTTAGGTAGCGTCCCACACTCGCTCGACGCGGCGGAGCTCAGCGTCGGCGAACGTCAATTGATAGATGTCTGGAAACGAGAGCCGCCGCCAGAACTCGTACGCGAACTTCGGGTCCAGCGCGTTCAGCACGAGGGCCAGGAGATTCCCGTGCGTGGCGAGGACCACGTGCGATCCGACGTGACGCTCCGCGACGGTTCTCACGACCGCGAGCCCCCGGATCTGAGCGCGAACGTTCGACTCTCCGCCACGTGGCGGCTGGTCAGGAGAACTCCATGCCTCCCGAACCAACGTCTCGAATTCCTCAAGCGGCACGGCCGGAAGTTCGCGCTCTCGAAGATCTGGCACTACCTCTGGACGGAGACCGAGGCTATGTGCCAAGGGGCCGACCGTTTCAACCGACCGCCTGGACGGACTGGTATAGATCGCCGCAATCGGCCGTGCGGATAGCCGGGCAGCCACCATCTTGGCGGCGTTGATCCCATCGGTCGACAATGGACGACCCTCGTCTTCCCGCCACTCGGCGTGCGCGTGACGCACCAAATAGATTGTCGTTTCCGGTCGCATGGCACATCAGGCTGCCTAACGTCTGCGTTCAGACGCGCCGGCTGATGATCGCATTGGCCGCTGACGGCTGCATGTGAGGCAGTCCCGTCTCGGCATCCTTTGTGCGCTCGATCATCGTCTCTCGTGCTGCAGGTTGCGATTTGAGGAGCGCGGGGTTTATGGACCACAGCACGGGGCGCAGGGCTCGCCGGACCCAACGCACGCCCAGAACGTCGTACGCGCGGCCGGCCTTCTCACACCGACGTGTGACGTAGTATTGCGCCGGCAGTCGGGGGGAAACGACGTTCGAGGCGAACATGATGGCCCACATCATGAGCACCCAATTGACTCCGAACGCGAAGACAATCGACCGACCATACGCGCGAGCACCCCACACAACGGCCACGGCAAACGTAACGGTCAGCGTCGTTCCGGTCAGTAACCGGATCCACGCCGCCTGGTGTCGTGGTTGATCGGCCATATCTACCTAACGCACTGCCGCTCGCGTCATCCGTGGTCCTTTGGAAAAAGAACCAGCGATGGCCTTCGAGATCCTCCGCCCGGTATCGCCGTCCGGGTGGCCCCTTTTCGATCGCAGAAAGGATCGTCGCACCGGCTGCCGTTGCTCGTTCGAAGTGTCGATCGAGATCGTCCACGTAGACGAGCAGGCCATCGATAATCCAGGGCACCGAAGACCACTTGCGTGTCGACACGATCGAAAGGGTGAACCATCGTGACGAAGATATATGGTCCCTTCGTCCTAGCCACGACTATGGTTTGCGGCCTGGTCCGAGTTGACGATAAAACCCGCGAACGGCCTGAGGAAGCTCCGAAGTGCCGCCGCCACAGATAGGCAAGGCGAACGCCTTCTCACGCGTGGACAAACCGAAGTCCTGGCGTTGGCGTCTCAGGGCGCCAGGCGCTCTCGTCTCCACACGCCGCTCGCCTCTTTCACGTAGCGCAACCGATCGTGCAGCCGGCTCGGACGTCCCTGCCAGAACTCGTACTCGTCGGGCACGATGCGATACCCGCCCCACCACGCCGGCCGCGGCACGCGATCGCCGTACTCCTGCCGCGCGATCGTGAAGCGCGACTCCAGCGTCTCGCGGCGGTCGAGCACCTCGCTCTGTCGCGAGGCGTAGACACTCCACCGGCTCTCGAGCGGACGTGTCGCGAAGTAGGCGTCGGATTCTTCCGCGCTCACCTTCTCGGCGTGGCCGTCGATGCGCACCTGGCGCTCGAGCGAACGCCAGTAGAACATCAGGCTGCCGCGTCCGGTTGCGGTCAGATCCCTTGCCTTGCGGCTGTTGTAGTTGGTGTAGAAGATGAAGCCGCGATCATCCAGGCCCTTCAGTAACACAGTACGCACCGAAGGACGGCCGTCGCGCGTGGCGGTGGCCAGAGCCATTTCGGTCGCGTCGGGCTCGAGTTCGCGGACTTGCGCGAACCAGCGCTCGAACTGTCGGAAAGGATTCGGATCGGAGTCGGTTTCGCTCAGCGGCTGGCCGAGATATTCGCGGCGGATGTCGGCGATGCTCATGCTGGTTGGTAGTCTGTGGTGTGGTTTACCACGAACCACTAACCACAAACCACTCACCGATCTTAACCAACCAGCAACCGGATCTCGTCATTGTCGACCGTCACCCGGACCGCGCCACCGTCAGCCAGCGAGCCAAAGAGCAGCAGCTCCGAAAGCGGCTTCTTGACGACACGCTCGATGAGGCGGGCCATCGGCCGTGCGCCAAACGCGCGATCGAAGCCCTTGACCGCCAGCCACGCCCGTGCCGCCGGGTCGAGATCGATGGTGACCTTCTTGGCCGCCACCATCGCCCGCACCTCGTCGATCTGCTTGTCCACGACCTTCTCGATCTCGCCAGTCCCGAGCGCAGCGAAGTTGACGATCGCGTCGAGCCGATTGCGGAACTCCGGCGTGAACATCCGTTCGAGCGCGCCGCGCGACGAGCCGCCCTTCCCCGCGTCCGCGAATCCCAGCTTGCGGTCCGACAGATCGCGCGCGCCGGCGTTCGTGGTCATGATCAGGATGACATGCCGGAAGTCGGCCTTGCGCCCGTGCGAGTCGGTCAGCGTGGCATGGTCCATCACCTGCAGCAGGATCGCGAACATGTCCGGGTGCGCCTTCTCGATTTCATCGAGCAGCAGCACCGCGTGCGGCGACTTGCGGATGGCGTCGATCAGCAGACCGCCTTCCTCGTAACCGACGTATCCCGGAGGCGCGCCGATCAGCCGGGACACCGCGTGCTTCTCCATGTACTCCGACATGTCAAAGCGGATGAACTCGACACCCATGATTCGCGCGAGCTGACGGGCGAGCTCGGTCTTGCCCACACCGGTCGGTCCCGCAAACAGGAAATTGCCGATCGGCTTCTCGGGCGACCGCAACCCTGACCGCGATAGCTTGATGGCCGATGCGACTTCGTCGATAGGGCCATCCTGCCCGTAGATCACGCGCTTCAGCTCGCGATCGAGCTCGGCCAACGCCCGTTTGTCGTCGCTCGAGACCGTCTGCACCGGCACACGCGCCATCTTCGCGATGATGGCTTCAATCTGCGCCGGGCCGATCGACTGCGTGCGCTGATCGTCGAGCAACAGCTTCTGCGCTGCGCCCGCCTCGTCCAGGACGTCGATTGCCTTGTCGGGCAAATGCAAGTCCTTGAGATGTCGTGCAGAGAGCGATACCGCCGCCTCGAGCGCTTCATCGGTGAACTGCACACCATGGTGTGCTTCGTAGTGCAGCCGGAGTCCCTTCAGGATCTCCAGCGTCTCGGCCTCCGACGGCTCGAGCACGTCGATCTTCTGGAAGCGGCGCGACAGCGCGCGATCCCGATCGAATGACTGCTTCACGTCGTTGAACGTCGTCGAGCCGATGCAGCGCAGCTGCCCGCCGGCAAGCGCCGGCTTGAGCAAGTTGCCGGCGTCCATCGCTCCACCGGACGCCGCACCGGCGCCGACGAGCGAATGGATCTCGTCGATGAAGAGGATGGCGTTGTCTTCGCGCTCGAGGCGATCGAGAACCTGTTTGACGCGCTCCTCGAAATCGCCGCGATACCTGGTGCCGGCGATCAGGGCGCCGAGATCCAGCGCGTAGACCTTCGCCGTCTTCAACACGTCCGGCACATTGCCCTGCTGGATCCGCAGCGCGAGACCCTCGGCCAGCGCGGTCTTGCCCACACCCGGCTCACCGACGAGCAGCGGATTGTTCTTCCGGCGCCGGCAGAGCACCTGAATCATGCGCTCGATCTCGAGCGCACGTCCGATCAATGGATCGATCTGGCCCTGCGCAGCACGCGCGACGAGATCGGTCGCGAACGCCTTGAGCGGGTCGGCGTTCGGTCCGGTGCCGCGTTCGCCACCGGCTGGGATGGGCTCTGATTCGGTCTTTGAGCCATGCGAGATCACGCGCAGGAGCAGCAGACGCTCGATGCCCTGCGCTCTCAGGAAGTACGCGGCGTGGCTGTCGTCCTCCTGCAGCAGAAAGACGAGCAAGCTGCCGGTGTCGACCTGCTTTGCGCTCGAGACCGCCGCGTGCATCACCGCCTGCTGAACGACTCGGTCGAAACCGATCGTCGGCTCGGGTTGCACCTTGCCGGATCCCGGCACCGGCTCGAACGCCTTGCTCAGCACCTCGGTCACTTGTCGGCGGAGGCCGTCAACGTCGGCGCCGCAACTGACGAGAATGCGCCGCGCCTGCGGCTCGTCCGTGGCCGCGAGGAGCAGGTGCTCGAGCCCAACAGCGTCATGCCGCCGCTCGGTGGCGAAACGGATCGCGCGGTGAATCGTGTCCAACGTTTCAGGCGCAAACGGAACTGATGTCTTACTCATGCTCTGGTTCTGGCTCCATCGTCACCAGTAGGGGGAATTCCTGCTCTTCGGCCATCTGTTGTGTGGCCTTCAGCTTGGTTTCAGCGACGTCATGTGTATAGACGCCTGCGACGCCTAGTCCGGCTCGATGGACGCTCATCATGATGGTGAACGCCTCCGCGCGCGGCTTCCGAAACACCGTCTCCAACACCCACACGACGAATTCCTGGGTTGTGTAGTCGTCGTTGTGAAGGAGGACGCGCCATAAGCGCGGCCGCTCGAGCTTCTGCTCGTTGCGCGACTCGGTCAGGATGTCTTCGCGCGACGACCCCTGCCCACTCATACCGACATTGTACCCAGTCGCTCCGACAGATCCTGGTCCAGCCGCCAGGGTCGCGGCGGCGCTGATTCCTGAACCAATCCGCTGATTTGATCGAGGAAGACGGCGCGCGGAATCTCGCGCGCGCCGAGCGAGGCCAGGTGCGAGGTCGGCATCTGACAGTCGATAAGGGGCATCTTCCAGCGTCCGAACTGCGCCACCATATGCACGAAGCCCACTTTCGAGGCGTCGCTCTCACGTGTGAACATCGACTCGCCAAAAAACATACGCCCCAGCGAGACGCCGTAAAGGCCGCCGACGAGGCGATCGCCCGTCCAGGCTTCGACCGAATGGGCGTAGCCCATCTCGAAGAGCCGGCGATATGCGGCGTGCATCTCGGCCGTGATCCAGGTGCCATCCTGTCCCGGCCGAGGCTCCGCACAGCCATCGATCACCGTCGCGAAGGCGGTATCCATCGTGACGCGAAAGCGGCCGGAGCGAATGGTGCGTCGCAGCGATCGTGAAATCTTGAGCTCGCGCACGTACAGGACCATGCGAGGATCGGGACTCCACCACAGCAGCGGATCCTCACGGCCGAACCACGGGAAAATACCTTGCGCGTACGCGTCGAGGAGTCGCGAAGGCGAGAGGTCGCCACCGGCGGCCAGCAGTCCGTTGGGCTGCTGAAGCGCGAACTCGGGCGGCGGGAACGGATCGTCAGTATCGAGGAAGGGAATCACGGTTACTTACGAAGGACATACCACGAGGATGCTCCGTCCAGATCTCGTTGCGGCCGCTCGGTCGCTCACCAGTCCTCCGGTCACGCGCTTTGCGCCTTCACCAACCGGGTATCTTCACCTGGGACATATCGTCAATGCCATTTACACGTGGGGCATCGCGCGCGCTCTCGGCGGACGTGTGCTTCTCAGGCTTGAAGACCATGATCGCATTCGCAGCCGGGCAGCGTATGAGGCGGCGATCATCGAGGACCTCGACTGGCTGGAATTTGTACCGGATGACGGCCGCCTCCCGCTCATGCGTCAGAGTGACACACCTGCGATCTATCGCGACGCCGTCGACACGTTGAAGCGAACCACCCACGTGTATGCGTGTGACTGCTCGCGGACCGACGTCGGCGGCGAACGCTACGTGGGCCGCTGCCGGACCCGTGGACTGTCGTACGTGCCTGGCCACGGCGTGCGCGTGCAGTTCAATCCGAAAACTGTGCACGCCCATGACCTATTGGCCGGCCCACTCGCACAGGTGCCGTCCGAACAGTGCGGCGATCTCCTGCTTCGCGACCGTGACGGCAACTGGACCTATCAATTCGCTGTAACAGTCGACGATGTCCGCCACGGAGTGACGTTGGTGATTCGGGGAGCTGACCTGCTCGCATCGACGGGGCGGCAGGTGTTACTGGCGGAAATGCTTGGCCGCCCGACGCCACCAGTGTTCCTTCACCACCCGCTGATCATGGGCCGCGGTGGTGAGAAGCTGAGCAAGTCGGCGGGGAACACCGGCGTCCGCGAGCTGCGTGCGCAGGGGCTTGGCCCCGAGGACGTCATCGGCCGCGCCGCCGCAGCCATTGGCCTCATCGCGTCACCTCGAGCGATTCGCGCCTCCGAGGTCGCATCTTTGTTCCTCCACCCTCTTGACCTTTGACTTTTCTAAGGTCTCTTTGAGATAGAATCGAACCCCGCTTCGAGCAGCGGGATTTCACGAGGAGACCTTGGCAGTCCGTTTGTTCATCGGAAATCTCCCCTACAGTGCGAGCGAGGCCGATCTCCGGGCCCACTTCGCACCCGTCGCAGAGCCTTCCCACGTCGCCATGCCGGTCGATCGCGAGACCGGTCGTCCGCGGGGGTTTGCATTCGTCGAGTTTGTAGACCGCGCGAAGGCCGAGGAAGTCATTCGCAAGTTTGACGCGCAGCCGTTTCAGGGCCGGCCGCTGGCCGTCAGCGAAGCGCGCGCGCGCGAGGATCGTCCGCCGCGTCCACCAGGCTCTGGAGGCTTCGGGCCTCGCCCCGGCGGTGGCGGTGGTGGGTTCGGCGGCCCACGTCCCGGAGGCGGCGGCTTCAGCGGCGGCGGTGGCGGTGGATTTGGCGGACCGCGGCCGGGCGGCGGTGGCGGTGGATTCGCCCCGCGCGGGCCTGGCGGTCCTCCCGGCGCCGGCGGCCGCGATCGCAGCGCGAACTTTGGGCCCCCCGCGCCACCGAAGCGCCTGCGGAATAAGAAAGGCGCGCAGCAGGATCACAAACCTCGCGGTCCGATCAAGGAACGTTCGGGCGGCCGCATCTACGCGGTGGACGATCTCGAGGACGATTCGACGACGGACGTCGATGATGTCGCGACGAGCCTGCCGGAAGATGCCACGACGCTGCCGGACGATACCACGACGCTGCCGGATGATACGGACAACCAGGACGAGGAGTAAGCGCGGGCCCTTCGACGCCGCTCAGCGCAGGTAATTGACGCTCTCCGCCCCTCAACTGGTCTCGCTGTTGGCGGTCGCCATCGGCGCTGTCCTCTTCTTCGTCTCGCTTCGCTACATCAACCTCGCCGACACGATCCACGACGTGCTTCGGTTGGGGTTGGCATTTCCGGCGATTCTCATGCCCGGCTGTGCGTGGCACTTTCTGCGCACCTGGGGCTGGTGGATCGCGTTCCCCGATCACGCCCGGCCACCGTTCACGCGACTCTTCCGCGTGCGCCTCGCCGCCGACGCGATCAGCTTCTTCACCGTCCGCGGCCTCACCGGCGAGCCGCTGAAAGTCGTGCTGCTCTACGACCGGATTCCTCCGGCGGTCAGCGCTGCGGCGATCGCCGTGGAACGCACGGCGTTCGCGGTGATGGCGATCGTCATCTCCGGATTGGTGTCGTACTTTGCCGTCCGGCGGTTGCCGATGCCTGGCGGGTGGGACGCGCTGTTCACGCTGGTTTCGATCGGCGCGGTGGTACTGCTCGCCGTGATGGCGCAAATGGCGCGTCATCGCACCGGCGACTATCTCGGCCGCTTCATCCATCGACTCGCGACGCTGACCGGCCGGCGGCTGGAGTCGTCTCGGGTGATCCGCTTCATCCTCGACGTCGAGGACATCGTCCTCGACCTGCTGCGCGGCGATCGTCGTCGACTGATTATCCTTACGGTGCTGCCGATCGTCTGCTACGGCTTGATGGCGCTCGAGGTGTGGCTGGTACTCTGGGCGGTGGGTCAGCCAATCGGCGTTACCGCAGCGCTCGCAATTGAAACGTTCGCGCGAGTCGGCAGCGTGGCGTCAGCGTTTATCCCGGCCAGTATCGGCGCGCTGGAAGCCTCGAACGCCGCGCCGGTTGCGATGCTGGGTCTCGGCGGCGGCGGCGCGCTCGCGCTCTCACGCCGCGTGCGCGCCACCATCTGGGCGACGCTCGGGTTGATATTGTACCCTCGTGTCAATTCCCAACGCCCAACGCCCGACACCCAAGCACTCCCAACGCCCAACTCCCAATAGATACCAAACGTCAGAAGCCAACGCCCCAACGCGCGCCCTGCACTCAACGACCTGGGTCGGAATTGCGAATCACCGTCCCAACGATTCTCACCAGTTCATCGCTCTCGTCAATGATGGGATCATGCTCGGAGGTCAGAAGGCCACAACTTCGCAGTTGGGCGTTGGGAGTTGGCAGTTGGGCGTTGACTAAGGGGCTGAATTTAAAACCTTCCTGTATTCAGACCATTCGATCCGCTGATCGACGTTCAGCTTGCGCAGCAGTAGTGCGCGGCCTTCGCCCGCAAAGCGGATCGACGTCGGCAGCCAGATGGCGGCACCATCGATTGGCTCACGGTGCAGCGTAACCGTACTGCCCTCATTCAGCCGGGCGATGAGACCGAAGCCGAACGAGATCGTATCGACAGCGTTGGCGTCGATGCGGATCACTTCGTGTGCAGCCTCGTCCACCCACACGCTGCCGCTAAACGACTTCGCGATCCGTCCTTCTCTAGTCTGGGGCTCCGCATCCGGTCTCGGCGTGAATGTCACGACGATCGTGTCGCGGCCATTGACTGATTCACGGCGGTCCATCTTGAACGTGAGCGTCGCCACGACGTCTTCCATCGCAGTGCGGCGGCCCTGCTGGCGGCGCTCCTCTTTCACCTTGATGCGATCTTCCTCGCCGTCGGTGACGCGCTTGCCGTCGCGCTCGATCAATTTGCGCAGGATCACCGTGCCGTTTTCGATCGGCGTGACTTCCCAGCCTTCGATGCCGCCGGTGCCCATGCGCCCGAACGGGTTGACGTGGAATTCGGTGCGCCGCTCCTTGTACGAGTAGTTGAACTGCTCGCGCTGCGATCGAAGCAGGTTGTCGCGCGTCTTCTTCACGAACAGATCGTGCGCAGGCAGCGGCCGCCCACCCTGTAAGCCCTGAGCGAGGCCAGCGAGTTGAAAGGGCATCGCCATCACCGTGGTGACCAGCAACGGCAGGAGCAGCACGATCCGAACGCGCATCAGACGCGGCACAAACGCTCCGCGGCGCGCTCCAGCGTGGCATCGCGCTTGGCAAAGCAGAATCGTAGGACCGGCCCGGCCGGCTCGCCACCGCTGAGGAACGGCGAGATGGGAATGGCGGCGACGCCGTGCTCGCGCGTCAGCCGCAACGCAAAATCTGCGTCGCCTTCGTCAGTGATCGCCGAGTAGTCGAGCATCTGGAAGAACGTGCCACGGCACGCCATCGTCTTGAAGCGCGATCCGTGAATCAGCGATCGGAACTTGTCGCGGCGGTCCTGATAGAACGTCGTGACGTCGCGGCACTCGGGATTGCTGCGGACAACATCCGCGTACGCCATCTGCGCCGGATGGTTGACCGCGAACGTCACCCACTGGTGAATCGACTGAATCTCGCTGGTGAGCGCCGGCGGCGCCGCGCAGTACCCCACCTTCCAGCCAGTCGTGTGATAGGTCTTCGCGAATGAACTGATGACCACGGCGCGATCGGCGATCTCGGGATATCTGGCGAAGCTTTCGTGCCGTGCCCCGTCGAACACGATGTGCTCGTAGACCTCGTCGGCAATCACAACAGCGTCAGTACCCTGCAGCACGCGTGCCAGCTCACGCACATCGTCTGCCGACCACATCATGCCAGTCGGGTTGTGCGGCGAGTTCACCATGATGACGCGTGTGCGCGGAGTTACCGCCCGCCGTACCTCGTCCCAGTCGATGCGATAGTCGGGATACCTGAGCGTGACGTATACAGGTTTGCCGCCGCTCAAAATCACCGCTGGAGGATATGAGTCGTAGGCGGGCTGAAACATCAGCACTTCGTCACCAGGGTGAACGAAGGCGGTCAGCGCCACGAACAGCGCTTCGGTCGCACCAGTCGTCACTGTGATCTCGCTGCCGGGATCGTATCGACGGCCGTAGAGCCGCTCGATTTTCGTCGCCAGCGCTTCGCGCAGCGCCACAACGCCCGGCATCGGCGCGTATTGATTGAACCCCTCTCGCATGTACTTCGCGACGATGTCGATCAGCTCGGGGGATGTCTCGAAATCAGGAAAACCCTGCGACAGATTGATCGCGCCGACTTCATTCGCCAGGCGCGTCATCACGGCAAAGATGCTGACGCCGCCTGCGGGAAGCTTCGATCGGATGGCCTGCGCGAATGACATCGAATCAATGATACCCGTCGCAAGGGCGACGCATGCGTCGCCCCTACCCGCACTCCAGGAACTCGTGGGGCTTCAAGGACACAAGGGGGTATTTGTGGCGAAGTTCCACAACACGATCGTAGTAGCCCACCTTCGGGATTTCCTTGCGCACCAGGCGATCGCGCAGCCGCCGCAGCTCGAAGCGATAGAGGTCGCTGACGAACTCGTGCACGACCTGCGGCCTGGTGGAGGACGTCGGCTGGATTCCGTGCCGCGACAGCTGATCGAGCACCTCGGCGCGATAGCGATACGTCGTCACCGCGGCGTGGCCGGACCCTGACATCCCGGATTGGTGAGGAACATGCGCGCTTCGGAGAGCTCGGGCGGCTCCGGGCCTGTCCCCTTCCACGACGACACGAGGGTCTGATACTGCTTGCACGCGGTCGCGAGCGCATCGATTCGCACCGCGAGTCTGGCCAGACCCAGCGTGATTCGCGGCGTGACGCCGACGCGCTCCGCAGCCTTCATGTAGGCGCGACGTGCCTCGTCGTACCGATAAACCTGGAGCCACAAGTCGCCGGCAGCTTCGTGCGCGGTGATCATCGGCAAACCGGGACGCTTGGCGGCGAGGTCGCGATCCTCGAGTTGCACGGCATAGTCGATCATCAGCGCCAACTCGTCGCGCTCGCTCTGCGCCGCAGCTGCGGCAGCCTGAAGTACGAGTGCCGCGATCTGCGGCGGCCCTGACTTTCCCAGCGTATCTTGCAAGGTTGCGATCGATTGCGACACAGGCCGGAGCGATTCTGGCGATCCGCCTACCCGATATGCATCGCGTGCCGCGATCCAGCCGCGCAGATACAGGACCGGCATCAGTGCTTCCGTGCATCCCGACTTTACCGCCGCTTGCATTCGCTGGAGAGCGCCCGCCAAATCGAAGACCGCGGCCCGCTCGGAGGCGGCCTTCATGAGCGCCGTCGCTTCCGGACTACATTGAGCCCCCTGCGCGAGCAGCAGCACGAGGAGTGCGGTGGGCATTCCTCACGATCGTACAGAAAAACCGCTGGCCAGTGCCGCTGGCCCTAATCGGCTGTGGGTTGTTCGATGCGATCGATGACGAGCACTCGAACCGGCCCTTTGGTTGAGTCGAGCTTGAGGCCAAGTTGTTCCTGCAGCGCCGTGAAAATGGACGGGCCGTCAGGATCGGGCGCAGCCGCCGCGTCCCCGACGTCCGGCTGCCGGGCGCGTTCGCGCGTATAGGTGAGTTCGAAATCCCAATTGCCGGTGAGCCCGGTGCGATCGACCACGGACCGCGCGACTTCGTTGGATAGGCCGTTCGCGAAGAACGACATCGGGTAACCGCCGAACCTGATGCGGCCGTCGCTGTTGCGCATGCCACATGACACGCGATCGGGCGTGTTCGGATTGAGCGTCCTCCCCGCCTTCGCCGCAGCAGCGCTGGCGGCGGCGGCCGCGGTGCAATCGACGGCGGCGGGACGGATATGGGGACCGAGTTTCCCGTCAGCGCGCGCGCGCACCAACGCATAGATCGGCAGGTCCTGCGTCTCCCAATGGACAGACAGCTTGAAGCGATTGGCCAGCAGCGTTTGCAGCGCGAGCATCACCTGATCCGGCTGCGTGCTGCCGACCGGGGGCGTCGGTGGATCGCCGTCGAGCCTGGCGACGACGTCAAAGCGATCGGAGCGAAGCCAGGCTGGAGCGCCCTGAATCTGAAATTGCTGCAGCTGGTAGGCCATCTGGACGAGCAACGCCACAGGTACGTTCGTCGCGGTGAAACGACCACCCGGCAAGCGCCGGACACTGGTGTTGCTCTCGCCCGATGTGTTGGGCTTCACCGATGCGGCTTCAAATGACACTGACGCCGAAGACTCCGGCGCCTGTGTGGGAATCGCAACGGCTCGCGCCGCGAGTACAAATGAGGTGAGCACGATCAGTCGCCGCATGCCCCTTGGACGTGCGAGACCGTTGAGGCGTTCGGCTATGGATTGACAGGAGAAGGGGGCTTCTTCTTCGGTCCTGGCTTCGCGCCCTTGCCGACGAGGAATTCGATGACCGATTGATACTTCAGCGTCTGCGCCGCATCGAGCGCCGTACGTCCATCGGCGGCGGCCACGTTGACGTCCACGTCAACTTCCATCACCAGCTTCACGGTCTCGAGCATCAACGCCTCGCGCTGACTGCGATCTGGAACCACCCAGCCTCGTCCGCCGCCCAGTCCGGTCGCCGCCATGAGCGGCGTGATCGTTTCCACGCGATGCTCGGGTGGGCCGTCGGGATAGAAGTCGGCGTGCTGCACGAACCGGGGATTGGCGCCGCCCTTCACCAGCGCGCGCATGACCGATGGCTGCGTAAACCGCGCCGCCAGCCAGTACGGCGAGGCGCCGATGAACTGCGGTGGGAAGTTCCAGTCTGTGGACGAGCGGCGGGTCGGTGTCCACGTACGAAGCGGCGTGTTCGGATCGGCGTCGTGGGCCAGCAGCGCCATCACCATCTTCTCGTCGCGCCTCATGATGGCCTCGTGCAGCGCAGTGAATCCAGCCGCAGCCGAATTCGCGTCCGCGCCTTTGTCGAGGAGGAACTCGACGAGATCGCCAAAGCCCGAGTGCGCGGCCAGCACCAGCGCGCTCACGCCCCACGCGTCAGCATCGTTGACGTTGGCGCCGGCCCCGACAAGGAGCCTGGCCGATTCGAGATCGCCAACTCGCGCGGCAAACAGCAGCGCCGTGTCGCCTCCGTGCGGGATGCTGCGGTTGTATTCGAGACGGCCATGTGGCGGCACGGCCTGGACGTATCCCCACTCGTCCGATCGCGCTTGCACATCCGCGCCGTGCGCGAGCAGCACCTTGACCACGTCAGGATGTTTTTGCGAGACGGCCCACATCAGCGCCGTCTGATGTCGCGCGCCATGCGCGTTCACGTCCGCGCCCTTCGAGAGCAACTGCTCGACGACGTCTGCGCTGCCTGACCGCGACGCCACCATCACCGGAGTTTCGCCGGCGAGCAGCGCGAGATTCGGATTCGCACCAGCCTGCAGGAGCCTGACCACCATCGAGGCGCTGCCGTTCATGCTCGCCGCCCACAACGCCGTCGCGCCGAGTTCGTTCGCGATGTCGACGTTCGCCCCGGCGCGAATCAGCAGTGCCGCGCTCTCGCCATCATCGCGATAGCTGGCCCACATCAACGCCGTGGACCCGTCGGGCTCCGTCACGTTGACGTCGACACCTTTCTTGAGCAGCGTCGCGAGGCCATCGCGATCACCATGCCTGACTGCGGAGATGAGATCGGACCGATCGTCGGCGCGAAGAACCGGTTGACGTGACACCGACGCCAGCGCAACCACGATCACGACGAAGCGGCTCAAGCGACGCGACATAACGCTACACGCCGGGTACTGGATCGATGGACAGTTTGCCCGTGCTACCGCCGATCTTGTCGATCGGCACGTCGAGCTTATCCATCAGCGTGACCAGGAGGTTGGCCAGCGGCGTCTTGTTGTCGTACCTCAGATGCCGTCCGCCTTTCAGCCGGCCTGCTCCCCCACCAACGAGGAGGATCGGCAGGTTGTCGCCGGCATGCTTGTCGCTGTTGGAGATTCCCGAGCCGTAGAGGATCGTCATGTGATCGAGCAGCGAACCGTCGCCGTCCGGCGTCGCCTTCAGCTTCGCCAGGTAGTTTGCGAACAACTGCATGTGATAACGGTTGATGAGCGACAGACGCGCAATCAGGTCTGGCTGATTGCCGTGATGCGAAAGCGGATGATGCGCCTCGGGCACGCCGATCTGCGGATACGGCCGCGCGCTCTGCTCCTTACCGATCATGAACGAGATGACGCGCGTGAGATCCGATTGGAGCGCGAGCCGCTGCAGGTCGAGCATCAGCGCCAGGTGATCTTCGAACACGGGCGGCACACCCTGCGGTTCGGCGAGTGTGGGCAGTTCCTGGCTCCCCTGCTCTTCCGCTCTCTGAATGCGCCGCTCGACGTCGCGCACTGACTCGGCATACTCATTGACCTTGTGCTGATCCTGCGGCCCGAGGTGGCTCCTGAGTCGGGTGAGCTTGTCGTTGACTGAATCCAGAATGCTCTTTTGCTGACGCATGCGAGCCTGGCGTGCCTTCGCGTCGGTGCTTCCCGCGTCGCCGAACAGCTTCTCGAACACCGCGCGCGGGTTGTATTCCATCGGTAGCGGCTGCGTCGCGCTCCGCCAGCAGAGCGTGTGCGTGTAGACGCAACTCAGGTTGCCCGTGCACGCGCCCGCGTTGTTCGGCGGATCCATCGCCAGTTCGAGTGACGCCACCTGCGTCGTCGCCGAGAAGTGCTTTGCAAGAAGCTGGTCCATCGACACGTCGGCGATGATCTCAACCTCGGTCTTCCCGCCCCGCGTCGTGCCGGTCAGAAACGATCCCGATGCCCCTGCGTGGATGTAGTTCCAGTTTGCCTTGAGCCCCGACAACGCAAGAATGTGATGTCGATAGGGCGCGAGCGGCTCGAGGATCGGCGACAGCTCGAACGCGGTGTCCTCGCCTTTGGGCGTCCAGAACTCCATGGCCATCCCGTTCGGGACGTAAAACGTCTGGAAGCGATGGGCCGGAGCTGCGGCCGCGCGTGCGCGCGACGACCACGCCGGCACCATGGCATCGAGAAATGGCAGCGCGAGCGTGGCACCGACTGCCCGCAACACGGTTCGTCGCGGCATCGACTTCGCGGTCAAGTAAGACATGTGCGCTCCAATCACTCCCCCGTTCCGATGGGCGCTCTCCTGAGAAACGTGGGGCTCTTCACGATGCCTACGATGATGGATGACCAGCGATAGTCGTGGCCGGCTGCGTCGTTGACGATCTGGCGGACGGCGGGTTGATCGAAGTACTCGACGCGACGGCCAAGCGCGTATGCCAGGAGCTTCGACGTCAGAGCGGACGGGAATCGCTGCGGCTGCGCGAGCAGCGCTGTGCGCAACCCGGTGAAGCCCGCCAGCGTGTCACCGCCAATCGTACGCCCGCTGGCATCGACCGCCTTGCCCGATTCATCCGTCGTGCGCCAGCCGCCCGTCGCGTCGAAATTCTCGAGCGCAAATCCCAACGCGTCGATCAGCGAATGACACGACGCGCACGTCGGACTCTTGCGATGCTCATCGAGCCGTTCGCGAATCGTCGGCGGCAGTCCGCCGGCCTTTGGCTCGGTAAGCGTCGTACTCACGCCCGGCGGCGGGGGGGGCGGCGGCGTGCCGAGGATGTTGTCGAGCAGCCATTTGCCTCTCAACACCGGCGACGTTCGTTCGGGATACGACGTCGTCGCGAGAATGGCCCCGTTGCCGAGCAGTCCGCCTCGCTGTTCGAGGTTCGGCAGCGTGACACGACGGAACCGGCTGCCGTAGATCCCGGGAATCTTATAGTGCCGAGCCAGGCGCTCATTGACGAACGTGTAATCGGCCTTAAGCAAATCGCGCACGCTGCGGTCCTCGCGCAGCGTGCTCGTAACAAACAGCTTCGTCTCCTGCTCGAAGGCTTCGAGGAGGCTGTCGTCGAAGTCTGGATAGATATCGGGATGGAAGATGGCCTCACGCACGCGACGGAGGTTGAGCCACTGCGCGCCGAAGTTGTCAACGAGTGCGGACGTCGCCCGCGGATCGGCCAGCATGCGTCGCGTCTGCTGCTCGAGCACGTCTGGCCTGGTCAGCTGCTTGCGCTCGGCGAGTTCCAGCAGCCGCTCGTCCGGGATGCTGTTCCACAGGAAAAACGAGAGGCGCGAGGCCACTTCGAGATCGCTCAACGGATAGCTCTGCGCAGATATGGTTGCGCGAGATGCCGGTGGATCGCGGTACACGCGCAGCAGGAAATCCGGATCCACCAGTGCACGCTCGAGCGCAAATTGAATGCCCGCGTCGAAGCTGCCCTCGTCTCGCCGTCCACGACTGAAGAACTCGAGGAGCGTGCGCGTATCGGCGGCGGTCGCAGGCCGCCGGTACGCCATGCGGGCGACGCGCGACAGAATCTTCGCGGCGCAGTCTCGCTCATCTGATCGGCGTCTTGGCTGACAGATGAAAAGCGCGCGCCGACTCGCCGTCTCACGGGTCGAGCGCGCGACGCGGTACGGCCCGCTGATCGACAACGCACCCACGCTCGCGTTGCCCATGTAGATCTCGTCGTTGGTCAGCACGCGTCCGCGTTGCAGCGGTTGCGGAAGGCCTTCCGGCTCCCACATCTCGCGGACGAACGACGCGCTCACCATGTGTGCACCCGCGGTCATCGCCATGCGGATTTCGAGTCCGGCGTCGACCTCGATCTGCATGTACTTCTCCCACGAGTCATCCCCGGCAAAGCCCGGCTCTCCGTCCCCGGCATAGCTGGCGGCCGCTGGCCGGCCCTTGGCTTCCCCACCCACCGTGAAGCGTTTGGCCAGCGCGCCGTCCACGCGGACATCGAGGCGCTGCGGCCAGCCCATGCCCATGACGTAGTCCTGATACTGGCGGCGCAGTCGCACCTTGATTGCGTACTCGCCATCAGCCGGGAATTGATAGCGGACCGCGATGCCACCGCGTGAGCCGAGTGGCAGGTCGTCGTTCTGTCGATCGTCTTGGAGCACGTGCAGAGGAATCTCGAAGCGATCTACCGCGGGAATCATCGGCGGCAGACCGACGGCGAGCCGCGTGACCTGGCGCGCCACGGAAAGATACCGCTCGAGGTGCGACGTCGAGATCGTCAGGACGTCGGCAAAGTTGTCGAAGCTGCCGTCCGCTGTTTCATCTCCGGGCAACTGCGACGTGACGTCCACATCGAGAGAGAAGAGGTCGCGGATTGCATTCGTGTACTCGACACGGTTGAGCCGATGTACAGCGCCGATACGACCGGGATTCGGGTGCGCGAGCCACGCGCTGTCGATCGCGTGCTCAAGTGAGGACGCCGCCATGTCGTAGGTGGCGACGTCGGGTCGTGGCAATCCGGCCGGCGGCATCGAGCGCGCGCGCAGCTTCGCGATGACACGCTCCCACAGTTCCGAGTTTTTCTCGGGCGTCGCAACGTCCGCGGCGTCGAGCGTCAACCCCGCTGTACGAAGCCGCTGGTTATGACAGGTGATGCAGTACTTGTCGAGGACGGGTTGGACGGTCCTACGAGTGTCGGATGAAACTGCCGGTCCGGGCGTCTGCCGAGCAGACGTCTGGACGCTGGCGAACAGAAGCGCGAGACAACCGCCGAGGCAGAGCACGAAAGCCACCGAACGGCCTGAAGTTCGCATCGCGTCCTCCAACAGGCCTCACGATGGTAATGGAATCGGCGGCTAGACGCCATCGCTGAGACGCGCGTGCCTCACCGGCGCACGGTTGTCTCCACGCTCGCTGGAACGACGAATCAACGGACGCACGGCCGCCATCAGCGCGAGCACGATGCCGAAAGTGCAGACAATCGTCGCGCCGGTGGGCAGATCGAGCACGAGCGACAGGTACACACCCAGCGCCGAAACGATCGTTCCCATCGTCCAGCCAATCGCCAGACGTCGCCCGACGCTGTCGGCATAGAGCATCGCCGCGACAGACGGAACGATCAGGTAACAGAACACCAGCAGCACTCCGGCAATGGCGACCGACGAGGTCACCACGAATCCGAACGAGGCATAGAAGAGAAAGTCCCAGAAGCGCACCGACAATCCTTGCGCCACGGCCTGTTCGTGGTCGAGCGAGATGGCCAGGAACTTGTTCCGGAAGATGTAATGGAAGATGCCGATCGCGCCGTACAGCCCCGCGGTCTCAGCGACTTCGTTCCACGACACAGCGAGGATATTTCCGACGAGCATGTCCTTGAGGTGCTCGCTCTCGGACGTGGCCTTGCTCATCGCCAGGATGGCGGCAGCCGAGGCGACGGCGTAGCAGATGCCGATGATCGCCTCCTGTGGGATGCGCGCCCGGTGACCGCGAATGGTCGAGAAGACGGCGGCGCCGATGAACGTGAACCCGAGACTGATCCAGTAGACGACAGGTGCGTGTGGATCACCTCCTGTGATCGGCAGCAAGATGGCGATCGCCGCGCCCAACGCCGCGATCTGCGCGAGCGACAGGTCCACGAAGATGACGCCACGCTCGACGACGTGCACGCCGAGATAGGCGTGAATACCCGTCAATATGAGACTGGCGACGAATGGCGCCGCCAGAAAAGCCAGCATTGCGGAATCCATGTCGTCCCTCAGTGTGTGGCGGTGCCGACTTTTTTCAGCGCGTCGATCAGCAGGTTGATGTCGTAATCGAACAACTTGAAGTAGTCAGTCACGTCCTTCACGCCGCCGACCGAGGGCGGCATCACCAGCACCTCGGCCCCGGTCGCGCGGCCGATGGAGTTGGGCGTCTTTAGATCGAAGTACGGTTCGACCAGAACCAGCTTCACGTTCTGCCGTTTCATGTCGTTGATGAGATCGAGCGTATGCTGCGGCGACGGCGGAATGCCCGGGCGCGGCTCGACGTAGCCGATCACGTCCAGCCCAAAGCGCTCGGCGAAGTTGGGGAACGAACGATGGTAGGTGACGACCTTCGTGCCCTTGTAGGGCGCCATCATCGTCGCCCAGCGTTTTTCGGCGTCGGAGAGGCGCGACGCGAAGTCGTTCAGCCGCTGTTCGAAGAAAGAGCGGTCGTTCGGTCGCAGTTGCGACAGCTTGTCGGCGATCTCTTTGGCAATGACCTTTCCGTTCTCGGGATCCAACCAGTAATGCGGATTGCCCAACGGGTGCACATCGCCCATCGCGCGCGTGACCTGGCCTTGTGGGATGTCGAGGATGCGTGCCCGGGCGGAGGCATCAACGTAACCGCTGCCGCCTACCTGCACCTTGGCGTTGCGACTCTGCTGGATGAGTGGAGGCAGCCAGCCGATCTCCAGTTCCCGACCGACGGTCACCAGGACATCGGCCTTCTGCAGCTTCAGGATGAAGCTCGGCTTGGCTTCGACGAAGTGGGGATCTTGATACCCGCGTGAGATCGATTCCACGGTCACTCGATCGCCGCCCACTTCACGAGCGATGGACGCCAGGTCCTCGGTGGTGGTGATGACGTTCACCTTGCCCTGGGCCTGTGCGATCGACGCGATGAGCGATATCCCGATCCCCACGAGACACGCCGCTGACTTCATGACTCTCATATGGAGCTCCTCAACCCGTAACCGATCGCCAGGCGCGAGCCTCAGAACGGGTGCGCACCATGGGCTCCGATCGAGAACAGAAATTGAAAAAGAAATTCATTCGCCAGATCGCCGACGGCGTACTTCGTCCGACGGTATTGGCCCCTCACCTGGCTGAATTCGCTCGGCCAGTAGGTCACCAGCAGCGATTGACCCGAATCGCGGAGCGTCTCATTGTCGGCATGTGCGGAACGGTCGTAGCGGCCGCCCACAAACCATCGACGGGCCACCTGATAGTCGCCGGACAGGTAATAGCCGAAGGCGTTTTGTGTCGAGACGGGCTGCTGCCGCTGGCTCCAGATCAACTCCGACCGGCCGACGAACGATTGATAGATGGAACGCTGAAGCGGACGCCAGCGCAACGTGGCGTCGATGCCGTAAACCTGTGTCGTGAACCGGCCCAGATCCACGTCGCCGAAGATGCCGGACGCGTTATGACCACGTGTGTAAGAGGCGCCGAGGTCGATGTTCGTGCTCTCCGTCAGGTCGTGATAGCCGCGCAGATGGGCGACGTACGACAAGTCGCCGCGCTCGCTCGAGTGGAAGAGATCGCTCGAGTCGCCGCGAAAGACCTGCCCCGTCGCCTCGAGGAAGAACCACGGGTTCGGGATCAGCCGCGCCACGGAGATTCCCGCATCATCGATGCCCTCCTCGCCGCCGACGAGGTTGTTGATCACGAGCGGACGATCCGTCCACGGTAGCATGTGGTTGTGCAGCGAGTTGACTTTCCCGAACGCCGCCCGCATCTTGCCGACTCGCACGAGCAGGCCTCCAGGGATCGTCGGAAAGGTGATGAAGCCTTCTTCGAGTTCCACGCCTTCTTCACCGAACGACAGGAAGAAATCGGCACGTGCGTAGGGATCGAGGATCGCTTGAAATGACGCCTCGGATTCGTGCATCGAGAGGGCAGGCTGCGGGTTCACCGTATTGCGTCCACTCGCACCCAGAAAGTCGCCGATGACGGCAATGTCCGGGTTGAAGACCTTTGACGAGGCCGCACCGCCGTACACCGGCAACGCACCGGTCGGACCGCCGGCGCCTTCAGCGCCGGGCGGAACCTGCGCAGTTGTCTGCGGCTGGTCGCCTGGTTGCGCCGGCGTTTGCGGAGCCACCGCAGCCGGTTGCGGTACCGGCTCCGTCGCGTTCAGCTTCGTCTCGAGTGCGGTCAGGCGATCGCCGTACTGCTTTTGAATCGCCTCGAACTCTTTTCTCAGTTGCTCGATCTCTTGTCGCAGCGCCTGCGCATCTGGCGTCTGCGCCGAGAGGGGGCCGGGCGCAACGAGCAATGCGCCCACGACAATGCATACGCATGTCAATCGCGAAACCCGCATGAACACTCCTGTGCGGTGAGAGTACGGCTTCAGCGGAGGTCGAGCTGTCGGTAAAACCAGCTCAGACTCGACTGGAAAAAACAGGAATACGCTTACGCGGGCGGGGCTCGAGAAGGTAATTCGAGACGTGCGACCGAGCGAACGCGCTGAACAGGGCTGAGGGTTCTCGCGGGATTGGTCTCGTGCGCGAAGACGAGGCGGGAGACGCGCGGGCCTCCAGCTCTGACGGATTGCAGCCAGTGACAGAGGACGCAGTGGGCGGACTTTTCACCGACGTGCGCCGCCGCAACGGTATGCGAGCCGGGGGCATGACCAACGACGAAGCCTTCGGCGAGCTCGTCGCCGCACTCCACCTCGTGAATCGTGGAGAGCGCGCCGACCGTGGTGAACGAGCACAGGGCGATCAGCGCCCAGGTGCCCGCCCGCGCACGGAACCACTTCAGCATCTGGATCAAGAGTACGCGTACCAGGCTTCATGCGCAACGCTTTCGGCACGGCCCGTACTTGTGGCATCAATCTGGCTCCTGCACCCGGGACGGGCTGGCTGGGCCACGCTCCAAGGGCCGCTCCGGCAGCAAAACCGCGGGTCGCCGCCGATCGCTCCAACGACGCGAGCGCGTGGGCACAGCGAATGTGTGTCGCGGGTCACGATATATCGTGGCCCGCCCCGAGTGCCGGACGCATCGATGCGGTGACGAGCGAGTGACATATGGACCGGATCCAGAGCGGCCAATCAGCGGTTTCTTTCGCAGGCGTGATGTCAGGTATGGCCATGCTCGTGTGGGTGGTCGTCCTTTCCAGCGGGTCGCCCTTCGTGTCGGCCCAGATGGCGCCGCTGAAGCTGGTCTCCACGTCGTGGCCGCCTTTCACGAACGCACCCGGGCAAGCGCGGTTTGCGTTGGACCTTGTCGAGGAAGCGCTCGGCCGCGTCGGCGTGACCTCGAACACCACTATTGTCAGCGCACCGGATTTCACGTCGGCGCTGCTCGCAGGTGAGTACGACGGCAGCGCGGCCGCATGGAAGGATCCGGATCGGGAGCGGGTGTTGGTGTTCTCGCAGCCGTATCTCGAGAACCGCCTCGTGCTGGTCGGCCGGCGCGGAGCCGATGTGTCCGCGAAGACGTTGAGCGATCTAACGGGCAAGCGAGTAGCAATTGTCGAAGGCTACTCGTACGGCGGTGCCGTTGACCTCGGCGGACCCGTGTTCGTACGGTCGCCCAGCGAAGAAGACAGCCTCTCGCAACTGCTCTCGGGCGACGTCGAGTACACCCTCATGGACGATCTCGTCGTCCAGTACATCCTCAACAACTATCCGAAGGAGTCGGAGGCCAGGCTGCAGATTGGGGCGACGCCGCTCGTCAGGCGCGATCTGCATCTCGCCATCAGGCGAACCCGCAGCGATGCGGAGACGATCGTCGCGCGATTCAATGCGCAGCTCCGCGGCATGATTGCCGATCGAACCTATCATCGACTGCTGCACGTCGACTGGATACGAGCGGATGTCACCGGCGACGGCATCGCTGAATACGTGCCCAGCAACGATTGGCCCGGCCCGTCGCAGCCGCTGCGCATCTACTCGCTCACCTCCCCTCCAGACACGAGGCCCGAGACATCGACCAAGCCCGGTTTCTACCTCGGTGGCACGATCTATGAGGATTGGGCGAGCGTGCCCGAGAGCTACAAAGACATCAACCCGAAGTATCCGGATCCGCGGAGATCGACTGGCAGCATTTTCAAGTTCGTATGGTAGGCGCCGCGCCGACCACCACTCAGCGATTCCCGTCGCGATAGACCTCCACGAACGCTGCGGCAAACTTCGTTGCGGGCTTGTCGCCGAAAGCCCTCAAGCGAGTTCCAGAATAAGCGACCACCGTTCGGGCTCGTCCGTTTTCAATGGCGATCTTCTCGATGCCCTTCCACTTGCCCAGGCCGGCCATGTCGATCTCGTTGTCGAAGTGACCGATGTTGGCGACGATCGCCTTGTCCTTCATCTTCGACATGTGCTCGGCGGCCACGATGTTGAAGTTGCCGGTCGCGGTGACGAGATGTCGGCCGTCCCCACCACGCCGTAGCCTGGGCGAAGGCGGAAGCCACCGCTTTACGGGCGTCGCTGCATGTCTCATCGTGTAGATGCGGAACTGAGCGTTCTCGTACGCGACCGGAAGTGCGAGCCGGCTTTCGGGTGACGAGATAGTCGAGATCGAATTTTGTAGCGCGAGTAAGAAGGCCTTCTTCATGAGTCCAAAAACAAGCTGTGTGGCTGCCGCCGGCTGTGACCTGATCACGAAGTACCGTGGTTCGCCGACACATCGAGCGCGTAGGAATCGCGAGAGGCAACTCTCGTTCCGAATCAGGCGCTTGAGCGGCGATTGTCGCGGGACGATCGGCAGGTCGCACTGGCCCACTTCTTGAAACTCTCCACGCGCCACTCCAGTGGCGTTGACCGAGGACTTGGGAGGAGAGAGATGAATGACAGGCGTGCGCTAGCAGTCGCCTTCGTCGGGCTGATGTCCGTGTGGCCCCTCCAGACGAAGGGTGATGCCCAGACCCAGGAGAAGCCGACCGTGCAGCTGCCCAAGGCCGGGGTGCCCGAGGTCATGACGATGGAGGGCAAGTTCGTCCGGGCCTCGTACAACAGGGAAGGCTACGTGATCCTCGGATACCAGGCCTCCAACTACTCGATCGGCGAAGAATGGATGCTCCTCGAGGTCGGCATGACGATGCTCGAGAACGTACCGGACTACCGGTTGACCCGCGACGCCTTGTCGCTCGAAACGCCTGATGGCAAGACGATTCCACTGGCGCCGCTCATGGAGCAGCGTGGAGGGAAGGTCCAGGCGATTCAGCAACGGGCGAAAGTCCAGCGCGATTCCATCAACTACTTTCCGACGACCGCGAGCCGCGCGTGCGCCCTCCTGTTCTTTCCCGACCTGGGATCCCGGTCGGTGCCGTTCGACGAAGTGGATCTCAGCGAAGACCGCGCCTGTGTTGGCCGTCTCTATTTTCGAATCCCTGGCGGTATCGCCTACGGCCAGCATTGGCTGAACGTGAAGTTCCAGAACAGCCTCGTGCGCGTGCCGTTTCGGATCTTGACCAAAGACGAACAGCAGTTCCTGGAGAAGAACTACAAGAGCATCGACAAGCAGGTCAAAGAGGCATTCAAGAAGAAGACGTGATCGGAAAGGCCCGTCCAAAAGGACGGGCCCTACCACTAACCACGAATTAGTAACGATAGTGATCCGCCTTGTACGGGCCTTCCACGGGCCCGCCGAGGTAATCCGCCTGCTCCTTCGAGAGCTTCGTCAACTTCACACCGAGCTGATCGAGGTGCAGCCGCGCCACTTCCCAACCGAGAATTCATCAGACGGCCCTCGGCCACGATCATCGCGCTGTGGCCATCGGGGAACACCCACTCGTCGACTGCGGCTTGATGTTGATCTTCTCGATGCCCTTCCACTTCGCCAATCCGGCCATGTCGATCTCGTTGTCGAGTGACCGATGTTGGCGACGATCGCCTTGTCCTTCATCTTCGACATGTGCTCGGC
>DAINQP010000052.1:0-27962 GCA_036742665.1 Vicinamibacterales bacterium | reverse complement strand
AAGTGGCGGAATTGGCAGACGCGCTAGCCTCAGGAGCTAGTGGCCGCAAGGCCATGAAGGTTCGAGTCCTTTCTTCCGCACCACTCGACTCGCCGGCGTCGCGGGCTGCCTCGTGGCAGGCCACGCTTTCACGCCTGCATCAGCTCTCGGCATGACGCCGAACCGCCTGGATCCGCGAACCAACTGACTCTATAGTTCCCGCGATGGATTACCAGCTCCTCGCGCTGATTGCGCTGATCGTCGCCGTCGTGATCGCTGCGACACGGCAACACAGCCGCTCATGGCGGGGACGTCGAGGGTGGCAGTATCAGCGCGTGTTCTCGGTCGGCTTTGCGGGCCTGCTCTTCTTCCTCTCCGGAGTCGTGGGCTGGGATCTGAGTTACAGCCATGGATGGTTTCACGGCACGAAATCGGTAGACGGCCCGGTGTGGTGGCAAATCGGACTCGGCGGCGGCCTGCTGATGCTCGCGGTGTTCTGGGCGCGGCGAGTGCCGATGCCTCGCGCGGTCAGATAGTACGCCCACGGCACAGCCTGCAGCGGCTACCTCATTAGCGAACCCGGCGCGACTTCCCTATTCTGTTCCAATGGATGTTCGTCCAGAGGTCGTCGCGATCTTCAACACGAGTGAAGACTGTATCGACATGCTGCGCATTGCATTCGAGCATGCCGGCTTCGTCGTCGTCACGGCATTCACGAACAAACTGCGCGACGGCGAGATCGATCTGGAAACCTTCATGCGGCAGCATCAGCCTCGCGTCGTCATCTACGACATCGCCGTCCCGTACGAACACAACTGGCGTCTCTATCAACACGTGCGTTCGGCACCTGCGTGCAGGGATGTCGATTTCGTGGTGACGACGACCAACGCCCATCAGGTGCGACAACTGGCGGGCAGCGAGCCAGTGCACGAGATTGTGGGAAAGCCCTACGACCTCGACGAGATCGTTCATGCCGTAAAAGAAGCCGGCGCCGAAAGTCTCAAGCGCTGATCATCGCACCGCGCACGAAGAATCCATTCAACTCAGCTCGGCGCAACAGGTGCGCGCCGGGCGCACACCCGGCAAATTCCGAGAAGTCACGAATGAAGTGCGCCTGATCGGCGTAGCCGCACTCCGCCGCAGTCTGAGTGCCGCGCTGCGGCGAATCGAGCTGCTCGAACACCCACAACGCTCGCTGGAATCGTGTGATGCGAGCCAGCCGCTTCGGTGAGATGCCGACGTTCTGATTGAACCGCCGTTCGAGGTGCCGCGGCGTCAGGTTGACGTGCGTCGCGAGCGCGTCCACGGTGACGAGACCGTGCGCGCGGCGAATCTGGTCGACCGCCGCGCGCACCTGCCGATCCGATCGACTCACGTCCACACGCCTGGCCAGGATCTCCTGAACCATCCGCACCACGCGAGTCGTGTCGGATTCACGCTCGCGTGCCTGCTGGAGGTCGCGCGCCAACGACGTGGACAGCACATCGAGTCCGAGGGTGTGCCCCACCAGACGATGCTGCGGCTCGGCGAGCAGCGCCGCTGCGCCATGAGGCCTCAGCCGAATACCCACGACGGCGACGCGACCAGTGGCTCGGAGATCGAGTGGGCGCAGCAGCTGACCCGCGAAGATCACTCGGGCCTGGCGCTCACGTTCACCATTACCGTGCACACGCTCGAACGGATCACCGAGATGCAGGATGATCTCGGGCCGGCCGTCGGGCAGCACCGGCTGCGCGTCGGCCATCTCGCGCGCGTCCCCGTCGAGCGTCCACACACATTCGACAATCAGCGCGAGTACGGAAGTGGCGGTGTATTCCCGGTAGATCATGGCTGCGTGGGGCGATTACTGCGTGTGCCTGCCTCGCCGAAGCCGGCGCGGAGGCGGGAACCGGCCAGACCGTACCATTCGTGTCGCATTCGTTCAAGCGGACGAAGCAGGTTCCAGCTACAGTGACGTTCGAGGAGACATCAAATGAGCGGGTTCTTCGCAACGATCATCGCTCTGGCCATTGTGCTCGAACCTCTCGACGAGGCGCGCGCGCAACGCGGCACGCCGGCGCGCGGCACTGTTGCGCAGCTCGCGTGGCTCGTTGGAACGTGGAGCGGCGGCAACGGGCCGGTCATCGTCGAGGAACGATGGACGCCAGCAGCCGGCGGCGCCATGCTCGCCGTCTCGCGCACGCTGAAGGGCGATCGCATGGTCACGTTCGAGTTTCTGCGGATCGTCGAACGCAACGGTGGGCTGATCTACATCGCGCAGCCAGACGGCCGTCCACCAACCGAGTTCATGCTCACGGCCATCACAACTGACAGCGTGACGTTCGAGAACCCGACGCATGACTTCCCGAAGATGATCCGCTACAGCAAGCGCGCGGACGGCTCGCTCGAGGCACGCGTGAGCGACAGCGGACAGAAGGCTGAAACCTTTGTGTTCAAATCAAATGAGTGATGTTGGGCTCGATGCCTAACAACGCCTTGCCGTAGACCTCGAGATTCACCTGCCACTCGGTGATCGCGTGATGGCTGGCTGTATGGACATCGCGCCAGAGACGCTGCATGCGGTTGCTGTCGGCGAGGCTCGACGTACCGTGGGCGGCGACGAGGAGCTCGACGGCATCGCGGCAGTATTTGGCGGCAAGCGCAGTGTCCATGCGCACTCGCGCACGCCCGGTGACATCCATCAACCGGTTTTCCTGCGCGAACAAATCGAGATCGTCCGCCGCGCGCCGCGCATGGAGAAACGCCGTGTCGATCTTCATTGCCGCGTCGGCGATCTGCATCTGGAACCCGGCGGAGTCGGCTTGCTTCGGGAAGTTCGTGTGCGTGATGCCCCGTGTCTTCGACTTCGCAATGGCATGCTCGAGCGCCGATTGAGCCACGCCGAGTTGCGACGGCGCGAGGATGAGGACCGTGATCGGCACGAACGCCGCCCGATACACCACTTCGTGAGTGTGCTCCGTTCGATAGGTGCCGGCGAACGCCTGAGGATAGGGCAGGAAGCGGTGCTCCGGGACGAAGACGTCCTTCGCCACGATTGTGTTGCTGCCGGTGCCTTTCATTCCGGCCATGAACCACGTGTCCTCGACGACGAGCTCCTCAATCGGCATCAGCGACAGCCCGAGATTGGTCATCTCGCCGCGGTCGTCCTTCATGTGGATGCCGCAGGCGGCCCACTGCGCATGCATCGAGCCCGAGGCCCATGGCCATCGGCCGCTGACGCGCCACCCGCCGTTGACGGGCACGGTCTCGCCGTTGGGCGCGAGTGACCCGGCAATCCACGCGTCGGGATTCGCTTCCCAGATGTCGGTCTGGGCGCGCTCAGGGAACAGCGACGCGAGCCACGCGCAGACGTTGATCAGGGACGCCACCCACGACGTCGAACCGCACCCTCGCCCGAGCTCCGCCATCACGTCGATATAGGTACGCACGCTCGTCTGATGACCACCGAATCTTGCCGGCACCATCAACCGGCACAGACCAGCCTCCTTGAGCGCCTGCACGTTCTCGTCGGCGAGACGACGAAGCGCATCAGTCTTCTCGGCGTTCCGCTCGAGAACGGGGCGGATCGCCGTTGCGCGCGCTATGAGCGCGCTGACATCAATTCCCAACGCCCAACCTCCAATTCCCAACCACTCCCAACCGCCAAACGCCGACTCCCAACAACTTCCAACCCAATTGGGAATTGGGCGTTGGGAGTCGGTGGGCGTTGGGAGTTGGAAATTGGGAGTTGATCACCGAAGGATCCGACCGGCCGTCACGAAGCGCCGATAGTTGCTGAACGATTGCGTGACGCGGCTTCCTGCCGACCCACCGTTGCGCCACATCGACGATGACGTGATCTCCGCCGGGAGCATGAGCGTCTCATCAGGATCGCTGAATCTCACGGGACGATAGCGAATCGACATATCCGCACGTTCCAGCGTCATGAAGAGCGAGCCGTTGATGCGCTGATGCTTGCGCGGAATCGGCAGATCCACCATGCCGATCAACTGCTCGTCCATGCGGACGATGGTGGCCGTCTCGGGTTCCGCCCACAGCCGCCCCCGAAAGCGGCCGGGTGCGTCCACGCTGACGCAGTCCTCGGTCCATTCAACCATCGGTTCTCCGCGCTCGAGGGCACGGTAGTCGACCATCACCGCTTCCCGACCGTCGACACGGCCAACGCCGGCGCTGGTGAACGAATACTTATAGCGTCGATCCGGCAGGAGAAAGGCCAGCGGCTCGGGCGATACGTTCTTGGGATCCATGCATTCGGGCTTATCGCCCTTCTTCGGCGGCCTGCCGTTCACCGTCAGCAACTGTCGTGTGACCTTGGCCGGCGATTCGTCGGCGTTGACGCTCGGATCCCATTCGACGCGCAGTTCGTACACCAGACGCCGTGCGAAGCCATCGAACGACATGTCGCGGTGGAGGCGCTGCACGATCACGGACTCGTTCGTGACGATGCTCTGCGCGCGCGTGTAGTACTGCTCGACGTACCCGCTCAGGCGGAAGACGGTCTGGTCCGCAGAAATCGATTGGCCAACCGCGGCGCGCCCGGCCAGCACGAGCCCGATTACCAGAGCGGCGACCACACACCTCGACATCTTCGTCCTGTGCTACCTTAGCGGCTCTTTTGCGCCGGTTCGGTGCTAAAAACAGGCCTACAGTCTACGGCGTAAACGAATACCCGCCATAGACGGTAGACAGACCGATCAGGCAGAGTTCTTCACATTCGCGCGGTGTGGCCGCGCTCTCCAAGTGGGAGGGATACGAGATGCGCAGGATGCAATACGTTCTGGCGGTGATGACAGTCGCCGCGCTCGGGACGTTGGTGACGTACGCTCAGGCGCCCCAGCAGCCGGCCGCGGGCGCGCCGGCGCAGGGTCGCCCCGGTGGGGCCGCGCCCGGGCGAGGCGGTCCAGCGGGCCCGGCGTCATTCTTCATCACCAGCGTGGGCAAGGGTGACGGCGCCAACTACGGCGGCATCGCAGGTGCCGACGCGTACTGCGCACAGATGGCGCAGGGCGGAGGCCTCGCAACGCCACCCGGACGCACATGGCGCGCCTATCTGAGCATGCCGGCCCAGGGTGGCCAGCCGGCGGTGAACGCACGCGACCGCATCGGCGCGGGACCGTGGTTCAACGCGCGGGGGCAGCTCATTGCCAACAACGTCGCCGATCTCCATGGCGACGTGCAGCGTGATCGCAACAGCATCAACAAGACGTTTGCGTTGAACGAAAAGGGAGCCACGGTCAACGGCGTGGGTGACATGCCGAACCAGCACGACATCCTGACCGGATCCGACTCGACCGGCCGTGCCGTTGCCGGCGACATGGACACCACGTGCAAGGGATACGCGAGCAATGCCGATGGTCAGGGTAGCGTGATGCTCGGTCATCACGATCGCACAGGCGGCGGCAACAGCTCGTGGAATTCAGCACACGGGTCACGCGGCTGCAGCCAGCCCAACCTGGTCGCCACCGGCGGCGCGGGTCTGCTCTACTGTTTCGCGGCTAATTAGTCGTTCGGATGGTTCGTGCGTTCGGGCCGTTCGGATCGTTCTTTCGAAGAGCGTTTCGAACGGCTCGAACGAGCCGAACGCTTCGAACGTTCCGAACGATTATTCTTCGATCTGCCAGTCGGCGAGCGGCTGCGGGCCGGGCTTGATGTGGGCGATATCCGGATCGCCGTCCCCGGCCGAGACGTCGCTCGGCTTCTTGGTCTTGTTGTCCTGCCGCCGCGCTGCCTTCTGCTGGCGGCGTTCGATGAGCGCTTTCTCGCGCTCGCGCTTCGCGGCGGTTGGTCGTGCGTTTCTGGCCATGCGGAACTCTCAGCATACACCATCAGCACAGCAATCCCCAATGCATTGAGCATTCTGCGGCGACGAGTTAGCATGCTCGTTTCCGTGTGCGTGAGATTCCGCTCTACGACATTCAGGCCGCCGCGCGCGGCGTCTACGATCTGGTCGTTCGCACGCCGTTGATCCGCTTGGAATTGCCCGACGCGCCCGGCGTTCTCCCCGCGACCGAGATCTTCCTCAAGCTCGAGACACTGCAGCCGATCGGCTCGTTCAAGATCCGTGGCGCGCACAACGCAGTCCGGCAGCTCAGCGCCGCCGAGCGGCGCGACGGCGTATGGACCGTGAGCGCCGGCAATGCCGGCCAGGGCGTTGCGCTCGCCGCGCGACACGCGGGCATCTCGTCCGCGGTGATGGTCATCGACACCGCACCCCGTACGAAGGTCGAGGCGATTCGCCGGCTCGGCGCGACGATTGTGCCCGCCACCTACGACGAATGCTGGCAGACGGTGGAATCACACGCCTCGCCGCGTATGCGCGGCCAATTCATACATCCCTTCGATGACGACCGCTTCATCGCTGGAAACGCAACGCTCGGACTGGAAATCCTGGAGGACCTGCCACGCGTTGACGTAATTGTCGGCGCGGTCGGCGGTGGCGGACTGCTGGGCGGCGTCGCGTCGGCCGTCAAGGCGCTCAAACCGGACACGCGCATCATCGCCGCCGAGCCCGAAACTGCAGCGCCGCTTGCCACGTCTTTGCGCAACGGTGGCCCGAGCCGCTTCGACGAATGGCGCGCGTCATTCGTCGATGGCGCCGGCGGCAAGTCGGTCCTGCCGACGATGTGGCCGCTGCTCTCCCGTCTCGTGGATTCGTCGATCGTCGTGCCGTTGTCGGACGTCGCCGCCGCGATGCGGCTCGTCGCCGATCGCTGTCATGTGGTGATCGAGGGCGCGGCGGGATGCGCCGTGGCCGCGGCGCTCTCCGGACGCGTACGCGGCACCGTCGTGGCGATCGCGTCTGGAGGCAATATCGATTTGAGTACGTTTGCCAGGGTTACTGAGGCGTGCTCTGAGGTGACTCCGTGAATTACAAGGATCTGTTTTGAGCCCATTACCCGATCGCATCAATCGACTCGACTCGCTCGCCCGCGATCTCTGGTGGAGCTGGACGCCGGACGCCCGCAGTCTCTTCCGGCGTCTGGACTACAACGTCTGGCGGCAGACCGCGCACAACCCGGTGCGCATGCTGCAGCTGCTAACGCTGGATACTTTCGAACGGGCGATGGCCGATCCGAGCTGGCTCGCGACCTACGATCGCGTGATCGCGCGGCAGGATTCGTCGCGTTCGGAGCGCGAGACCTGGTGCGAGGAGAACTGCCCCGACTTGCAGGGCAAGTCGATTGCCTACTTCTCTGCCGAGTTCGCGCTGCACCAGTCGCTGCCGATTTACGCCGGCGGACTTGGTGTGCTCGCCGGCGATCACTGCAAAGAAGCCAGCGATCTTGGCGTCCCGCTGGTTGGCGTCGGCTTCATGTATCCGCAGGGCTACTTCCATCAGAGCCTCACTTCCGATGGCTGGCAGCAGGAGATCTACGAGAAGCTGGACTGGACGCAAGCGGCGATCGAGCCGGCGATCACCGGTGAAGGCAAGCCGTGCATCACCGCCGTGCCTCTCGGCACTCGCACGGTGCTCGTGGCGGTTTGGCGCGTACGCGTCGGCCGCGTCTCCCTCTATCTCCTCGACACAGATCTGGAAGAGAACGCGCCGTGGGATCGCGAACTGTCCGCGCGCCTCTACGGCGGCGATCGCGAGACTCGCGTGCAGCAGGAGATCATCCTCGGCATCGGAGGCGTGCGGGCCTTGAAAGCGATGGGCATCACGCCCGCCGTGTATCACCTCAACGAAGGTCACGCCGCCTTCGTCGTCTTGCAGAGAATTCGAGACCTGTGCGAGGCCGGTGCGAGCTTCGATCATGCGCTCGAGGACGTGCGGCGCAGCACGGTCTTCACGACGCACACGCCGGTGCCGGCCGGACACGACGCGTTTCCCTTCCATCTCGTCGAGCAGCACCTCTCCGGCGCCTGGGGGGATCTCGGCGGCTATCGCGAACGGTTCCTCGCGCTCGGTCACTATGACAACGGCAGCGGGCCGATGTTCAACATGACCGCACTGGCGCTTCGCACCAGCGCCTCAGTGAATGGCGTCAGCCGCCTGCACGGCGAAATCACCAAGCAGATGTGGCAGCCGATCTGGCCTGGCGTGTCGTACGAGTCGCTGCCGGTAAAGTCGATCACCAACGGCGTGCACGTGCCAACGTGGATCTCGGCGGAGATCGAAGCCCTGTTCACCAGGCATCTCGGTCCTGACTGGCTCGACTTCCACGATGACCCCGCCTATGTCGATCGGGTCATGAATATTCCTGACGAGGAGCTGTGGGCAGCGCGGCAGTCGCTGCGCGCGTTCCTCTTCAATTTCATCCGCGAGCGCGCCCGCAATCGCTGGACGCAGGAGCACGTCAGCGCGGCCCGCGTCGTCGCCGCGGCAACGATGTTCGATCACAACACGCTGACGATCGGATTCGCACGCCGCTTCACTGGCTACAAGCGGCCAGAGCTGATCTTTCTCGATCCGGATCGTCTGGCAAGAATCCTGACCGCGACTGGACGCGCCGTGCAGATTATCTTCGCCGGCAAAGCGCACCCCGCCGACGATGTCGGCAAGCACCACCTGCAGCGGATCTACCGCCGCGCGCTGGACCCGATGTTCGGCGGGCGGATCGGCGTGGTTGACGATTACGAACTGCACGTCGCGCACTACCTCGTGCAGGGCTGCGACGTGTGGCTGAACAACCCGCGTAAGCCGCTTGAAGCGAGCGGCACGAGCGGCATGAAAGCCGCCATCAACGGCACGCCGCACATGTCGATCGGTGACGGGTGGTGGGCCGAAGGCTTCACCGGCGAAAACGGCTGGCTCATCGAAGGCCCCGCCGATCCGAACGATCACGGCGCCCAGGACTGGGCCGATGCGCAGTCGATGTACGCGCTCATTGAAGAGCAGCTGGTGCCAACCTTCTACGCGCGCGACGAACGCGGCGTCCCGCACGGGTGGCTGCAGATCGTGAAGCA
Source organism: Vicinamibacterales bacterium (assembly GCA_036742665.1). Taxonomy (GTDB): domain Bacteria; phylum Acidobacteriota; class Vicinamibacteria; order Vicinamibacterales; family UBA2999; genus Gp6-AA40. Next base: position 19,076 of record DAINQP010000052.1, on the reverse strand, counting down.
GTCGATCCGCACGGTGCTCCCGATCTTCGCCGCGCGGCGGATGGTGAAGGATTACGTGCGGGACATGTATCTCCCGGCGGTGCGGCGCGAAACCGTCGCGCGATAACCGCGTCAATTCGCAAGTCCGAGACTCCAACTCCCAACCACTCGGAATTCCCAACTCCCAATCGAATTCAACGCTGGGGATTGGGCGTTGGAAGTGGTTGGGAGTTGGACTTTGGGATTTGGGAATTGACGCCGAATATAATGAGGCGGATGGCTCCCAGAAAGTCGAATCTCGTCAAGACGAAGTGTGCACTGTGCGGCTCGAAGGACGTATCCGAACCGCGGGGCGAGGAGCGGTACTGCCGAGACTGCTGGGAAAAGAAGATCGCCGTCGAAGAGATCGTCGCGCGAGAGTTCGCACTGAAGCGCTACATTCGCGCGCACAGCGCCGAGAAATACCTGGTCTACCACTCGACGATCAAACGCCCCTGTGGGCAGATCATCGTCGTCGACGACGGCTACGATTTGTTCCTGTCGATGATCCTCTACCCGAATTTCGGGTGGGACGAGCCCGCCTATCATCTCGAAGGCGATCCCGAAGGCCGCAGCTTCGCCGAAGTGCTCGTGGACGTCGTCGCCACCGAGGTGATCGAGCCGTGGGGCGGCGGCAAATGGCATCTCGAGATCTTCAGGTCCGTCAACCCGGAGCCGGAAGATTGGAACGGCGAAATGTAGGGCTGGCGTGACATAATTGCGCCGCTTGTTCGTAGTGTCCGGCTTGAGCCGGATGTGGGGAGGGTTATTCCATGAACGGCCAGAGACGCACGTTCCTGACGATCACCGGCGTCGTGCTCTTGCTCGCGGCTGCGGCGGCTGAACAAGCCAAGCCGACCGTGCAACCACCGGCATCGACCACGAAGCGGCCGAGCGACGAAGGGGCGCCAACGACCCCCGGCAAGCTTGTGGCACCAGTTCGCGGCCAGGCGGAGCTAGGATTCACGCAACCTGTCAGCAAGCGCGTCGGCAACATGATCGTCACGACGATCAAAGTGAAGAACCTCTCGACGGGCGCGATCGCCGGCCTCAAGGTGGACGAGTTCTGGTACGACAAGAAGGGTGACCCGGTCACCGGCTCACAGCCGTTTCGCTACCGCAAGCCACTGCAACCCGGAGAGGTCATCGAAGTGGAGTTGAAGGTGCCGACCGATCCGCGGATGGATCGCAACCAGTACAAGTTCGAGCACGCCAACGGCACGATCAAGACGACGAAGCTGCCAAAGCTTTGATGTCGGGCGGCGACGCATGCGTCGCCCCTACGAACGCATTCACCGCCAGAGATTCAGGAACGCGGTGATCAACAACCCGTTGACGAAATCGATTCCGAACGCACCGACGAGCGGTACGACAAGGTAGGCCTTCGGCGCTGGCCCGTACCGCTCGACCAGCGCACCCATGTTCGCCACCGCGTTCGCCGTGGTCCCAAGCATGAACCCGCAGAACCCGCTCGACATCACCACCGCGTCGTAGTCTCTCCCCATCAACCGCGGAATCACCAGCACGCAGATCGCGGCGATGAACGACACCTGACAGAACAGAATCAGGAGCAGCGGGATCACTACACCGGCGAGTTCCCACAGCCGCAGTGTCATCAATGCCATCACCAGGAACAGCGCCAGCGCCACCGTCCCGAGGTCATCGATTGTGCGCTGTGACATGCCGATCAGGCCGGTTACGTCGTCGAGGTTGCGGATGACCGCGGCGACGATCATCGCGCCGATGTAGGCCGGCAGCGTCCACCCGAGTGCCTGCAACCCGGCACTGACCCATACCCCGGCGCCGACTGCGCTGATGATTACCACAAGGTGCTTGAGGAGGGCGTACGCCTCGACGTCCTCGCCTGCCGGGACCGCGGTGACTGGCTCGGGGAACTGCTCCTCCGCGAGGTTCTCGAGCGTCCCGTCTTTCGGAACGGCAGGAATGCGCCGGGGGTGTCGGTCGATCAGATATGTGCCAATCGGCCCACCCATCAATCCTCCGGCGACGATGCCGACCATGGCCGCGGATACGGCGAGCGTCGATGCACCCGTCACTCCGGCCTGCTCGAACAACGGCGCGAACGCGAGGCCAGTCGCGGGGCCGCCGGTCAGCGTCACCGATCCCGCCAGCACCCCCATCAGCGGATGCTCGCCGAGCAGGTAGGCGACCGCTGCGCCAAGCACGTTCTGCAGCGCGGCGGCGAGTGATGCCACGATCATCATGATCAGCACGAGCGGGCCGCCACGTTTGAGCAGCAGCACGCTGGCGCCAAATCCTACCGAGGCGAAAAACGTGTTCTGCAGCGGCGTCTGCAGCGTGGTGGCAAAGGCGGGCGGCCGCTAGTCGTCGGCATACGCGATTGCGAAGAGTGCGGCCACCGGGAGGCCGCCGGCAACGGGCGCAGGAATGTTGTAGCGCGTCAGCGCAGGAATGAGCCGCTTCAGGCCGTAGCCGATAAAGAGAATGAGACCGGCGAACGCGACAGTTTGGACGAGGTCGAGACGCATGAGCAGCCGTAGGGCGACGCACGCGTCGCCCTTACATGATCACCGAATGCGAATCTGAATATCGCGGCTGACCGACGGCTGATCGCCGATGCGTGGCTGCCCTTCCACGTGCAGAACGTACAGGCCAGGCTCCGCCTCGTCGAGCGGAAGGCGCGCGGCAAAACCGTAGCCGCCCGAGCCACCCTTCAGATCGGTGGATGACCGCTCGTCGGTAACGCTGCGCACGACACGTCCGCCTTCGGCGCGCAACTCGGCCTTGAATTCAAGTTTGTGCGGCGCCGCGCCGGCGTTGTTCTCATAGAACTCGGCAAACAGCGCAATCGTGTCGTCACGCGAGAACTCGCGCATCGTCGTCAGCGGACCAGGCAGATAATCGGCGAGCGGATCCTTCGGCTTGACGGTCGGCGCTTCGGCAGCGGCGCGCGACGTCAGCGACACGCCGCTCATCACAAACTTCTCTTTCATGAAGTCGGGAACCTCCAAGTCGTAGAGGACGCTCCCCGTGCGTCCGCCGCGCGTCGCAGCAGCGATGCGAAGCTGGTAGCGGCCGGGCGGAAGGGTCAGCTGGTTGACCAGACGGAAGCCGCGGCTCTTCGCGCGCGCGAGCGTATCCGGTTTGAGATTGAGGTTCACCAGCTGTCGCTCACCCGGGAACACCTTGCCCTTCGAGTCCGTGGCCGAGTTGATCAGTTCGAGGGTTTCGCTGAACGTGCCGTCTTTCTCGACGAACTCGAAATTGTTGACGTCCACTTCAGCGACGTAAGCGACGGCGGCATCGGGGGCCGTGCCCTTGTAGGGGGCTGCAAACACTTTGATGGGGACACCGTTCACCGGCAACGGGCTGCCGATCGCTTCGGCGAGCGCCGCGCTCACCTTCGTCGACGGTGCCGTATTCGGACGCTTGCCGCGCGCCTCGAAGTAGCCGTTGCGGCTGCGGACGCGCAGGCCGGGGCGCTTCACGCGCACCTCAATCTTGCGGAACCGTCCATCACGGCGCTCATTCATCGAGTAATAGCCGAACATGTAATAGCTGCTGTTCTCGGCGACGATGCGGTCGAAGGCGCCGTTGAGATCGTTGCGATTCACCGCCGCGAAGCCGCCGGTGCTCGACGCGAGCACACGCAAGCTGTCCTGTGACAGGCGCAGCTCGCTCTGCATCGCTCGTCCATCAGCGTCCCCGATGGTGCTGCTCTGTGTGATGAGATCTTCGTCGCCGACGACGAGGCCGCGCGGATCGATCGCGTAGATACTGACGTTGCCGCGCGTCGCCGAGGCGATCGCATCCTGGGTATCGAGCAGCACGGCGGAAGCCGTCGAGCCCAGTACCCCGGTCGCTTCGAAGATGTTGTAATCAACGCCCTCGCCAATCAGCAGCATTGCCTTGCGGCGACCGCGAACGCCGGCCATGAACTCGGCGAGCTTGCGGACGTTGTTCATGACCGAGCGGGCGCGGAACGCGCGATCCATCTGCTCGATGTCATCGCCCGGCGCGAGATTACCAGTCGCGGGATCGGTGCGCGCGCTTTCGATGCGCTGAATCGTTGCGGAGCGCAGCTTGCGGCCGTTGAATTTCTCGATCGCCTGAATCAGCAGACGCGGATTGTTCGTGAAGTCCTGCGACGCGTCGGAGCGTCCGGTGTAGACGACCGCGGCCAGATCGTTGGTGCCGAAGTTCTGTTCGATGAATCGGCGCGCGGCAGCCTTGACGCGCGGCGATCGGGTGAAATCGGTGTGAATGTCGTCGAGGACGAGTAAGTAGATGCGGCCCTCCAGATGTTCGTTGGTCTGCACGTCGGGCTCAATCGGCTTGCCCGCGAACAACGGCCGCTCGGCACGCTCGATCGGGATGTTGACCAGCGAGAAGGCCGATACTTTCTGCGGCTTGCCGTCTTCGAAAAGGTCGAAGTCGTTCGCCGTGAGGTCAGTGACCGGGTTCCCCTGCGCATCGGTGACGAACGCATCGACCTCGACGTAGTTCACCTCGACGCGGAAGGTGACCGGAGGTTGATCGGCCGGCGTCTGCGGCGCTGGGGCTGCCTGCTGGGCGGCAAGCGCGGCCCCAAGAGCGGCAACGAACATGGCAACCGTAAGTCGCTGTGTCATAAGTCCAATCAGGTCAGGGCGTCGGTCGATTATAGGCGTTCGCGCGCGCGCGCGCCGACCGCAGGCGATGGTGCGGCGTCGTAACGAACAGGAACCGGGCCGTATACTGCACGCTATGGGACTCGATGTGGCCGCTGTACAGGACGCCTTACAGAAAACACACCTGGATGGATGGCTGCTTTACGACTTTCATGGATCCAACCCGATCGCCTCGCGTCTCGCCGGACTGACCGGCGGCGGGCACATGACGACGCGGCGATGGTACTACCTGATTCCAGCGCACGGCCATCCTCGCGGTCTCGTGCATGCGATCGAACGCCATAATCTCGATCAACTGCCCGGTGAAAAAACCGTGTATTCGGGACGGCAGCAGCTGGACATTGGTTTGACAAATCTGTTGGAAGGAATGCGGCGCGTGGCGATGGAGTACTCGCCAATGTGCGCCATTCCGCATCTTTCGCGGGTTGATGCCGGCACAGCCGAGGCCGTACGGGCCAAGGGCGTTGAAATCCTTTCTTCGGGAGACCTCGTCCAACAATTCGAGGCTGCATGGACCCCCGCCCAGCTGGCCTCGCACCAGGTCGCCTCGGCCGCGCTCTACCGCATCAAGGATCGCGCCTTCGAGTCAGCGGCGGCCGCGGTGCGCGCCGGACGAGCATTGAGTGAGTACGAGTTGCAGCAACAGATGGTTCAGTGGTTCAACGAGGAAGGATTGATCAGCGACTCGCCGCCTGTGGTTGCAGTCGATGCGAACGCAGGCAACCCGCACTATCTGCCCAAGGTTGAACAGTGGCGACCCATCTCGGCCGATCAGGTACTGCTGCTCGATCTGTGGGGAAAGACAAAAGAACCCGGCGCGGTGTTTGCTGACATCACCTGGGTAGGCGTGACCGCTTCACGCGTACCGCCGGAAACGGCACGTGCATTCAGCGCGATTGCAGAGGGGCGGGATGCCGCGGTCAAGCTGGTCGAGGATGCGGCCCGCACTGGACGCGACGTCTGCGGATGGGAAGTCGATCGCGCGGCCCGGCAGGTGATCGAGCAGCGAGGATACGGCGAATGGATCCTTCACCGCACCGGCCACAGTCTCGGCGAGAACGTCCACGGTAACGGTGTGCACATGGACGATTACGAAACCCACGACGATCGGCGGGTCATCCCCGGCACGGGATTCACCGTCGAGCCGGGCGTGTACTTCGAGACATTTGGCGTGCGCACCGAGGTGAATGTGTTTCGCGGGAAGCACGAGGCCACGGTAACGGGACCGCGGCAGCGGGAGGTGGTCACGTTGCTGTAGGGGCGACGCATGCGTCGCCCTCACGGAATAGGGAGTTTTGTTCGACAATAGAGGTAGGCCCGTCCAAAATGACGGCCAGCCCGTCCGAAAGGATAGAGAGAAAGAGGTTTGGGAGGCAACTGATGTCCAACCGCAGAATGACATGGTTTTACGCATTGCTCATTGCAATGACTTCAGCGGCGGCGGCCCTGGTGATTGCGTCGCGGCTGGGACTGTCACCGGAGTCATCCGCGCAGACGGTCGCGGCGCCGGCCATGAACAGCACGCCGCTTTCGGGTCCCGTCACCGCGACAACGTTCCGGGAGATCGCGAAGCGGGCGAGTCCGGCTGTCGTGAATATCCGAACCGAGTCGCGTCAGCGCACACAGGACCTGAGTGATTTCTTCGGCGGCAGCGATCTGTTTGATCGCTTCTTTGGTCCATCGGGTGGTGGCGGTGGTGCTGGTGGCGGCGCCGGTGGCCGTCGGCCGGAGAGCCGTCAGCGCGATCAGGTGGTGCAGGCCGCGGGCACCGGTTTCATCATCGATAAGGCCGGTCTAATCCTGACCAACAATCACGTGGTCGAGGGCGCGTCGAAGATCAAGGTGTCGCTGTACGGCGAGGACGATGACCAGGAATACGATGCGAAGATCATCGGCCGCGATCCGCTGACCGACAGCGCACTCATCGAGCTCACCGAGAAGCCGGATCACACGTTGCCAGCGATCGAGTTCGGTGATTCGTCGCAGATGCAGCCTGGTGACTGGGTCATGGCGATCGGCAACCCGTTCAACCTGTCTCATACGGTGAGCGTGGGCGTGATCAGCGCGAAGGAACGTCCGTTCGCGGTGGCCGAGGGCCGTTCGGCGCAGGTCCTCCAGACCGACGCGGCAATCAACCCCGGCAACTCGGGTGGTCCATTGCTCAACGTCCGTGGCGAGGTGGTTGGCATCAACACCGCGATCATCGCGGATGGCCGTCAGTCCGGCAACATCGGCATCGGCTTCGCGATCCCGATCAACACCGTGCGTGATCTGCTGCCGCAGCTGCGCACCGGCAAGATCACCCGTGGCCGCATTGGCATCGGCGTGGAAGGCATCTCGCGTGACGCGGTGGACGAGTTCGGGTTGAAGGAGCGTAAGGGTGCGGTCGTCAAGACCGTGTCGCCTGGCGGCGCCGCAGCCAAGGCCGGACTCGAACCGGGCGACGTGATCATCGCCTACAACGGCAAGCCCGTCGCCAGCCGTGACGAGTTGGTGCAGATGGTCGTCGCGACCAAGCCCGGCACCAGCGTCCCGGTGCGCATCGTTCGGGACCGCGCAGAGAAGACCGTGAACGTCACCGTCGACGAGCTCGATCTGGAAGCCGAAGGCAACCTCGCGTCGCGTAATCGTGAACGCGACGACACCACGGGACAGGCAACCAGCACCGGCTACGGTCTGCGGCTGCAGAACATCTCGCCGGCAGACGCTCGCGAGCTGAAGCTCGAATCGAGTCGCGGCGCGCTGATTGCCGACGTCGATCAGGGTAGCCCCGCCGCGCGCGCCGGTCTCCGTCCGGGTGACGTGATCGTCCGCGTGGGACGTGAACCGATCGCCTCGGCTGCCGACGCACAGCGCGAGCTCGGGAAAGTTCCGTCGCGCGGGACGGCGTTCATGCGCGTGCTCCGAGACGGTCAGGAGACCTTCGTTTCCGTTACTAAGGAGTAACCCGTACATCTCGGCGGACACTGACAAGGCCTCAGGGGAATTAACCCTGAGGCCTTGTTTTTTGGGGTAATCTTTGGCCCCTCATGATTGAGCGCGAGATCAAGCTGCCGGTCCAGAGCGTCCCTGAAGCACGAGCGGCCATCCTCGCGGCAGGCGCCGCACCTCTCAAATGCCGTCGTCTCCAGGAAGACGCTTTGTTCGACACCGATGACGAAACGCTGCGGCGTCGCGGCTGCGCGCTCCGCATCCGCAACGACTCCGGGCGCAGTTTGCTGACGTTCAAGGGCCCGGTTCAGCCGGGACCGATGAAGATGCGCGAGGAGCACGAGACGGTCCTCAGCGACGGCGACGTCCTCACCCACGTACTCGAATCGCTTGGTCTGCACGTGTGGTTCCGATATCAGAAGTTCCGTGAAGAGTTCGCCGCCGAGGATGCGACGATCGCGCTCGACGAAACACCGATCGGCACGTTCATCGAAATCGAAGGCGGCGAACGGGCGATCCTGTCCCTCGCCTGCGCGCTCGGCCGGACGCCGGACGAGTTCATCCTCGACTCGTACCGCAGTCTCTTCCTGGAGCGGCGCGAACACTTCGGGCTGAACGGCGCCAATATGATGTTCGCCGACGAATGGTCCCAGCGCTCGTCCTGACGGCCGGACTGGCCACGCGGCTTCGGCCGCTCTCACTCGTGCGCGCCAAGGCGGCGCTTCCGGTCGCCGGTGTACCGCTGGTCCACCGCATCCTACGCTCGCTCGCGGTCAGCGGTGTCACCGATGCCGTCTTGAATCTGCATCATCTGCCGCACACGCTGACGAGACTCGTCGGCGACGGCAGTGTCCTCGGCATGCGTGTTCGCTATTCGTGGGAAGTCCCTGTACTCGGACCGGCCGGCGGTCCGCGCCGTGCGGCTCCGCTCCTCGACTCCACGTTCCTCATTGTCAACGGCGACACGTTGACTGATGTGGACGTTCGCGCGCTGGTCGAGGACCACCGGCGCTCCGGCGCCCTGGTCACGATGGCCGTCGTGGCGAACATGCTGCGCGACAAGTACAGCGGCCTGAGTGCGGGAGCAGATGGCGCGCTGACCGGCTTTGCGAAACGCGGCTCACCCGAGAACGCCTTCCACTTCATCGGCGTTCAGGTGGTCGAAGCCAAGGCGTTCGCATCAGTACCTGAACACGTTCCGTTCGAAACGAGCACGCTGTACACCTCGCTGATCGCTGGCCAGCCCGGAGCGATCCGGCTGTTCACGACATCAGCGGAGTTCTTCGACATCGGTACGCCGGCCGATTATCTCGACACGTCCTTGCGGCTCGAGGAACGCGAGCGCCACCCCACGACGCGATCGACTGCGCGAGTCGATGCCACGGCACGCGTCGAGCGGTCGATCTTGTGGGACGATGTGGTGGTAGAGGCCGGCACGATGCTGCGGGAGTGCGTCGTGACTGACGGCGTTCGCGTGCCAGCGGACACTTCGTGGCATGGCGTCACGATTCGAGTCGCCGACGGCGAGCTCATGCCCGGTGAGCGCCGAGTTGACGATCTCGCGATTGCCTCTCTATAAAAAATCGTGGCAGACGACACACGACGACGTATCGACCAGTTCCTGACAGAAACCGGACAAGCGGATCACGTCGCCACTGTCGTGCCATTGACCGGCGATGCGTCGGATCGCAAGTACTTCCGCGTGCTGATGCGACACGCGCCGACACAGGTAGTGGCGGTCCATCCAGAGGCGATCGACTTCGATCGGCTGCCGTTTGCCAACGTCGCACGGCTGTATAGCTCGATGCCGGTCCCGGTCCCACAGATCCTCGGGCACTCGGACCCACTCGGCATCATCGCGCTGCAGGACCTCGGTGACGTGACGCTGCAGGCACACCTCGGTGCAGCGTCCGTCGTCGAGCACAAGGCACTGTATCGCGAAGCCGTGACGCTGATCGAGACGCTGCAGCGGCGTGGCGCGGAGCTCGCCTCACCGCACTACCTACCGTACGGGATTTCCTTCGACGTCGAGAAGCTGACCTGGGAATTGCAGTTCTTCACCAAGCACTTCCTCGAAGGCTACCGCGGCGCGATTCTGACGCCGGCCGCGCGCGAGGCGCTGGCAGCCGAGTATGCGGCGATCGTCGAGGAGCTGGCCGCGGAGCCACGCGTAATCTGTCATCGCGATTATCACAGCCGCAACCTGATGCTGCACGACGGGCGGCTCTACATCATCGACTTCCAGGACACGCGCATGGGCCCCGACACCTACGACCTGGTGTCACTGCTGCGCGACTCGTACATGGATTTCACCGAGCAGCAGGTCGAAGAGCTCATCGCGTTCTTCCTGGCGCTGCGTGGGACCCATGCCGGCGGCCCCACGTCGGTCGAGACGCGCGAGTTCCGCCGCCGCTTCGACCTCATGGCGCTGCAGCGCAATCTGAAGGCGCTCGGCACGTTCGGCTTTCAGACGATTACCCGCGGCAATCCCGTTTACATCCAGTACATACCGCGGACCTTAAACTACGTGCGCGGCAATATGGAGCGCGATCCGAGATTTGGCCGGTTACGAGAACTACTCGCCGAGCATCTGGAGGAGCTTCGCTGAGGCAACGCCGATGAATCGCTTCGGCATCTCGACACATCTGTTTCACGAGCAGCCGCTGAGCCGTGAGCATCTCGTCCACATCGCCGCGCACGGCTTCGAGGCCATCGAGCTCTTCGCCACCCGCGCACACTTCGACTATCACGACCAGCGGGCGATCGCGGAACTCGCCGAATGGCTTGCCGATACGCGTCTCGAGCTTCACTCGGTACACGCGCCGATCGTTGGAGCCGTGAAGGGGGGAAAGTGGATTGACCCGTTCTCGAACGCCTCGCGCAATGAGGCCAGCCGGAAGACCGCCCTGCAAGAGACTCAAGCCGCCATCGTCCTGGCCAGACATATTCCCTATCGCCATCTCGTCGTGCACCTCGGCACGCCAACCACGGAGCGCATCGCGTCGAACGACAACCAGCCGGAGCTGGCGCGGCGAACCGTCGAGAAACTCTTTGAGGAAGCGGGCCGCGAGAACGTCCATGTCGCGCTCGAAGTGATTCCGAATGCGCTCTCGAAACCCGAGGCGCTGGTGCACCTCATTGAGGATGAACTCGACGGCATCGACGTCGGTATCTGTCTCGATTACGGTCATGCCCACCTGATGGGCGATCTCGGCGAGGCGATCGAGACCGTGTCGGGCCATCTTTTGACCACGCACATGCATGACAACGGCGGCCAGCGCGACGATCATATGGTGCCGTATAGCGGCTCAATCGATTGGGACGTCGCGATGATGGAAACGCAGAAGGTCGGCTACGACGGCACGCTGATGTTCGAAGTCGCCGCCGTGGGTGATCCCATCAAAGTGCTGCAGCGCTGCGTGAAAGCGCGAGAGCGGCTCGAGCAGACCTTCGTCACCTTCTAGTCGAGTTCTCCGAGGCGCGGATGTCACTGAAGCCGGGAACCACCGTCGGTCCCTACGAGATCGTGGTCCTGATCGGAGTCGGCGGCATGGGGGAGGTCTATCGCGCCCGCGACAGCCGACTTCACCGGGATGTTGCCATCAAAATACTTCCGCCAGATGTAAGTGCAGATGCCGATCGATTGGCACGATTCGATCGTGAGGCACGGCTACTGGCCGCGTTGAATCACCCGAACATCGCCGCGATCTATGGGGTCGAGGAGACGGCCCATGGCCGGGCACTCGTGCTCGAGCTCGTCGAAGGGCCGACGCTGGCCGATCGTCTCGCCGACGGCCGCTTGCCGATCTCGGACGCTCTGAAGATCGCCCGGCGGATCGCGCGTGCCGTCGAAGCGGCGCACGAGCGCGGGATCGTGCACCGCGACCTGAAGCCAGCCAATATCAAAGCCGACGCCGACGGCAGGGTCAAGGTGCTCGATTTCGGGCTTGCGGCCGACGCTGGATTTGTCGGCCAGCTCAATCGCTCGACGTCGGCTCAGATCACCACTCCTGCGACTCGCGCGGGCTTCATTCTCGGAACTCCACCGTATATGAGTCCCGAGCAGGCGCGTGGACAGCAGGTGGATAAGCGGTCCGACATCTGGTCTTATGGCTGTGTCCTCTATGAAATGCTGACCGGCCATTGCGCGTTTTCCGGCGAGACGGCGTCGGATACCATTGCCGCCATTCTCATCGCCACGCCGAACTGGGACCTGTTGCCAGCGTCGACGTCTCCAGAGCTCCGCCGCCTGCTCGGACGATGTTTGGAAAAGGATCGGAGTCAGCGGCTCAGGGACATTGGCGAGGCTCGTGTCGAGCTGGACGTCATCGAGCCAGCCGCACGCGGCTCGGCATCAGTCAGCTCCGCCGCCGACCGCAGGCCAGCCGTCGGAGCGAACGAGTCAGTCGCGGTCGTCGCCTTGAACGAAACGGCCGATCTCGACTACCTCAGCGACGGCATCGCCGAAGCACTGACCTCTCGACTCACCGCGATCCCGGGGCTGCGAGTGGCTCCGTGGACGATGGTGTTGCGCATCACAGCAAGGCACGATGACTTCGCGACCACGGCCAGGGTTTTGGGGGTCCGCACTTTGTTGATCGTGCGGCTCACGACACGCGCCGACACCCATCGCATTCATGCCGAATGGTTCGATCCGATCGAGATGACGCACTTATGGGGCGCTCAATACTCCAGACACACGGATGATGTGTTTCGCCTCGAGGACGAGATCGCTGTTGACGTCGCGCAACGCATGCGGCCGGAACTCAATTCAGATGTCTTGCAGGGACTTCGCAAGCACAGTACCAACAGCGGACGCGCCTATAAGAGCTACCTGCAAGGGAAACATCTCTGGAACAAACGGACAGCCGATTCGATGTTCACCGCGATTCAGTACTATCACCGGGCCCTCGATGAAGACGCCACGTTCGCGCTCGCGCTCACGGGCATCGCTGAATCCTATGTGGCACTCGGCACGTTTCTTTTCCTGGCGCCGGCCGACAGCATCCGCCACGCGAGAGCCGCAGCGCAGCAGGCGCTGGCTGTCGATCCCGGCCTCGGCGAAGCTCGCGGGCTCCTCGCGGTAGTACACGCATTTTACGATTGGGACTGGGATCTTGCCGATCGCGAGTTCGCCGAATCCATCGCCATCGCGCCGACGTACACAGCGACGCGGCAGTGGTCAGGCTTTTCGTTATGTGCGCGCCGGCGCTTTAACGAGGGGCGGCGTCTGCTGCAGAGCGCGATCGACCTCGATCCACTCGCGCCGATGCCCACGGTGCAGCTCGCTTCGGCCTTTTATCTCGAGCGTCAGTATCAGGCCGCGATCGAACTCTGCCAGCAGGTCCTGAAACTGGAGCCGCATTTCTGGGCGGCGGCATTGTTCCTCGGACAGTGTCACGATGTGTGTGGCCGGGCGAGCGAGGCTGTCTCGTGGCTGCAAACGGCCAACGAACTGTCGGCCGGCAATCCGTTAGCGGTCGCGAGCCTCGGTCATGCCCTGGCACGAAGCGGCCGGCCTGAAGCGGCCTCCGCGCTCATCGCCGACCTCGAACGCCGGGCGTCGACGGAGTACATCCCACGCTACGCATTCGGGCTGATTTGCGCGGGGATGGGCCGCGAAGATGAAGCGCTGCGGTGGCTCGAAGAGGCATGCGGCGAGCAATCGCCGGCCGTGGCATTGTGGCTGGGCGCAGAGCCAAGGCTTGACGGCCTCCGCTCACATCGACGCTTCAAGGAGCTTGTCGAGCGCGTCGGCGTTGGCTGAACAGCTTACTGTCGGCGATCGGTCCCGAGGCCGGCCACGAATGCCTCGATCACTGCTGCCAGTTCGGTCGGGCGTTCCATCGGGATCTCGTGGCCACTGTCGATGAGAACCAGACGGGCCCCGGAAATCCTCTGCACGATTTCCTGCCGAAGATAGTCCGGCGTCAGCAGGTGATCGTGCACCCCCGCCACGACCAGCGTGGCGGCTCGTGTCGCATTCAACCGATCCACGAATCCCGTGTGGGTGCACATCCGAAACGACTCGCGCAGCGCGTGTTCCGGACTCGCCTGCACCGATGCGAAGTAGTCATCGACGATTTCTGCGGGAGGCAACTCTTTGACGAATTGGCGGACGAAGCCCGTGAACGAGTCGCGGGCGCGAGTCACGCTGATCCAGTTGTCGAGTATTTCTTCGGTGAGGGGTAAAGATGTAGCGGGCGCGGGCGCGACGAGTATCTGACCACGTACGCGCTCCGGCTGCGAGCAGGCCATCAATTGCGTCCAGCGTCCGCTCATGCTGTACGCGACGATGACCAGCTCCGACGCATGCGCGTCGTCTGCGACCTCAAACAGATCCTCTGCGAAGCGTTCTGTCGTGAACCCCTGTCGGGTGTGATCCGATCGTCCGTGTCCACGCAGGTCAGGCAGCACGAGCCGTAAGCCGTGCGCCTGGATCTGGCGAACAACCGGGTCCCAGAATGCGCCTGAGCCGGTACCGCCCCACCCGTGCAGCAGCAGCACTGTACGCGGCCCCTCACCTATCGTCCGATAGAAAATCGACGTCCCGTCGCTGGTCTTGACCGAGTGTTCGCCCGCACCAAGTACGTTCAGCATGTGCGTCTGGCCTCTCTCCGCCATTCTCACGCCACTTAGAACGCGGCGTGGCCGGGCGTGCGCGGAAACGGTATCACGTCGCGAATGTTGGCCATTCCTGTCGCGTAGATGATCGTGCGCTCGAGGCCGAGGCCGAAACCGGCATGTGGCACGGTGCCGTAGCGGCGTAGATCGCGGTACCACCAGTAAGCCTTGGGATCGAGATGCAGCTCGGCGAGACGGCGGTCCAGATAATCGAGCCGTTCCTCGCGCTGTGAGCCGCCGATGATCTCGCCAATGCCCGGCGCCAGGACATCCATCGCCGCGACGGTCTTGCCGTCGTCGTTCATGCGCATGTAGAAGGCCTTGATCTCCTTCGGATAGTTCATCACCACGACGGGCGCCCTCACGTGCTCCTCGGTGAGCCAGCGTTCATGCTCCGACTGCAGGTCCATGCCCCAGTGGACAGGAAACTCGAAGGTCTTGCCGCTCTTCTCGAGGGCGGCAATTGCATCGGTGTACGACATGCGCTCGAACGGCGACTTCACGAACGCTTCAACGCGCGCGACGCATCCCTTGTCGATGCGTTCAGCAAAGAACGTCAGGTCGTCGTTGCGTTCGTTCAGGAGCGCCGTGAGGATGTACTTGAGGAAGGATTCGGCCAGGTGGGCGTCGGCCTGTAAATCGGCAAACGCGATCTCGGGCTCGATCATCCAGAACTCGGCGAGGTGCCGGCTGGTGTTGCTGTTCTCGGCGCGGAACGTCGGGCCGAAGGTGTAGACCTTCGACAGCGCGAGGCAATAAGTCTCGACGTTGAGCTGACCGCTCACAGTCAGAAACGCCTCGCGCCCGAAGAAGTCCTGGGTGAAGTCGGCGCGCCCCTCGGGCGTTCGCGGGACTGCCGACAGGTTGGCAATGTCGAGCGTGCTGACGCGGAACATCTCGCCGGCACCCTCAGCGTCGCTGGCCGTCACGATCGGCGTGTGCACCCAGAAGAAGCCGTGCTCGTGGAAGTAGCGATGGATCGCCATGCTCAGGCAATGGCGCACGCGCGCGATCGCGCCGAGCGTATTCGTCCGCGGGCGGAGATGCGCGACCTCACGGAGGTATTCGAACGACGCCTTCTTCGGCTGAATCGGATAGGTATCCGGGTCGTCGACCCACCCGACGACTTCGACGGAATCCGCCTGGACCTCGACCGACTGGCCCTGCCCCTGACTTTGCACCAGTACGCCGCTCGCCATCACCGCGCATCCGGACGTGAGCTTCTTGATCTCGCTCTCGTAATTGGGCAATTGGGCGGGGGCGACCACCTGAATCGGGTCGAAGCCTGAGCCGTCGTGCACGTGAATGAACGACAGGCCGGCCTTGGAGTCGCGGCGCGTTCGAACCCAGCCGCGGACGGTGACCCGCGTCCCCACTGGTGTCTGTCCCTTCAGAAGCGTGGAAATATCGGCGTGTTCGACAGTCGACATAGCGGTATGTGTATCCTAGATCCTTACCGCCACTCGCGAGAAAGCCACTGAATGAAGATTGGAATGGTGTCACTCGGCTGCCCCAAGAACCTCGTGGACTCCGAGGTCATGCTGGGGCTCGCCCAGAAAGACGGCCATCGTCTCACTCGCGACGCGGCCGACGCGGACGTGCTCGTCGTCAACACCTGTGCGTTCATCGACAAGGCCAAGCAGGAATCAATCGACACGATTCTCGAGATGGCCGAGCACAAGAAGACCGGCGCATGTAAGCGGCTGATCGTCACGGGCTGCATGGCCGAACGCTATCGCGAGGAACTGCGCTCGCAGATTCCGGAGATCGACGCGATTCTGGGCACGGGGGAAGTGCCAGCTATCGTGAACGCCATTTCCGGCGGGTCTCAAGAACAAGACCCGCCCCACGCTGTCCGGTTATTGCGTTCGAACGGTGAGCCCATCGTCCCCGGCGCGCTCAAAAAGACGCGCTCTACGGACGACCGCAGACCGAGGACCGTACCCAATTACCTCTATGACGCGAATACGCCACGGCTGCTCGCGACACCGCGTCACTACGCTTACATCAAGATCGCTGAAGGCTGTGACTACAAGTGCGCTTTCTGCATTATCCCGACGTTACGCGGCAATTACCGGAGCCGATCGATCGAGTCGGTCGTGCAGGAAGCCGAGCGGCTCGCGGCCGCGGGCGTGAAGGAGCTTCTGCTCATCTCGCAGGACACCAGCTTCTATGGCGTGGACCAGGGCGAACGCGGTTCGCTCGGGCGTTTGTTGCGGGCACTGAACCGCGTGGATGGACTCGAGTGGGTGCGTATGCTCTACCTCTACCCCACCACGATCGGCGACGACGTACTCGAAGCGATGGCGGAGAGCGAGAAGGTGTGCCGCTACATCGATCTGCCTCTCCAGCACGCGGCCGATGGCGTCCTCAAGCGGATGAAGCGGCCCGGCACTCGTGCCTCGTACGAAAAGCTCCTCGACCGCATCCGGACTCGCGTACCGGGCGTCACGCTTCGCACCACGTTCATCGTCGGCTTCCCGGGCGAAACTGCGGAAGACTATGCCGAGCTTGAATCCTTTGTGAAGGCAATCGAGTTCGACCATGTTGGCGTGTTCACCTACTCACATGAGGAAGGCACATCGGCTCATTCGCTCGCCGACGATGTGCCGGCGCGCCTCAAGCGCAAACGTCAGGCCGGGGTGATGCGTCTCCAAAAGCAGGTCCTCCGGCGCGCGCACCGAGGGCGACTGGGCCAGCAGGTCACGGTCCTCGTGGACGGCCCTGCCGCTGAGCATGATCTCGTCCTTCGGGGGCGCCTTGAAGGCCAGGCGCCGGAGATTGACCCCTTGGTTTACCTTACCGATTGCGACCCATCGGCGTTTTCACCGGGGCAGTTCGTTGAGGGGGAAATCGTGGCCAGCCGAGGCTACGACCTCGTGGTCCGACCAGCAATTCCTAGCTGAACGCCGTTTGTGGCGCCGTAGCTGCACCGCAGGCGGACGTGATACGCTTGTGTGTTACCTATTCGGAGGAAGACTCCCAGTGGGCTCGTGCCCACTTTTTTTGTTTAGAGCGGGCGATGCAGCCGCTGGAGCAGATTCGGGCGATAGCTGAGCGCGTGGCACGGTCGCGCGGACTGGAAATCTGGGACATCCAGAGCCGCCGGGAAACGAGCGGACATGTCATCCGCGTATTCATCGATCGGCCGGGACCCGCGGCAACGCCTGAGGACAGCGTCAGCATCGAGGACTGCGAGCAGGTCAACCGGGAGATCGGCACGATCCTCGACGTCGAGGATCCACTGCCCTTCACGTACACCTTGGAGGTGTCGTCACCGGGACTGGATCGGCCGCTCCGAGACGCGGATGATTACCGGCGGTTCGCCGGACGGCTGGCCAAGATCGTCGTACGCGAGCCGGTGGACAACCAGAAGGCGTTCGAAGGCCGTCTCCTCGGTTTCGAGCAGGAAGATGTGTTGCTCGAAGCGCCGAATGGGCGCAGACACCGTCTGCCGCTGCGATTGATTACGCGCGGCCGGCTGGAGGTTGAATTCTAGTAGGCCGGGGCCTGGTGTTGGACCCGGCGGTAAAGGACCATGCAAAACCCGTTGATGCAGACGATCGAGGCACTCGCCAAGGAAAAGGGCATCGAGGCCGAGACGATCATCACCGCGATCGAAGATGCCGTGCTGACGGCGTCGCGCAAGTACTACAAGACGAACGAGAACCTGAAGACGCGTTTCAATCAGGAGACGGGCCAGGTCGATCTCTTCGCGATCAAGCACATCGTGCCGGAAGTCACCGACGACGCGACCGAAATCTCGCTGAAAGAGGCGCAGGAGCTCTACGGCGAGGAAGCGGAAGTAGACATGGAGATCGAGTTCCCGAAGCGCACCGACGTGCTCGGCCGGATCGCCGCGCAAACCGCCAAGCAGGTGATCTTCCAGAAGGTGCGCGAGGCGGAGCGCGATAACGTCTTCGCTGAGTACAACGACCGCGTCGGGGAAGTGATCAACAGTACGGTCAAGCGATTCGAGAACGGCGATCTGATCGTCGAAATCGGGCGCGTCGAAGCGGTGCTGCCGCGCAAGGAACAGTCGCGTGCCGAAAGCTATACGCCTGGCGAGCGCATCCGCGCGGTGATCAAGGGCGTCAATCGCAGCGCCAAGGGCCCGCAGATTCTGCTCTCGCGCACCGACCCGGCGCTCCTCATCAAGCTGTTCGAGCAGGAAGTGCCCGAGATCTACGACGGCACGGTGATGATTCGCGGCGCGGTACGGGAGGCCGGCGATCGAGCCAAAGTTGCGGTCTACTCGCGCGAGCGGGACGTGGATCCGGTGGGTGCATGCGTCGGTATGAAAGGAACGCGCGTGCAGGCGATCATCCGCGAGTTGCGCGGCGAGAAGATCGACATCGTCGAATGGTCCGAAGATCCGGTTCTGTTTGTGACCAATGGGTTGAGCCCGGCCAAAGTCCAGCGCGTGTCCATCGTGGACGACAAGGAACGCGTGATGGAGGTCGTCGTCGAGGACAAGCAGTTGTCGTTGGCGATCGGTAAGAAGGGGCAGAATGTGCGTCTGGCGGCCAAGCTCACCGGCTGGCGCATCGATATCAAGAGCGAGGAGGAGAAGCGGCGAGAGGTTGAGGCACAGTTCGGTGCGCTCGAGGTCGGCGAGGGCGACAGCACGCCCGAGCAGACGGCAGATGCGGCGGAGGCGAGTGAGCCCGGCGAGTCGTCCAACTCGGACGAGTCGACGGAGGCCAGTCGCGAAGAAGTCTAGAGGGATCTAATTTGTCAACGGTGCGGATTTACAAAGTCGCGGAACTGCTCGACACGACCAGCCAGGAAGTACTCGCGCTGCTGAAGCGCGACCACGGCATCGAGCTGAAAAGCGCGTCGAGCACGATC
>DAINQP010000051.1:0-28719 GCA_036742665.1 Vicinamibacterales bacterium | reverse complement strand
CGTTACCGTCGAACAACTCTACCAGGCCAAGGCGGCGCGGCGGAAACGGCTTGCGGATATACCGATAGGCCTGTCGCTTGACTGACTCGAGCACCGACTCCGACGTGTCGTCGGCGGTCATCATGATGACCCGCGGCGGCGTCGCCAGCTCACACACGCGTGCGAGTACGTCGAGTCCACTCATGCTCGGCAGGCCGATATCCAGCAGGACGATGTCGAACGGATGATTGTGCAGGAGCGCCAGCGCCTCCGGTCCGTCTCCGGCGGATTCGATATGATGACCCGCCGCGGTCAACAGCGACGACAACGCATGGCGCAACGCCCGGTCGTCGTCCACGATGAGGATGCGTCGGCTGGGCGTGGATTCAGCACCCATGGCGAACTCCTTCGAGCAGAATACGTGTCGGGAACTTCGAGCGCGCGACGGTAGTGTAATGCCGCAGCCTGGCCGAAAATGACGCAGATGCAACTCAGCCCGCAACAGCTGGTGCTCTACGAAACAGCCCGCGCGCTGGTCGAATCGGCGACGCTCGAGGAGGCCGCGCCGCGAATGGTAGCCGCGATCTGCCAGGCATTCGGGTGGCAGTGCGGCGCCATCTGGCAGGCGAACCGCGCCCGGAAGGTGATGCGATGCGTCGGCACGTGGCACGCGCCGGGCCTCTCGATCGAGGAGTTCACCGCGGCAACCGAGGCGTCCATGTTCGAGCGCGGCGTCGGTCTGCCTGGCAGAGTCTGGGCGACGCGTGAGCCGGCGTGGATTCCCGATGTCACCGCCGACACAAATTTTCCGCGATCTGGAGTCGCCGCACGCGTTGGCCTACACGCCGCGTTCGCGTTGCCAATCATGCAGGGCCGCCGGGTGCAGGGTGTCATGGAGTTCTTCAGTCAGCAGATCCTTCAGCCATCGCCGGATCTCCTGAACACCATGACGACGGTGTGCAATCAGATCGCGATCTACATCGAGCGGCTGTGGGCCAGTGACGATTTCGATCGGTTCTTCACGTTGTCACTCGACTTGTTCTGCGTCGCGACGTTCGAAGGCTATTTCCTTCGCCTGAACCCGGTGTGGGAAACGGTTCTCGGCTTCTCGAAGGACGAACTGCGCGCGGCACCGTTCGTGGAGTTCGTCCATCCCGACGATCGCGAGGCCACCATCCGCGAGCTGTCCAAGGTGGCCACCGGCGAACATGTCATCAACTTCGAAAACCGCTATCGCACCAAGGACGGCTCGTACAAGTGGCTGCAGTGGTTCGCATCACCGTTTATCGCGCAGGGACTCATCTACGCGGCAGCGCGCGACGTCACGGAACGCAAAGCCGCCGAAGATACCCTGCGTCGCAACGCGCAGGAGCTCGAGGTGGCGCGCAGGCGCGCCGAGGCCGCGACCGTCGCCAAGGGTGAATTCCTGGCCAACATGAGCCATGAGATCCGCACGCCGATGAACGCCATCATCGGCATGTCCGAGCTGGCGCTGCAGACGAAACTCACCATGCAGCAGCGCGAGTACATCCAGACCGCGCGCGAGTCCGCTGAAGCGTTGATGACGATCATCAACGACATCCTCGACGTCTCGAAGATTGAAGCCCGTCGTCTCACGCTCGACCGTGTGCCCTTCGTCGTGCGCGACACCATCGAGGACAGCGTCAAGCTGTTTGCGCCGCGCGCTGATGAAAAAGGGCTCGAACTATCCTGCCGCATCGCTCCCGACGTGCCGGCGGCCGTCGTCGGCGACCCGGGACGGCTGCGGCAGATCATCCTGAATCTGGTCAGCAACGCCATCAAGTTCACCGACGACGGCGAAGTGGGCGTCGAGGTCGTGGTCGCGGAGCAAACGGCGGACGCGGTCACGCTGAAGTGCACGGTACGCGATACCGGGATCGGCATCGCCGAGGAGAAACGCTGGGAGATCTTCGGCGCGTTCGTGCAATCTGACGCCTCGACCACACGCAGATACGGCGGCACCGGTCTGGGCCTGACGATCTCGTCTCAGCTGGTGGAGATGATGGGCGGCCGGCTGTGGCTGGAGAGCGAGCCAGGCACAGGCAGCCGGTTCCACTTCGTCGCGCGATTCGGCGTGTTCAAGGGCGAGTCGGTGCCGGCGCCGTCGTTCGATCTGCGATCGTTGCGTGTGCTCGTCGTCGATGACAACGCCACCAATCGCGCGATCCTTACCGAGATCCTCGACAGCTGGCAGATGTCGGCGGCTGCTGCCGATAGCGCGCAGACCGCGCTTGGCATGCTTCACCAGGCTGCCCAGGACGGTCAGCCGTTTCAGTTGGTGCTGACCGATGCCGCAATGCCCGATGTCGATGGATTCTCGCTCGCCGATCAGATCGCGACCGTGTACCGCGCAGGCGCACCAAAGGTCATTCTCCTGACGTCAGCCGGCGCGCCGGTGCTGCGCGGCCGCCGCGCGAAGTTGTTCGCCGCGACGCTGATCAAGCCGGTCAAGCAGTCGGATCTGCTCGACACGATCGTGACCGCGTTTGCCACGCCCGCGCCATCGCGCCGCACGCGCGCGAAGGAGCCATCACGCCGGAGGCCTGAGGCCGGAACAGCATTGCGAGTGCTCGTCGCGGAAGACAACGCGACGAATCAGAAGCTGGTGTCGGCCCTGCTCGATCAACAGGGCCACACCGTGACGATGGTCGGCAACGGCAAGTTGGCGGTCGAACGCGCCTCGCAGAAACCGTTCGACGTCGTCCTCATGGACGTGCAGATGCCCGAGATGAGTGGGCTCGAGGCGACTGCCGCGATCCGTAAACAGGAGGAGGGCACGGGACGGCATGTGCCGATCGTGGCGCTCACCGCCCGTGCAATGGCCGGCGACCGAGAACAGTGCCTGGCTGCGGGAATGGATGCCTACGTTGCGAAGCCAGTCAGAGCCGCCGAACTGTTCGCAGCAATCGAAACGGTAATTGCCGGAACTGCCTCGTCGCCACGTCCCGCTCTGTCACCGGACACGACAGTCAGCGCGGTGAACGTCTCGACCCTTCTGTCCGGCTTCGGCGGACGCTCGGATCTGGTCGCCGAAGTGATCGATGTCTTCCTGGCCGATGCCCCGGTGATGTTGGCGCGGCTTCGACGCGCAGCCGCGGGCGCAGATGCTAACGAACTGGCAGCTGCGGCGCATGCTATCAAAGGCTCCGCGGGTCTCTTCTCGCAGGGCGAGGCATACGAGCATGCACGGGCGCTCGAGACACGTGCGCGGTCGGGCGACGCCAGCAACGCGGCGGCGGCGTGCGAGGAACTCGACGCAACCGTCTGGCGGCTCGTGTCAGACCTCCGCGGCATTCGGGAGAAGCTGCAGCGGCCGTGACCTGCGGTGTCACTCCACGGATCAACGATCGATTCGTGGCCGCGGAATAGGCCACCCGACGGAGAGGAATGGACCTGCACCTGTTTCAAACCTACGGACTGTCTGGACTCTTCATCGGCGGCGTGCTGCTGGTGATTTATCGGCTCATCGATCGTGGTTTCACGTTCCGCGTGCCGTCGCGCGGACGCGAGCGCAAGCGGCCGTAACGGACTGAGCCGCGGCGATCGTCTAGACTCGAGAGATGAAGCGTCTTCTTCTGCCGATTCTTGCTCTCGTGCTCGCCGCCGCCTGCGGAGGCGATAACGATAACGGTCCGAACCTCGGGCCAACGACCAGCGCCCCGTACTCGCAGACCGATCTCGTGGTCGGAACCGGCGCCCTGGCCGGGCCCGGAAGCTTTGTGACGGTCGCCTATACCGGATGGCTCCACGACTCGAGCCGGACCGATGCCAAGGGCACGCTGTTCGATTCGAACACCGCCTATATCTTCAGGCTCGGAACCGGAGCGGTGATCAGAGGCTGGGATCAGGGCGTGTCGGGAATGCGCGTCGGCGGCCAGCGCCGCCTGGTGATCCCGCCGGACCTGGCCTACGGCAGTACGAGCCCGGGAGCACCGATTCCGCCCAACGCCACGCTGGTGTTCGACATCGCGCTGAACAACGTGCAGTAACTTAGTCCCCGGTCCTTCGTACTTGGTTCCTGGTCCGTCCTGTGGTCCATGGTCCCTGGTCCGTCCTGTGGTCCATGGTCCCTGGTCCGCATATCCCTCGCAGGGACCAAGAACACCGGATCAAGGACGGCCAAAGAACCAAGAACCAAGGACTCAGCACCACGATTACGGTTCCAGCACTTGCCTCTGTGGAGGGAACGGCAGTCGGAACACCGCAGGACCGTCGACCAGGTCGCCCGGTGCGGGCGATGGTAGCCGCGGCGGGAATCCTCCCACGACACCGGCGATGACACCGCCGGCCTTCACCAGCGGCCGCCGTTGCAGCGCCGCGCCGAAGTTCTCGCGCTCTTCGTCGTTCAGCGCATTCTTCAATTCGTCGAGCAGCGCCGTGCGATCGGCGCCTGCCGGACGGAGTCGTTCTTTGAAGCCCTCGAACGCGGCGATCGCGAGCTTCGTCTGGTGCGGTGGCAGCGCGAAGCTGTTGATGACCTGCGCGAGATCCGGCCCGAACAATCTGAAGATGTTGACCTGTACAAGCTCCTCGCCCGCTATCTTCTTGATCGGCATCGGCATGTTGTTTCCCGACATCTGCCGATCGAGCAATATCTTGAATCGGTCAAGCTGCGCACTCGACATCTGGCCTTCGAGTTCCTGCACCAGCGCTGCGGTCGCAGTGGCCTCGAGTCTCGCCATGAACGGCCGCACGATGGCGAGCGCCTGTTGATGCGCGATGGGTGTCAGCCGCAAATCGTCCAGGGCGCCCTCGACGTGCGCGCGCGTTGACAGACTGACCTGATCGCCAAAGGTGTAGCCGCCATTGCCGCCGCCCCTGAGTCCCGGAAGCGATGCGGCGATGACCGCAGGAGGCGCCGGCCTCGCGAGCGCCCGAATCTCATCCGGGTCGAGCGCCTGGTCGCCGCTCGCGTCAGCGGCGAGCAGGTTCTGCATCCGCTCGGGCAGCTCGCTCTTGACGAGCCGTCCGTCGTTGTCGCGATCGAATGTCATCAGCCGCGCGATGACGATATCGGGGTTCACTGCAGCGTTGACTGCCGGGCCGAAGATTGCTGCCGGTTGCGACGGATTGAACGGCCTCACTGTCTCTGCCAACTCCGTCTGTGCCGACGCCGTTTGCGCCGATGCCGTCCCCGGCGTCGCCATCGCCGTGAACGCCAGCAGCATCATCACGAAAAACACAGGGACGCGCCGCATGATGCACTCCTTCACTTGAACGGATCCGAGAACCTGGGGTCGGAGAGAAACGTCGCGTCAGTCAGCGTTTTCAAGAACGCGACAAGCGCCGACTGTTCCGACGAGGTGAAATGCAGCGGCTGCACACGCAGGTCTTTGTTCGGGTGGTTCTTGCCGCCGTTGCTGTAATGCTCGAGAACTGCCTCGAGGGTGGTAAATCGCCCGTCGTGCATGTACGGCGCGGTGACCTCGACGTTGCGCAGCGACGGAGACTTGAAGCGCCCGATATCCTGCGGCTTGAGCGTGATATCACCGACGCCGCCGTCGGTGCGAGCGGTGTCTTCGTCGAGGCCGGTGTTCACCGGCTCGGTCATCACGAAGTGCGCGTCCTGATCTGGAAGATGGCAAAGCGCACAATTGCGGAGGAACAGCGCCTTGCCGCGGTTCTCCTGGATCGTGAAGTTGGGGAAATCGACGTGCGACGATCGGACCTGCAGACGGCCATCGTCATATCTGGATTGGTACGACACCATCGACCGCAGGAACTGCGCCAGTGCCCGCGCGATGCGCTCGTTGGTGATCTCGGAATCACCGAATGCCTGACCAAACAGCTCGGCATACCGCGGTTCACTAGCGACGATACCGGAGAGTTTCAACAACTCCTGCCCCATCTCGAGCCGGTTTTCAACCGGCAGGAGCACCATCGCCTCGAGGTTGCCACTGCGCTCATCCCAGAAGAAGCGCGCCCGCGGATGAAACCGCAGGTTGACCAGGGTCATCGCGTGCCGATCAGTGAGGCCGCCTTTGAACCCTTTACTGAAGCGGTTGGGATCGACGAAGGCGTGCGACTGCACGTGACAGGACCCACACGAGATCGTGTTGTTGGCCGAGAGCCGCGTGTCGTAGAAGAGCACCCGCCCGAGCGTCGCGCCGGCATCGGTGACCGGATTGTCGGCCGGGGTGTTATCGAATTTCTGCGCCCCCGGCTCGGTAAAGTGGCTCGGCAGATCGAGATACGCGTATTGATACGGAACGTCAGGCAGGTGGAACGTTCGCTCGGCAGCCGGAACGGCGGCCACCGACACCGCCCAGACAAACACGCCCGTAACGAGGAACGCCTTCATGCGTCTGCGCTCTCGCCGCTTTAGACACCGCAGGAGCTCAAACGGTTGGACCCGCCTTCGCGCTCCGCGCTACGGCGGGCAAGCCTCACAGGCTCGCGTATTCGATGACCTCCTCGCCCATCAGTACGCACTCGTTTGGAATACGGGCGTAGATAAGGCGCAAGCGGTACTGACCCTTGTAGATGCGACCCCAGACCTCGAGAACATCGAAGCGCTGCAGACGATTGGCGGGGTTGCGCATTGGCAGCAGCGTTCGCACTGATTTATCGATCTCGATGCGATCGTCGGCGCCGACATGAAACGCCAGCAGCTTCTGCGCCTGCGCGCGCGCAGCAGGAACGCACCGATGCGCGGTCTGCGCCAAGGCCGGCGTCGATGCAGCGCCGGTCACGATCCCAATTGCGGCAGCCACGCACAAAACGAGAACGGCCCTGGTCAACGACATCAGCAGAGTCTACGCCCTCAGAGCCACACAGCCTTCGTCAGTCGCAGCCACTCCATCCGATCGTTCAGACCGATGAGCCCGCCGTTGATCGCGCGCGTCACACGCTGCACGTTGTCCTGATCGGCGAGCGCGTTGCAGCCTTTCGCCGCCCATTCGGCAGCCGCGACCGCCAGGCACCACTGCGCGCTGAACACTTCATCCGGCGCGATCACGAAATCAGGCGCGGCTGGATTCTGAATCCGCACTGACGTGGTCGCGGAGCGATAGCTGTCCTTACCGGTGAGCTGCAGCAGACCGCGGCCGCGATACTTGAACCCGTCGCCCGGCTGATCGTTGCCGAGACGTCCGCCGTACACCTCGTTGCCGAGCTTCTCCTGGTTGTGCGCATACAACGCCGGATCGAGGGGGCCCTTCGGTTTGAATCGCGTCGGCCACACCATGGGCAAACGCTGCGGACTGTAATTCAAGCTCTCGATCTGCAGCGACAGGCCGGTCGACTCGTGCAGCACTTGCGCCATGAAGTGCGCGACGCGCAGCGGCGAGTCGGAGATGCCTGACAGAGCCAGGATCGACGGCCCGTTCTCAAATGCCTGGCGATAGCTGGATCGGGCATTCGGCGCCAGATGCGAAAGGTGATCGAGGGTGATGGCTGTCACAACCGTTTGACGTATCGACCAAGCGCACGGAAGGGGCGGCGCATCTCGTCGTACGTGAAGTTGGCGTTCCGTCCACTGGGATTAGGGAGAACAAATACCGCAGCGTTACTAAGATGCTCTTTCTGTAGTCCGAGCGCGACTGCAGCTCGGCTGTTCGGAAACAGCGCGCGGAATACCGTGACACCAACGAGCGCGACGACTGCGGGCCGATACCGCTGGATCTTCCGCCGCAATCTCACGCAACCAGCGACGAACTCGTCACGCGTCAGCGTGTCGATTCCCGGCGTCGGCCTCGGAACGACGTTCGTGATCCCATATCCCCACTCCGGCAACCGCTCATCGTCCACGTAAGTGATCGGCTCGGGCACGAGCCGCGAGTCGTAGAGCAGCTTCCAGAATCGATTGGAGAAACCGGCGAAGTGATGGCCGGTCAGCGCCGAACGGACGCCGGGATTGATGCCGACGAAGAGCACGCGCACGCCGGGACGAATCCGGTCACGCAACAGCGGCAGTGCCGCCGATGGCTCAGCGCTGTAGCTTCTTCGCGTTTTCGAGATGGACGCGGTCGCGTTCGTTTTCGCAGAATGATTCGAAGATGTCGGCATCGGCCATGAGTGTGTGCGCGACCTTGATGGTAATCGGCTTCGTGTACATCTTCGGATCGGTGAACGTGACCTGCATGTCCATATGCCCGAAGTCGGTGCGAATGAAGCGCTCGGTAATGCGAAGGTCCTCGCTGTGCGAGTGTCCGAGAATGTCGAGCGGAACCCTGTCGTTGAAGCCCGCGGTTTCGACGACGAAGACGTCGCGTTCCCAGCGGCCGGCCGAATAGCCGAGGTACGCAGGGAAGTTCACCTCCTTCGGCAGCACACGGCCGTCGGCGTAAATCTGGCGGAACATGTTGCCGGCTTCGTAGAGCACGATCGTCATCCGCGGCGCCTGCACAATCTTGATCGGCTCCGACAAGAATCCCGCAAGTGGGAACGACGGAGGCTCAGCGCAGACGCGTGCGGGATCTCTCTGGGAGAGGTTCTGAAGGAACAACTTTCCACCCAGCGGGGTCAGCGGCGGTGCATCGGGCGCGAAATCCGCGAGCAAACTGACTGCGTACTTGTGTACGGTGTCGAGCTCCATCCCCGGCACGCTGGTCGCGATTTCGCCATCGACGATCGGACCGAACAGACGCTTGAACTCGGCAATTGTTGTCGTCTCGTGCATCCACACGCCGGAGAGATCCGGCTTGCCCTCAGCGGTGTGTGGCGTAGGCGCAGCGAGGTTGGGCTGGCCGTCCTTGGTCCGCGGCACGCCCGGCGTTGAAAAGTTGAGCCACTGCGCCTGAGCTGTGACGGAGAGCATGACCAGCCAGATGAACAGCCACGGTTGCCGCATCGCAAAACCCTCCTCACGCCAGTAACGACGCGGGGTTACATTGTGAACAGGACTCAATCCTATGATGTCACGCATGTTGCCACCGGGCCCTCGCGGAATGCCGATTCTCGGCATGCTGCCGGCGGTCAGACGCGATCCGACGGGCGTCTTCATGCGCGCGGCGCGCCGCTTCGGGGACGTCGTGTACTTCAAGATCGGCCCGCGCCGCGGCTACCTGCTGACCAACCCAACCGACATCCGCCACGTCCTGCAGGACAACGCGCGCAACTATCACAAGAGCCCGCTATATCAGAAGCTGCGCACGTCGATCGGCAATGGGCTGCTGACCAGCGAAGACGACTTCTGGCTGCGGCAGCGTCGCATCGCGCAGCCAGCGTTCCATCGCCAGCGTGTCGCGGGGCTGGCCGGTGTCATGGCACAGGCGGCGCGTGAGACCGCGGACCAATGGCAGTCGATGGCGGCGGACGGACGGCCAGTGGACATCTCCGAGGAGATGATGCGCTTCACGCGCACGGTGGTGCTGCGCGCGCTGCTTGGCGGCGACCTCGGTCCATTCGCCTCGAAGATTGATCAGGCGTGGGTGGTCATCAACGAGCACGTCGGGAACAGCTTCTGGTCGTTGGGCATCGCCGAACGTTTCCAGCGCGCCAAGGCGCGCCAGTTCGAGCAGGCGCGGTTCGTCCTCCGAAGCGCGGTTGAGTACGTGATCAACGAACGCCGGCGCCATCCCACCGACAGCCCCGATCTGTTGTCGATGTTGATGGACGCCCGCGATGAAGAGACCGATGAGCGCATGACTGACGAGCAGCTGCGCGTCGAGGTCACGACGTTCCTGCTCGCGGGACAGGAGACCACCTCGCTGGCGCTGACATGGACGTGGTTTCTGCTCTCACAGCACCCGGCTGCGCGACAGCGTCTCGAGCACGAGATCGACACGGTACTTGGCGCTCGCCCGCCCGAGTACTCCGATCTCGCACAGCTGCCTTATACGCGCATGGTGGTGGACGAAGCGATGCGCCTCTATCCGCCAGCGTGGGGCTTCTCCCGTCAGGCGCTCGGCGACGATACGCTCGGCGGCTTTCACCTGCCGCGTGGCTGGCTGGCGTTCGTGGTGCCGTATGTCCTGCACCGGCTTCCACAGTATTGGAACGATCCCGACGCGTTCAACCCGGAACGATTTTCACCCGAGCAGAACGCCGCTCGACCGAAGTTCGTCTACGTGCCGTTCGGCGCCGGACCGCGGCAATGCATCGGCAATCAGTTCGCGTTGATCGAGGCGCATCTGAGCGTGGCAACGCTGGCGCAACGCTATCGGCTGCAGCTCGTACCGGGACACCGCGTCGAGCCCTGGCCGCTCATCACGCTGCGACCGCGGCACGGAATGCCGATGATCATTGAAACACGTCAGGTCAAAGGGCAGCCGAAGGTCACAGGGCAAACGTCAAACGGCAATGGCGAAGTCATGGGTGAAAGTGCCAGTCAAACGTCCTAGTCACAGGTTTGCGCCTACACACCTGGCCCTGTGACGTACACCCACCCGTTCGTACATCGCTTTTGGCCTTTGCCCCTTGCCTTTTGACCTTCGGCGCTACAATCCGCCCATGACGCGCTCCCTTACAGCCGCAGTCCTCACGCTCGCGCTCGTCACGATGAGGATCGCCGCGGCGCAGACGGCGAAGCAGCCATCGATTTCGCAGGACGATCTGCGAACCTGGCTTACCTTCATCGCGTCGGACGAACTACAGGGACGTCAGGTCTACAGCGAAGGCATCGGTCTGGCCGGCGCGTACATCGCCGAGCATCTGAAAGAGTGGGGCGTGAAGCCGGGCGGCGATCGCGCGCTTGGGGGAACAAGCGGCAGCTACTTTCAGGAAGTGCGCGTGCTTGGGGTACGCACGCG
This sequence comes from Vicinamibacterales bacterium, assembly GCA_036742665.1. Lineage (GTDB taxonomy): Bacteria > Acidobacteriota > Vicinamibacteria > Vicinamibacterales > UBA2999 > Gp6-AA40. The sequence continues at coordinate 18,028 of DAINQP010000051.1, read as the reverse complement.
GAGCAGCTCCAGCGTCACCGTCACCGTCAACGGCCAGTCGCGCACATTCAAGGATGGCGAGGGCATCACCTTCCCGCGTAACCAGGGTGCGAAGCAGACCGTGAATGGCGAGGCGGCGTTCGTCGGGTACGGCCTGACCTTCGCGCCGCTCCAGCAGGATGACTACGCCCAGCGCAGTGTCACGGGCAAGGTCGCCGTCTTTCTCGGACGCACCGGCCCGAAAGGATTCACCGCCGCGCACAACCGCATCCTCAACGCTCGTGGACGCGTCGCCATCGACGGGCAGCACGCGGTCGCGACGATCACGCAGGTGGCACCCGATTTCCAGCCACGGGCGACCAACGTTCCCGCGGCACAGCGCGTGGACTTTCAAACCGCGCAGCGGATGGACGCGCTGATCCCGCCGCAGATCACCGCGAGCGACGAGTTTTTCAACTTTCTCTTCAGCGCCTCAGGCATCGATTACGCGACGCTCCGCACCGCTACCGAACAGCAGGAGCCGCTGCCGCCGGTCGCCTTGTCCGGCGTCTCGATTACCATCAACGTGGATGCGGCATATGACGTCAGTCAAACCCGCCTCACCCGCAACGTCGTCGGCCTGATCGAGGGCAGCGAGTCCTCGCTGCGGGGCACCTACATCTTGCTCGGCGCGCACTACGATCACATCGGCTACGAGCAGTTCGCCTTCGGCGATCGCCGCAACGCCATTACCAGCTGCGCCGGGCAGTCGCGGCCGACGCCGCGACCGGGCGACATCATCAACAACGGCGCCGACGATGACGGGTCGGGCACGGTGACGTTGATGGCGCTGGCCAAGGCGTTCTCGCGCGGGCCGCGCATGAAGCGCTCGCTGCTGTTTATATGGCACACGTCGGAGGAAGGCGGCCTGACCGGCTCGCGGTTCATGGCCGATCATCCGACTGTATCGCTCGACAAGGTGTCGGCGCAGCTGAACATCGACATGGTCGGACGCAACCGCTGCGATGACGCGAAGGAAGCGGACACCGTCTACGTGGTCGGCGCCGATCGCATCAGCACCGAGCTGCACAACGTCAACGAGGATGCGAACGCGGCGCTGCTGTCGCCGCTGACGCTCAACTACGAGTTGAACGATCCGTCAGACCTCGAATCGATCTACACGCGCAGCGATCACTACAGCTACGCGTCGAAGGGCGTGCCCATCATCTTCTTCACCACCGGCCTGCATCGCGATTATCACTACGTGACCGACGAAGTGGACAAGATCGAATTTCCGAAGATGGCGCGGATTGCCGCGCTCGTCTACAGCACGGCGGCACGCGTAGCCAATCTTGATCACCAGCCGCGGCGAGACAACCTCGGGCCTCGCGTCGGCAAGGGACAGAGTGGCCCGATTACGGTTCAACGGTTGGATCGGTCCCGTTGAAACGTGGTCCATAGTCCCTGGTCCTGGGTCGGTTCAGTCCGAGGACCACGGACTGTGGACAAGGACGGACCAGGCACCAAGGACCAAGGATTACCCGTACATGGATCTCCCGCCGCTCAACGCCAGCCAGCCTCGGACGACGCGATAGATGAACCAGATCCCGACGATCCCGAGCGGGATCCAGACGAAAAACACGGCGAGGCCGAGCGTCGCGAGCACGAACAACCCACACAGCACGACCCACAGCAACCCGAACCAGAACGTCCGGATCTGCCAGCGGAAGTGTGTCTCGAGCCATGTGCCCCGCACGTCGCCGCGTTTCACGTAGTTGATGATCACCGCGATGATCGACGGCCATCCAAATAGGAACGCCCCGACGACCGTGGCGGCGCCAATGATGCCGATGACCAGGCTGAGCGCGTGGAGAGCGTAGATCAACTGCGTGACGCCGTATTGCGGATGCGATTGAGGCGGTGCGAGCGACATGTGGATGACTTGTCCGCGTGACGAATGCGTCGTCCCTACTTCTTTTGTTGGTCGAGGAAGTCGAAGATCTCCGACGCGAAGGTGAGATACGCGGCCAGATGCGTGCCGCCGGGAACCGTCGCGTACACGGTGTTCACGCCCGCAGCTTTCGCAGCCTCGGCCATCTTCTTCGACGCCTCGATCGGATTGGTCGTGTCCTGATCGCCGTGGATCACCATCAGCCCCATCTTGCCCTTGATGCGATCGAACGGATAGGAGGCGAAGTCGATCGGCCCAGAGCTGATGACGAGCGCGGCAAAGCGATCCGGGTACTTGGCGCCGAGGTGCAGCGCGCCCGACCCCGACGGGTTCTGGCCATGCAGGAACACACGAGCCGGATCGACGCCGTATTCCTGGCTGACGAGATCGATGACGTTCATCACGTCCTGCTCGGCGCGTTCGTTCTCCTGAGGCGTCCACCCATCAGCGGGCGCCGCGCCGTTTGGCCGCGCGATGCGATACGGACTCCCATAGTACGGCTGACGTAGCGGCCGATACCCCATTGGTGTGACCACGAGATAGCCGCGCTTCTCGGCCTGCGCGATAAAGCTGTTGGGCTCGCGGTACGAATTGTCCACGCTCGTGCCGGCACGCAGCGTTACCAGCAACGGCAGTCTGGCGCCGGGTTTCCACCGCGACGGCACGAACAACCTGTACGGAATCGACTCGCCCGTTCCAGGAAAGTCGTAGACACGGTATTGCTCGCCGACGTGTTGGTAGAGCGGCGCGCGCGCATTCGGTTGCAGGGGAGGAGTCGCCGCGTTCTGCGCGTACGCGGCGCAGGCTGTTATCGCGGTGAACGTGGTGAGTGTGGCAACACGCTTGACTCTCATGAAATTCATGCGCGCATTGTATGCCCTCCGCCGGTTACACCATCGTGTATCGCCCGTCTCTCGTGCGTCTCAGGAGCTTCTGTCCGACGAGGTCATCGAGCACGACGCGACACGTGGCTTCACGCAATCCGAAGAGGCGTCCCGCTTCGGACAGGGACAGTCGTTCGCCCAACGTTTCCTTGAACGTGCCGATGACGAGCGGTATCAACTGTGCCCGCTCGGGCTCGCCACTCGCACCGCGAGGCACGCGCCGGCGATCACCGGTAAGGAGCGCCCTGACTGGGGCACGCGGCCATTGAGTGGGACGCATCAGCGACACAAAATGCCACGCGGTCTCGCGCATAGCTATTGGGGTTTACCCGAACAGCCTGGGCTGCGACCGCGTGGCGTCGTGGTCCCCGTCAGATGCGCGCGGGACGTCGAAGCATGCGGTAGATGAACAGCAGCACCACAGCTCCCAGCGTCGCCATGAGAAATCCGGCCGGCTCGCCCGGACCGTAGAGGCCGAGGCTGCGGCCGATGAAACCGCCGATCACCGCGCCAACGATACCAAGTATCGTGGTGATGATGAACCCACCCGGATCACGGCCCGGCATCAGCAGCTTGGCCACGATCCCGACGACGAGACCAAAGAGAATCCATCCGAGTACGCCTACCATTGCCATCCTCCTCTCGACCTAGTGAATAGTGCAACAGTGCGGCCACCTGAACTCAGGAGTCCGGGAACCTGAACGGTTCACTCCCGGGCGCTCGGGACGACGTTTGGCTCGAGGAGCAACTGCCGGATGGCTTCGGCCTGTTGCTTCGCCCGCTGCGACGAATCCAGCAGTCGCTGCGACTCGTTCGCGCGAGTCCGTTCGGTCAACTGCGTCGCCACATCCTGCATCAGGATGCTGCCTTCCTCGAGGGCGCGCACGGCGCTGATGATTGCCCGCTCGATCACCTCGTTCATCGCGGCAAGTAGGCTTTCCACCGAGTAGGCATGGCCGGTGTGACAGCGGAACCTGATGCGCCCGTCATCCTCGAGCTCGAGCAGGACGCCGTGGCAGTCGGGGCACGAATACGCGGACGGCGTACCGAGTTGTTCCAGGCCAGCAGCACGAGGGCTCTCACCCTTTGCGATGGCGACTTCGACATCTATCTGCCGCGAGACGGCCACTCGCTCGCGCTCTTCGCGGACGTCTGCCGTCAGCGCGACCAGGAGCGCCGCGATGCCCGATAGAGGCACGACGTGGTCGACATCGACATTGTTGAGCGCGTGCAGCGGCATCGACGAGAACTGCGCATCGGACGGATCCTGAACGATGCCAATGCCGCCGAGCTTCTTGATTGTCCACAGTCCGGCCGTTCCATCGTCGAGATTGCCGGTCAGGACGATGCCGATGACTGCCGGGCCGAAGACCTGTGCGGCGGACCGGAAGAGCGGATCGATCGCCGGCCGGAAGCGGTGTTCGCGAGGCCCTTTCACCACGCGCACACGGCCGGGCTCGACAAGGAGGTGGTGATCGGGCGGTGCGACGTAGACGTGTCCGGCGACGAGCCGCCCTTTATCGGATGCCTGGGAGACCGGGACCTGCCCACTGCGGTTGAGAATGTCAGCTAGCACACCCGGCGACTCGGGCGACGTATGGAGCACCACACAGATCGCCGCCGGGAATGTGTCGGGAATGCCGGCCAGCACGGAGCGAAGCGCCTCGATCCCCCCGGCGGATGCGCCGATGACGACGAGACGCTTCGCGATCATCGGCTCAGCCAAGTACGAGGGTGGGGTGAGTACCGATCTTCTATACTACGGGGCTCGGATGATGAGGCAGCAACAATGATCGACACAGAGTCTGCCGGTGCACGATCCAAGCCACAATCGCAGAAGTTGCTCGTGGTCGGGATCGGCGCCTCGGCCGGCGGCATCGAGGCGCTGCGCCAGTTCTTCGCCAACGTGCCTCAGCGCAGTGGGGCCGCCTACGTCGTTATCCTGCATCTCTCACCCGACCACGACAGCAAACTCGCTGAAGTCCTGCAGACCACGGCATCGATTCCAGTCACGCAGGTCACGCACCCGGTGCACGTCGAAGCCGATCATGTTTATGTCGTCGCGCCGAACAAGCGAATGGAGATTCTCGACGGTGCGCTGAGCCTGTCGGAGATGACGCAGCGCGAACACCGGCGCTCGCCCGTAGACGTATTCTTCCGCGCGCTGGCCGACGCCCACGGATCGCGCTCAGTCGGCATCGTGCTGTCGGGGACCGGTCCGAATGGCTCGGCGGGTTTGAAGCGTGTCAAAGAGTACGGTGGACTGACGATCGCGCAGTCGCCCGACGAAGCTGGGTATCCGGACATGCCGAACAACGCGATTGCCACCGGCCAGGTCGATCTGGTACTGCGTGTCGCGGATATGCCGGCACGGATCGCCGACTACCACACACGGCTGAACCAGCTCGAGGCGTCGCCCGCGACCGTTATCGATTCCGACGACGAGCCCGACGCGCTGCGGGAGATCCTCTCGCTGCTGCGTGTGCGAACCGGCCATGATTTCAGCAACTACAAGCCGGGCACGTTGATGCGGCGGCTGCACCGGCGGCTGCACATCGTCGAAGTGACCTCGCTGAACGACTATGCGCGGCTGATTCGCGAACAGCCTCAGGAAGCCGTGATGCTGATGAAAGACCTGCTCATCAGCGTGACGCACTTCTTCCGCGATCCAGAGGTCTTCGCCGTGCTCGAGCAGCGCGTTGTGCCTCGCCTGTTCGAGCGTAGGGGGCCCGATGATCAGATTCGCGTGTGGGTGCCCGGATGCGCGACCGGAGAGGAGGCGTACTCGATCGCCATGCTGCTCTCCGAGTACGCCGACGGAATGGTCGAGCCGCCGCATCTCCAGCTGTTCGCCACCGATCTGGACGAGGACGCCATCACAGCCGCGCGCGAAGGGTTCTATACCGGCGCTGATGTCGTGGACGTGCCAGAGAAGCGGCTCGAACGCTTTTTCTCTCACGAGAGCAATGGCTACCGCGTGCGCCGCGACCTGCGCGAGATGATGCTCTTCGCGCATCACAACGTCGTCAAGGATCCGCCGTTTTCGCATCTCGATCTGATCTCGTGCCGCAACCTGCTGATTTACCTGAATCGCACCGCGCAGGAGAGGATCTTCGAGACCTTTCATTTCGCACTGCGGCCGTCGGCACTGCTGATGCTCGGGTCGTCGGAGTCTCCAGAGGGATCCACCGAACTGTTCGTGCCGTTCGAACGCGCGGCGCATCTTTATGAGAGCCGGATGGTGACCAGCCGCGTCGTGGTGCCGGACGCGCCGAAGCTGGTGCCGACGCGGCCGACGCGGACGACGGAGTCCCGGTCAGTCGAGCGCTTGGCGCCGCTCGAAGCGCACCATCGGCTCCTCGAGGAGTACGCACCGCCCTCGCTCATCGTCACCGAGGACCACGCTATCGTGCATATGTCCCCGCGCGCGGCGCCCTATCTGCAGATGTCTGCCGGTGAGCCGTCGCGCGATTTGCTGAAGCTCGTACGTCCTGAGCTCCGCGCCGAGCTGCGCACTGCACTCTTTCAGGCAGGGAAGAACCGGATCAGCGTCGACGTGAAGAACATCGCGATAGTCGAGAATGGGACCGAGCGGCACGTCACCGTGATCGTCCGGCCGGTGCTGCGCGACGACGACCCGACACGTGGTTTCTTCCTGGTGCTGTTTGCCGACAGCGACATCAGCGACGGTCCGGATCACACCGTGCGCACGCTCGATGCCAAACCCGAGCCGTTTGTGGTACAGCTCGAAGAGGAGCTGTCGCGCGTGAAGGCGCAGCTGCGGACGACGATCGAGCAGTACGAGGCCCAGGTCGAGGAAGCGCAGGCGTCGGCGGAAGAGCATCAGGCGATGAACGAGGAGCTGCGTTCATCCGCGGAGGAACTGGAGACCAGCAAAGAGGAGATTCAGTCGGTCAATGAGGAGCTGACCACGGTCAATCAGGAGCTCAAGATCAAGATCGAAGAGCTTCGCCTGAGCAATAATGACTTTCAGAATCTGATCAACTCGACCGAGATCGCCACCATCTTTCTCGATCGTTCGCTCCGCCTCAAGTTCGTCACGCCACGCGCGCAGGATATTTTCAATCTGCTGCGCACTGATGTCGGGCGACCGCTGTCGGACATCACCACTCGTCTCGTTAACGCCTCGCTCGACACCGACCTTCACCTCGTCCTCGAGCAGCTCCAGCCGGTCGATCGCGAAGTGATGACCACGGACAACCGCTGGTTCCTCATGCGCATTCGGCCGTATCGGACGACCGACGATCGGATCGATGGTGTCGTGCTCATGTTCCAGGACATCACGGCACGCCGCCAGGCCGAGCACGATGTTGCGTGGAGCGAGGAACGGCTTCGGCTGTTGATCGACAGCGTCGTTGACTACGCGATTTTCACGATAACGGCCGACGGCCGGATCCAGTCGTGGAACACCGGTGCGCAGCGCATGTTCGGTTACGACTCAGACGAGGTGATCGGCCGGCCGTTCGGCATGCTCTACACGAAGGAAGATCGCGACGCTGGCGTAGCGGCCGACGAACTCGAACGTGCCCGGCGTGACGGCGCGGCGCTCGACGAACGGTATCACGTGCGCAGCGACGGGACGCTGATCTACGCGAGCGGCGTGACGACACGGCTCGGAGAGGGGTCCGGTCTGGGTTTCGCCAAGATCGCCCGCGACCTCACGGCACAGCAGGGCGCCGCCGAGGCGCTGCGACAGGCGCACGCCGATCTCGACAAACGCGTCGCCGAGCGCACGAAAGACCTCGACGCGGCCATCGCCGACCAGCAGGCGGCACAGATCGACGTGGTCAACCTGCTGCGAAAAGTCGTCACGGCACAAGAGGATGAGCGCGGACGCATCGCCCGCAACCTGCACGATCAGCTCGGACAGCGGCTGACCGCGTTGCGGCTGTCGCTGGAACGCGTGCAGGAGCACCTGAAGCAAGAGGAGATTCGAGACGACGAACTCGAGCGGGCGCTGGATCTGACGCACATCATGGACCAGGACGTCGGCTTCCTGTCGTGGGAATTGCGACCGGCGGTGCTCGATCACCTCGGACTCGGCGCCGCGCTGCCGCGGTACACGCACGAATGGTCGGAGCATTACAGCGTCGAAGTCGCCTACAACGGCGATTCGTTCCAGCCCGGGATGCTGTCGCACGAAGCGGAGGTTGCCTTCTATCGGATCGCGCAGGAAGCGCTGACCAATGTCGCCAAGCACGCGCACGCCAGCCGCGTCGACGTTATGCTCGAAATGGGCGAACAGTTTGTCGTCCTGGTGATCGAAGATGACGGGGTGGGGTTCGATCACTCCGACAGCAGGTCCGTCGAACGCGGTGTGGGGCTGCTCGGCATGCGCGAGCGCGCCGGCCTGATCGGCGCGGCATTCCAGATAGAGTCGAGACCGGGCGAGGGGACGTCGATTTTCGTCAGGTATCGGCGCGCCGATGCGCCGGTCACACAATCATGAGTGCGATCCGCGTACTGCTCGTCGAAGACCATGAAACTGTGCGCGAGGGCCTGCGCATGCTCCTCAATTCGCAGCCCGATATCGAGGTCGTCGGCGAAGCCGCGAATGGACGGCTCGCCATCGAGTACAGCGAACGCTTCCGGCCGCACGTCGTGATCATGGACCTGTCGATGCCAGAGATGAACGGGCTGCAGGCGACGATGGCGATCAAGCAAGGCCATCCGGAGATGGCGATCGTCGCGCTCACCCGCCATGACGATGCGGCATTCGTGGACGAATTGAGGAAGGCGGGCGCGTCCGCGTACGTGCTGAAGCAAAGCGCATCGCGCGAGCTGCTCGATGCCGTGCGCGTCGCGGCGGTCGGCGGATCCTATCTCGATGCGCAGCTGCGCGCGCGCGACGCACGGCCGATCGACGACTCGGCCGGCCGCGTCGGACGGCCACCGACGGTGAGCGAGCGCGAGAAGCAGGTCCTCCGGATGATGGCCGTCGGCCACAGCAACAAGGAGATCGCCGAGGCCCTGGGCATCACCATCAAAACAGTTGAGGTGCACAAGGCGAACGCGATGCGCAAACTGAAATTGCGCGGGCGAATCGACGTCGTGCGCTACGCGATCCTGCACGGATGGCTGCAGGAACCCTGATCCAACCCTGACCCACCCGTGTGTACGGGTTTCGCCCAATTGCCCCCCCCCGGGGGCGATGCCATTGTGTGTAGGTCATCGTCCCTGAACGTCATACGTCTTCCCGACTGCACGACGGTTTATGTCCACGATCGGTTCATCGCCTGTCGGCGCGTGTCTCTCGCTTTCTCGCGCACTCAGTCGAGTTGCGTCTCCTGACGATATCTATACCGCTGCGCTCGACGTCCTGTCGCAGGCGTTGAGCATCCGGCGCGCCGCGGTACTGCTCTTTGACTCGGACGGCGTCATGCGCTTCACAGCCTGGCGCGGTCTGTCGCACGGCTACCGTATCGCCGTTGAGGGGCACTCACCATGGACGGCGGACACGACCGACGCGCAGACGATAGTGGTCGCCGATGTTGCCAAGGATCATTCGCTCGAGGCGTATCGCGCGGTATTCGCCGACGAACAGATTGCGGCACTCGTCTTCATTCCGCTCGTGAACGCCGGCCACGTGATCGGCAAGTTCATGCTGTATTACGACACGCCGCATCCGATGGGCGACGAGGAGCGGCAACTCGCGGAAGTCATCGCCGCGCAGGTGGCATTCGCGCTGGCGCGAATCAACGCCGAAGAGCGCGCACAGCTGAACGGCGAGCGGCTGCGATTCGCCCTTGACGCCGCGGCCATGGGCACGTGGGAACTCGATCTTGGCACGCGGATGGTCAGTTGGTCGGACACGCTTCAGCGGATTCACGGTTACGATCCGGGCGCCTTCGACCAGCGCTTCGATTCCTACCAGCACATCATCCACCACGACGACCGTGATCGCGTGCTGACTTCGATTCAGTGGGCGATCGACGGCGGCAAGCCTTACGACATCGAGTACCGCGTCGTTGGCGGCGACGGACGCGTCCGCTGGGTCGAGAGCAAAGGACGCGTCGAGTACGAACACGGGCAGCCGGTGCGCATGACGGGCATCTGCATGGCGGTGACGCGGCGCAAGGAGGCAGAGTTCGCACGACTCGCCGACGCGCAGGAAGCCAATGAGCTGAAGGATCAATTCCTGGCCACGCTCTCTCATGAGTTGCGCACGCCGCTCAACGCCATCCTCGGCTGGATTCACATGCTCGAGCGCGACGTCGCGTCGCCCGATCGCGTCCGCCACGCCATCGACATCATTCGTCGCAACGCGACCCTGCAGGCGCAACTGATTGAAGACATCCTCGACGTGTCGCGGATCATCTCCGGCAAGCTCACCATCGAGCGCCAGGGGCTCGACATCGCCACGCTTGTTGAAACCACGTTGAGTGGCCTGTTGCCGACAGCGGCGCTGAAGCGGATCCTGGTCAGGCAGGATATACCCGATGATCTGCCGTCGATCGACGGAGACCCGCGGCGTCTGCAGCAAGTCCTCGGCAACGTGATCTCGAACGCGATCAAGTTCACCCCCGATCAAGGCATGTTGTCGGTTCGCTGCGAGGTGAGCGGCAGCCGGCTGGTGATCGACGTCGAGGACTCCGGCGTCGGCATCGCGCCAGAACTGCTGCCCTACATCTTCGACCGCTTCCGCCAGGGCGACAGCCGATCGACGCGGCGGCATGGCGGCCTTGGGCTCGGCCTGGCAATCGCCCGTCACCTCGCCGAACTGCACGGTGGTGACATTGCTGCGAGCAGCCAGGGTGAGGGACGTGGCACAACGTTCCGCATCCGCCTGCCGATTGCCGACGGCGCGACAGCGATGGAACGTAGTCCGACGATCGAAGAAGCCGCGCCCGATCTGTCGGGTTACAACGTCCTCGTGGTGGACGACCTCGACGACTCGCGAGAGCTGCTGGCGGGTCTGCTCCATCAATGGGGGGCCACAGTGCAGGAGTGTGCGTCGGCCCGCACCGCAATGGCGGCACTCCTGACCACCAATTTCGACCTGCTGATTGCCGACATCGCGATGCCCGATCTCGACGGCTACGATCTCATCGAGCGCGTGCGAACAATGAGCGACCAGGCCGCGCAGATTCCGGCGATCGCCGTGACCGCCTACGCGCGGCGCGAGGATCGCGATCGCGCGTTGACGGCCGGGTTTAACGGCCACTGTCCGAAGCCGCTCGACACCGCCGAGTTCGCTCGTGTCATCGCCGAGGTATTCCGGGCCACACCACAGCCGGGACCCGTGTCCTAGGCACATCCTTTGCTCCGCAATGGAGCATGAGTTCTCCACAATCACATACCCACACTCGTCCGCTCGCCGTCGTCACTGGCGCGTCAAGCGGTATCGGTTACGAGCTGGCCAGGCTCTGTGCCGCGAATGGATTCGATCTGATTCTCGCCGCCGATGAGGCGCTCGATGAAGCGGCCAACACATTCCGCACGCTCGGCGCGAATGTCGAGACCGCCGTCGTCGATCTCGCCACGCGGCCAGGCGTTGACACGTTGGTGCGGACGATCGGCGATCGCACGGTCGATGCGCTGCTCGCCAACGCCGGACACGGTCTGGGCCAGGCGTTCCTCGATCAGGACTTCGAAGAGATCGAGCACGTCATCCAGACCAACATCACCGGCACCATCTACCTCATTCATCAGATCGCCTGGAAGATGCGCGAGCGCGGCGCCGGCAAGATCCTTATCACCGGCTCGATTGCCGGCTTCATGCCCGGCACGTATCACGCCGTCTACAACGGCACCAAGGCATTCATCGACTCGTTCTCGTACGCGTTGCGCGCCGAGCTGAAGGACACTGGCGTCACGGTCACATGCCTGATGCCAGGGGCGACCGAGACCGAATTCTTCGAGCGCGCCGGCCTGACCGATACCAAAGTTGGGCAGGACAAGAAAGACGACCCGGCCGACGTCGCCAAGGACGGGTTCGACGCGATGATGAAAGGTGACCCCGACGTGGTCAGCGGTTGGAAGAACAAGGTGCAGACGACGATCGCCAATGTGACACCGGCAGAAACGCTCGCCGAGCAGCACCGCAAAATGGCGGAGCCGGGCAGCGGCCGTAAGGCCAAGAAATAGCGTGCTGCAGCGGATGTGTAGAGCCAGTGCTTCGGACCGGCCTCACGTGCGCTGCAGCAGCGGGCGAAGGGCTCGCACGTCCTTCACCGCTTCGATCGCGAGCAGCGTGTCGATCAGCTTCTGCGCTGTTGCCATGCCGAGCACCGGCGCGATCAGATCGCGCGCCTTGTCCACCACCTCGGCGCGCGTCATCGGATTGCGGACAGTTCCTCGTACCGCTTCGACGCGATCGGTGAGCTTCGTGCCGTCGGTGAAGGTGATCTCGACGATGGCGACCCGGGCGGGAAGCCACGCGGTAAGTGACGGGTCCGGGACGTACGTGACCTTGCTTCGCTGACGCAGCACGGCAGCGTCTCGCATGCGCGGCTTATCGTGCGCGGCGTGGAACGACGCCGTCTTGTCGATCAGCATCAGCGCGACCATGTGTTGCAGGCAGATATCGGGAATGTCGCGGTTATCGACAACCGACCCAACGCCTGGCGCCAGCCTCACCGTGACTGACTTCACCTCGTCTGCATCGAAGGGACGCGTGCGCTGCATGTTGTCGATCGCATCGAGCGGCGCCTGAATCGGCGTGCCAACAGTCCATTTCTTGATGTCGGTGTTGACCACCTCGTAGCGTTCGCCGAGGCGATCGAGCAACACGTTCGGGTTTGCCTTCGGCGCATTCACTTGAAAGAAATTGTCATCACCCGACAGGACATCGTCCACGCCAGTCCATCCGGCTCGGACGACCAGTGCAGCTGTCACACCGTTTCGCGCCGGCATGCCCCCGAACACGAAACCCTTTTCAATGTGATCCGTGTCGCGGCCCCAGACAGCGTAGCCGCCTGCCTGCTGCGAAGCGTAGTCGATGAGCCAGCGCATCTCTTCCGCAGTGAAGCCGGCGACGCATCCAGCGGCCGCTGCCGATCCAAACGTTCCCGCGAAGGCATGTGTGCTGCGACGGCTTTCGTCTCTGAACGTCACGCCCCCCAGCGCCATCGTGAAGCGGGGGCCGATGTCATAGCCCAGTGTGATCGCACGGAGCAATCGTTCGCCGCTCGCGCCGAGCTCCTCGGCGAGCGCAAGCGCCGCTGGCACGATCGACGCGCCGGGATGCGACTGCGACGACCCGTGCGAATCGTCTGTCTCGTCGGAGTGCGCGAGGACGCCATTCACCAGCGCGGCATCGATCGGTCCGGTCATGATGTTCGAGCCGACCACCGTCGCGACGGGCCGGCCGGCTTGTGCGCGGGCCAGCGCAAGCGCGGCGCGGCCGGGCGGGAGTTCAGAGCCGGAGATCATCGCCGCGAACGTATCGAGGATGTGATGTTTGGCCTTTTCGGCGACGTCCGCCGGCAGCGCGCGATCCTTCGCGGCGGCCATGTACGCGCTGAGCGCAGCCATGATCGGACTCACGATCTGCGCGCGAAGCGTCGGTCCTGGCAGGAACGCTGCGGATAGTGCCAGTGCCCCGCGAGTGAGTGCCGAGCGGCGGGAGATCGAAGGCAAGGCGATTCTCGAGGTCAAAGGGTACCTCACCTTTGACCTTTGACCTTTGACCTCTTTTGCCCTTTGACCTTCCTTCTGGTCATCCTGTAGAGTCTCGGCGCGCCTCGAGGAGGAAGCCATGAAACGAGCAGTCTTTATCGCGCTGGTCCCGGTTGTAGCTGGCGCCGCGATCGTGGCGGCACAGAGTGACGGCAGCCGCGCCGCAGGTTCCGTTCAGGCACCGATCTTCGAGGTCGATCCGTTCTGGCCGAAACCGCTGCCCAACCACTGGGTGATGGGCTCGACGATCGGTCTCTCGGTAGACGACCAGGATCACGTATGGGTGATCCATCGGCCCGGGTCGGTCGAGGACAACTTCAAGGCCGCCGAGACCAACCCGCCGATTGGCATCTGCTGCAAGGTCGCACCGCCGGTGCTCGAGTTCGATCAGGCCGGTAACCTGGTGTCGTCGTGGGGCGGGCCTGGCGCCGGGTACGAGTGGCCAGTCAGCAACCACGGCATCACTGTCGATCACAAGGGCAACGTCTGGATCGGTGGCAACGACAACACCGATACGCAGATCCTCAAGTTCACCAAAGCCGGCAAGTTCCTCCTGCAGATCGGCAAGCACGGCGTCCACAACGGCAGCAACGACGTCGAGAATCTGTGGCGCGCGGCCAAGATTTTCCACGAGCCCGAGGGCAACGAGATCTACGTCGCCGACGGCTACGGCAACCGCCGGGTGATCGTCTTTGATGCCGACAGCGGCAAGTACAAGCGGCACTGGGGCGCGTACGGCACCAAGCCCGACGACACCAAGGTCCCCGAGTACGATCCGAAGCAACCGACATCGAAGCACTTCAACACCGTGCACTGCGCCAACGTCTCGAAAGACGGGTTCGTGTACGTGTGCGACCGTGTCAACGATCGCGTGCAGGTCTTCCGCAAGGACGGTACGTTCGTGAAGGAAGCCTTCTTCGAGAAGGACACGCTGCGCTCGGGATCGGTGTGGGACATGACATTCTCACGCGACCCGCAGCAGACCTACATCTACATGGCCAACGGCGTGAACGAGCACATCAACGTCGTGCTGCGCAGCACGATGGAAGTGATCACCACCTTCGGCGACGGTGGACGGCAGCCCGGACAATTCTTCGGCGTCCACAATCTCGACACCGACTCGAGAGGCAATCTCTACGCGACCGAGACGTATACCGGCGCGCGCGCGCAGCGCTTCCTGTACAAGGGCGTCGGGCCGGTCACGAAAAAAGTCCAGGGACCGCCCTGGCCGAGGAAGTAATTCGTAGGGCGGGTCTTGTTCTGCAGACCCGGCATGAGGATGTCATGAAGAATATCCTGATCGGAATCGGTGGGACGACGCTCGCCCTCGTCACTCTCGTCGCGCAAGCGAAGATCAACCCGACCGACCCGCAGCCGACCTGCAACATGTGCCCCGGGTACTACATCCCGCTAAGCGAGCTGCAGGCCTACACGAAAAAGGCTCTCGCGGAGAACCTGCTCGATCAACAGGTACGTGACATTGAGATCGGCAAGGCGCATATCGGCATCGGGATGGTGCATCGTGGGAAGCTGGACAAGCCCGCGCCCGACTCCGTCGCGGAACACGATCAGGTCAGCGAGGTCTACCACATCATCGATGGCACGGCGACGCTGATGCTCGGGCCCGACATCACGAACCGGCAGCGGCGTCCGGCAACCCAGTTGACCGTCCGCGAGTTCAACGGACCAGGCAACAACGGCTCGGACATCCGCAACGGCAAGAGCTACGACCTCAAGCCCGGTGACGTCGTCGTGATTCCTGCCGGTACCGGCCACTGGTTCCAGAAGATCGACGATCACATCGACTACCTGATGGTGCGGATCGATCCTGACAAGGTGACGCCGATCAAGGATGAGGCCGCGTCCAAGGCCTATCTGTCGAAGCCGGCCCCACGAGGCAACTGAAGGTCCTTGTGCCTGGTCCTTGGTCCTTGGTCCGTCCCGGGACCAAGGACGTTCCTCTTCGCTTCTGCGTCGTCTACTTCACCCTCTACGCGGTCGCCACCCAGATCGTCGGTGGCGTGATTCTCACGCCGTGGTTTTCCGTTCCGGCGCTCGGCAATGTCGCGCCGATGCGCACGATCACCGAGTGGCTGGCCGAGCACGTGTTCGGCATTCGCCCCCCGCTGCTCTTCGTCGGCAACAGCGGCGACACGTCATTTCACTGGGTTCAGAACGCCTGGCTGCTGGTGCTGGCCACCCTCCTCACTGCCGCCTGGCTGACGCTGCAGCCGCGCCTCGATCGCCGGCATCGGTGGCACGCGTGGTTCCGACTGTTCATCCGCTTTGCGCTCGCTGCGCAGATGTTCTATTACGGGATGGCGAAAATCATCCCGACGCAGTTTCCACCGCCGTCGCTCGTCACGCTGGTCGAATCGGTCGGCAATCTGTCGCTCTCCGACTTGCTGTGGACGTGGGTCGGGGCGTCAACGCCGTATCAAGTCTTCACCGGGTGCGCGGAAATGACCTCGGGCATCCTGCTGCTCTTCCCGCAGACGACGCTGCTTGGCGCGTTGATTGGCATGGCCGACATGCTTCAGGTATTCCTGCTGAACATGACTTATGACTTCGGGCTGAAGCAGATCTCCTTTCACTATCTGCTGATGTTCGCGTTCCTGCTCACGCCAGACGCAACTCGCCTTGGAAACGTTCTCGTGCTGAATCGCCCGGCCGCGCCCTCGTCACTGCCCGATCTCTTTGCGACGCCGCACGCCAATCGAATTGCGCGGATCGCGCAGGTGGCGTTCGGTATTTACCTGATCGGCATGTTCACGTGGGTCGCCACGCGCTCGTACTACGCCCCTGGCGGACCGGGTGAGCCACGCTCGCCGCTCTATGGCATCTGGAACGTCGAGGAGTTGAGTGTCGACGGTGAGGCTCGTCCCGCTGTCCTCAACGACTACGATCGCCGCTGGCGCCGCGTCATCTTCGACACGCCGACGGTCGTCGTGTTTCAACGCACGGACGACTCGTTTGCGCACTACGAGGCGAGCGTGAATACGAGCAGCCGCGCCATCGCATTGACCAAGCGCAACGGCGGCCGCTGGCGTGCGTCATTCACATTCGAGCGGCCCGCCTCCGATCGGCTTGTCCTCGATGGAACGATGGATGGCCACACAGTGCGGCTGCGACTGCGGCGGGTGGAGCTCGATACGTTCAGGTTGCTGAACAGCGGGTTCCGGTGGGTGAGACCGCCGGATCCGTTCGCGGGCTGAGGAATGAGGGTCGTCTCAGCGGTGGGACGCGGAATCCGTTCGCTGACGCTGTTCGGCAAGCCACTGATGGCTGATGACACCGAGATCATCGTCTTTCCGTCGTCGATTCCATGACCACGCGACAAAGCCCACGAGCCCGGCAACGACAATCGCGGCCCAGACGATAATCACTCGACGGACCGTGAATCTTGACGGGACGCAGTTCGTTCAAAGACGACCGTGCGGGCCAGGAGGTTCGGGCTGGCCTTTCTGCCGGCCAGAATCCACGCGTCCGAACACGCTGGCCTGCCCGCGTCTCTGTCCGTGCTCGTCCACCACTCATGCTGGACACGCGCTGAATCCGGCAGCGCGCAGCCAAGGAGATCTTCGAGCTGCCCGAAGGTGAGAACGACGCTGTCGGCGTACCGATTCTTGAGATAATCGTGGAGCGACGCGTACTTGCTGGGGACCCTGGCGGCCCTTCCTGGCGCTCTGCCCGTATGCCGCTCCGCCACAGGCGCGTCGGATTCAGCTCGCGCGATCAATTCCCGCCGCTTGATCCATTTCCACATAAAGAGTCTCAGCACACTACACGAGCACGAAACCGCTGACCGTGGCCATCGCGAGTGCACTCGATTCGCAGTTGCTAGACCGCAACCCACGTGTCCAGTTTGCTGAGATTGACGCCGACGCTGCATTCACCGGCACGTGGACACACGTACATCGTGGACCCGTTCTTCGTCTCACTCAGGCGCCGTTGCAACCTCGTTTGCGGCCGGTGGCAGACCGGGCACTGGTGAGGACGGGCGGGACTTTTGTCGGAGGTCCGCATGATGAGCCCTCTTGGCACCGATTCGAGCCGAGGCTGGAAGGAAGGTATATCCCCGCCAGCCACTTTAATGAGGCTGGCGGCCGGTGCCGGCCGGGAGGCTCAGGAAAGGACCTTCATTGTACACTTCAGCGCCGACGAAATGACACGATGATCCTTACGTGCGACGCGATCCGGCGCGAGATCGAGGCCGGGCGAGTGGTGATCGAGCCGTTCTTCGCCGACCAGGTGGGGCCAGCCTCGATCGACCTCCATCTCGGGGACGAGATCCGTGTCATGCATGCGGCGCGCGAACCCGTTCCCGTCACTGACGAGGTCGACTACAGGACCATCACCGACGTGCGCTCACTCGAGACACCGTATCCGCTGGCACCCGGCGAGACCATCCACGGCATCACCCGCGAGCGAATCACGCTTCCCGGTGACATCGGCGGATGGCTCGAGGGCCGCAGCCGGTTCGCGCGGCTCGGCCTGATGATCCACGTCACCTCGGGCTTCGTGCAGCCGGGCGTCGCGACTCGCCAGGTGCTCGAGATGTCGAACGTGTCCGGCCGGACACTGCTGAACCACG
>DAINQP010000050.1:0-28905 GCA_036742665.1 Vicinamibacterales bacterium | reverse complement strand
CGTTCGGCCGTTCTGCGCATCGATGACTGGCTCGTCATCGGGCGGGGCACGCAATCGACATCCATGGTCAATCACCGTCACTCTGCCAAGACTCATTGAACTCGGGCGCGCTCGAGATAGTCCTCCCACAGTTCGGCGTGGACCGTGTCTCGTGCATTGGCCGCGTCGCCCCACAGCTCTCGCGCGGTGAACCCGACTGTGTACACATGCTGGGGCCGATCGGGCAGCGTGTAACCTTCGGCGTCGGTATCCTGAAAATCGAACACGCCGTGGTCGGCCACAATCGTTCCGCGATGGCCGCGCATGTAGCGCGGCAGTCGAGTGTGCCCGACCGGGTTGATGTTGCGAGCCCGCACGCGCTGGCCGACCTTGAACTGTGGTCGGATGTTCACGTCTTCCCGACGTAGCGATCGACGACGTGCGAGCTGCTCGGCGATGTTCGCGGGGGTGACGCGTGGCGTGAATCTGGGAGATGCGGGATCGGCGTGACCGCTGTCGAGTTCTGCCTGCGTCAGCAGCTTCGCTGCCATCAAGCGATCCACGAGCACCTTGATGAATCGCTCGTAGTACTGCATCTGCAGATACTGCGCTGCCGACAGGATTTCATGTTCGTAGCGGAAGTTCCGCCGGCGCGTCGGGCCAAAAGCTCCCGTGGCGCGAATCAGGCCCCATGCGCGCGCTTCCCATTCAGCATGGAATGGCCGCTCGTCTTCGCGCACTTCGATTGGCCCCATGCCATGCATGCCGCCCATGTCATGTATGCCGTTCATGCGGCAGCTCCACGGGGCCGTGACACTTTTGCGACGCCGACCATCGCGTTGCGTGTCACGAGAGCAGCGAGCTGCTCCTCATTCAACTTCTCCGTTCCCAGCGGACGCTCGGGAAGAACGAGATAGCGAATCTCCGCCGTGCTGTCCCACACACGGACCGAGACGTCATCAGACAGCGTGACGCCGAATTCGCGCAGCACGCCGCGCGGGTCGATGACCGCTCGCGACCGATACGGCGCAGATTTGTACCACGTGGGGGGCAGGCCAAGCACTGGCCACGGATAGCACGAGCAGAGCGTGCAGACGATGAGATTGTGGACGGTCGCCGTGTTTTCAACGACCACCATGTGCTCGCTCTGCGATCCACCGTACCCGAGTTCAGCAATTGCAGCGGTACCATCGGCGAGCAAACGCTTCCGGTAGGCCGGATCGACCCACGCCTTCGCGATCACGCGGGCGCCATTGCGAGGACCGATCTTCGATTCGTACGTCTCGATGACCGCATCGATTGTGGCCGGATCGATCATGCCCTTCTCGACCAGAATCGACTCGAGCGCTTTGACACGGAGCGCCACGTCCGACGGAACGGCCTGGTGGTCCTGGACTTGCGCCGGCGCGGGTACCTCCGCCTTGGCCGATGCGATGTGTGGAGTCGCGACGAGGCTGGCTGCGCCCGCAACCGCGTCGCTCAGGAACTTTCGCCGCCCAACCGGTCTGTCCGTAGCGTTGGCCATCGTTTGCCCGGGTCCGATGCAGATCCTGGCGAAGCGCCGCGTCGCTGTCAAGGCAACGACCAATCGCCCTCGTTGACCTTTGCGTGAGCAGAGGAGTAGCGTCCCCATTAGTGCTATCCGACCTTCCGCATCTGCCTCGTGACGAAGGCGGGCCAGTGTTCGCCGAGCCATGGCAGGCGCAGGCCTT
The DNA here is from genome assembly GCA_036742665.1 of Vicinamibacterales bacterium. Lineage (GTDB taxonomy): Bacteria > Acidobacteriota > Vicinamibacteria > Vicinamibacterales > UBA2999 > Gp6-AA40. The sequence goes on along the minus strand of DAINQP010000050.1, from coordinate 27,214 downwards.
CGCTCTCGCCGTCAAGCTCTCAGAGCAGGGGCATTTCACCTGGAAAGAATGGGCTGCCAGTCTCGCCGAGGAACTGCAGGCCGCAGCAAGGCGCGGGGAACCAGACGACGGCTCTCGCTACTACGAGCACTGGTTGACGGCTCTCGAGCGCATGGTGACGGCCAAGGGTCTGACCGATCCGACTGCGCTCCTCACGCGTCGGGACGCGTGGGCCGACGCCTACCGAGCCACTCCTCACGGGACGGCAGTCGAGCTGAAGGCGTCTGGAAAGCCTGACGTTGGGTGGCTTCTCCTTGGCGTCGCTTTTACGTTCGCCGGCTACTGGCTGATTCACCAGATCAACGTGGCTCCATTTGGACAGTGGAATGCGCCGAATATCGGATTCGTCGCGAGTGCCGCGTTGGGCTCGTTGCTCGGTATGCAGCACGCGTTCGAACCGGATCATCTCGCCGCGGTAGCGACCCTCATGACCGGCGAGCGCACGAGTACGACAGCGGCGTGGCTCGGCGCGTGCTGGGGACTGGGCCATACCCTGACCTTGTTGGCGGCTGGCACCGCTCTCGTCGTCTTCCGTTCCGAAATGCCGGTGTCGGTGACGATGGCGTTCGAACTTGGTGTGGTGCTGCTGCTGCTCGGGTTCGGCGCGCGCGCGATATACCAGGCCGCCTGCAACCTCGTCCCACGTCGAACGCATTCCCATGCGAGGCCAGCGACGTCGCGCCTCGTTGACGTCGATCGGTGGACGCTCGCACGACCACTGCTGGTGGGCGCTGTACACGGACTGGCGGGAAGCGGCGCGCTCACCGCGCTCGTCGTCGCCACGCTCCCGTCGACGATGACGAGGCTCGGCTATCTGGCGCTCTTTGGTGTCGGATCCACTTTGGGGATGGTGGCCCTGTCAGGTCTACTGGGCTGGCAGATCGCGCGAATGGGATCCGATCGTGCGGTCGTGCGCACGTTCTCTCTCGCGGTTGGCTGTGTCTCGACGGTGCTCGGCCTGTTCTGGGGCTATCCGTTCCTAAGTCGGTTGCTCTAGCCCCTTCGATCGCGCAGTGCCGCCATTGGAGCGATCTTTTGTGCCCGTTAGCGCGCAGGCGAACGGGGATGCTCGGCGTGTCTACATGTTGTGGGAACGCGTCGGCCCCTCGGTGGATCATTCAGGCGGTCGGGCATGGCGACGCGCTCGGGCTTGTGATCGCGCACGAACTTGGTCACGTGCTGCTGCCAGCCCAGAAGACAATCGCGGAACGGCATTATGCAGGTCCACAGCGGCACCAGCGCGACGGCAGTGAAAACATTCAGCGTGCTGGCGTTCCAAACAGTACATACGTGGCCATCCCAAACTGACAGGATACCGGCGTAAGAGGGATGCGATGCCCAAATCAGGAGTCCCAGTTGGAGTGCGGCGAGAATTCCGGTGGCCCCGACCGACCGAGCTGCTGAATGCTGTTGAAGGCCACATCACGGAAATGTGTCGCGACCTGGCGGTCCAGGCGAAGCGGATGCGGCAATTGCAAGACCAGGCCGATGAGTTGCGTCTGGTGATTCGCCAATGGGCGGGCGAGTCCGAAGTGGACCCGTCCCGCGAACGAACTACTCGTGGAGGACGACGCTAAGAAGCGAGGTATTGACCGTCAGCTCTCCGTTGTATGCGATGAATCCAAGGTCTCTGAACTTGTTCATGAAGAAGTTCACGCGCGAACGCGTCGTCCCGACCATTTCGGCAAGCGTTTCCTGCGAGATCTTTGGTATCCGCTGCTCCGGTCCCTCCTTCTCGCCGTACCGCGCCAGCAGGAGCAGCGTTCGCGCCAGCCGTTTTTCACTGGAGTTGAAGAGATGATCCACGAGGTCCGCTTCGATGCGGAGGTTCCGCTCCAGCATGTACGAGATGAACCGTTCCGAGAACCTCGGCTGGTCGCGCAGCAGGCCCGCCATCACGGCTTTCTCGATGACGAGCACGATTGTCGGCATCGTCGCAGTTGCCGTCCCGATCCGAATCGATTGACCGGTGAGCGCGCCCTCTCCGAAGAAATCGCCGGGGCCCAACATCGCCACAACCGCTTCCTTGCCGGTCCTGGACAGCACAGAGATCTTGACGGCGCCCTTCTGGATGAACATGACGGTGTCGCTTGGTTGACCCTGCGAGAAGACGACTTTTCCTCTTGGATACGTCGCCACGCGCCGCGCCGCACCTGCCGACGTCAGGAAGGCCTCGGCGTCGAAGTCCGGTCGTTTCTTGCCTGACTCAACGCGGCGTGCTTTCGGCATCGGCAATTCGCAATTATCTCACGCGACGTGCGTGCGGCCACGGGTCCGTCGGATCCCGCGATGCGCAGTTGGGAGGAGTGAAGGTGCCGGCGGGCTGGGTCGATCACGAGCGCGTCGGATCGTGCATCGTGAGGAACCTGCGCAACTCGCGGTGCTCAGGGAATCGCGGGCGAGTCGCCGTGTGGTGACGTGTTCAGTCCGGAATAGCGCGCTTGGCACGTATTGCCTACACTGGACTTCGTCATGTTGTTCCCTTTGCCAGCGGCTCGGTGCCATGTCGGTTGTCCGCGGTGCGGATCACCACATGCCTTCGTGACGCTGACGCGTTACGTGACACAGTGCGCTTTCTGCCCTATGTGCCGGTACTTGTGGGACACGGCTCGAGCGAGCGGCAAACGTACGAAACCAGCCCCGCCGCCTGTGCGCACCTGAACACGCACTGCGACGAGCATCCACTGCATTCCTATAGAGGCGGCATCACGAAGGATCTTGGATTCATCGCCCTCACCAACTCAGCCGCCGTCATTCAATCTTCTCAGGTGACTCCCGAGAAGAAAGCGAAACGGTGAGACTGTAGTGCCGCCGCGTGGTGCTTTCACGATCGATTCCGACGTCGCCTCGACGGCGTTGCCGTTTGGTTTCCCAAACCGCCGGGAGTGGGCTTCGCGGAATTCTGTGATATCCGATCAACGCGCGCCTGACGCTCGTTGTCCTGATGGTGGTCGATAGTCATGCTGAAACTCTACCGGTGCGCACGTGGGCCGCTGGTCCTGATCTGAACAACGGCCCCAGGCTACGACGCCGTGAAGTGACGTATACTGAACTCATCTGCTTTTTTGAGCTCTGAGGCTTTTGGCCCTGGCCCTCACCAAAGCCTGGCCTGTGAGAGTTTATGTGTGTTCAGAAGTTCGCCGTCCGTGAGCCCCGCTCCCCAAGATGACAGACACGAGACTCGTCGCCGACGCCGTCGATGCAGCGGGGGTGAATCACCGCGCCGCTGCCCAGCCTCGTGTCCACCTGATTAACCCGAGCGACGTCTCGTTCGGCGTCGCCGTCATTACGCCGCGATGGCTGTACGTCCTCGCCGCCGCGACCGGCGATCGATGGGGAGATCCCAACGTCGTCGATGAAACGCTGGACCTGATCGATCCCACCGTCGTCTCGCCGGGAGACGTTGTCGGAATCGGCATTCACACGGGCAATGCGTTGCGCGGCTACGCAATCGGCAAGATGGCGCGCGAACGCGGCGCGTGGGTCGTCTACGGTGGCATTCACGCGACGCTCTTTCCAGACGAAGCGCATGAACAGGGCGCGGCCCACGCTGTCGTCAAGGGGGATGGCGACGTCATCTGGGCGCGGGTCGTCGAAGACTGTCTCGCCGGGCGACCGAAGGCGCTCTACGATGGCGGACGCGTCGATGCCGAACACTTCGCGGCGGCACGGTGGGATCTGCTTCCCGAGGGTCGTTACATGTGGGGCTCGGTGCAGACCGTACGCGGATGCCCGAAGCACTGCTCGTTCTGTTCGGTCTGGCGCACCGACGGTCAGAAGCCGCGGCAGCGTGGCGTGGACCAGGTCGTGCGCGAAGTCGTGGATCTGCGGCGACGCGGATTCCGCTTCATCGCATTGGCCGACGACAATTTCTATCCGGTCAGCTTCGAGGATCTCGCACAGGCACGCCGCCGCTCGGACCCATCGCGACTCGCACAGCTCGAGGCGCTGCGCGAAGAACGCATGGAGCTGATGGCGCAGCTCGCCCGACTGCCTGACGATCTCGTTTTCTACACGCAGATCACCATGGAAGCGGCCGAGGACGGCGAGTTTCTCGACGCGATGCGCCGAGCCCACATCCGCGGCGCGCTGGTCGGTGTCGAGTCCGTCACCGCCGCCGGCCTGAAAGATGTGTACAAGGGATTCAACCTGGCTGGCGACGCGCTCGTTGAACGGCTCCGTGCCTTCCGCGAACACGACATTCACGTCCTGGGTTCCTTCATCTTCGGTCTCCCCAGCGACGACGCTGAAACCTTTGATGCCACGGTGGCGCTGGCAGAGCGGGCGAACCTCACCTTCGCGCAGTTCGTGTTGCTCACGCCGTTTCCGGGCACGGTCGACTTTGAGAAGTGGGCGGCCCAGGAAAGCAACCGTGAGCGGCAGGTGGAAGGTGTTCCGATCACGACGCACTGGCTGATTCCCAAGCACCAGCGCCCGAAGCTCTATTCGCCGCATCCACGCATGTCGTTGGAGGACATTCGACGCGGCACGCAGCACGCCTGGGATCGCTTCTACAGCTGGCGCAATGTCTGGGCGCGATCGAGTGTCGTCAAGTCCCTCAAGGCCCGTGTCGCCTTCGTGCTGGTGTCGCGGCTGTATCGCCAGATGTACGCCAACACCGGGATTGCGACCGACAGTGCTCGCGTCGCACGCTCGACGCGGTGGGCGCGTTGGCTGGGACTCGTCACGCGGCGTCTGTTCCTGACGACGCCAATGCCACAGCTCCAAGTACCAGAGACTCAGCCGGCAGCGGTCAGGCTACTGACGATCAGCCGGCGCTGATCGTTGCCGCGATATCATTTGCTGGTTCTCTGGAGCCAGCAAATGAAAACACACGTTGTTGCCCTCCTCGTTGGATTCGCACTGAGTTCGGCCGGTCTTGCGGCTCAACAGCGGCCGCCGGCCGATGCGACCCCGACCAGCACAGGTGCCGCCACGCTGCCGACACCTCAACCCGCGGCGGGATTCGTCCAGCCGAAGACGCCGTGGGGCGACCCCGATCTCCAGGGGTTCTGGCCCAGTGTCGACATGGTGGGCGTGCCGCTGCAGCGGCCGACTCGATTCGGCACACGCAACCTGCTGACGGAAGAAGAGTTCGCGAAGCGCGCCAGCGAGATCAAAAACGAAGAAGAGTCGCTTCTCGCCGAGATCGACGTGTTCACCGCCGACGTGACCACGCCGTGCGTCATCCGCTGCCCGACGTCGCCGACGCCGCACTGGCAAGAGACCGGCAAACCATCGCGACAGGCATCCCTCATCGTCGATCCACCAGACGGTCGCCAGCCACCGCTGTCGGCCGAGGGCCAGGCGCGTCAGGCGCAGCAGCAGGCGGACGCCAAGGCTCGGACCACGCGACTCCAGGGACGCGAGGCGGACACCTATCTGGATCGCAGCCTGTATGACCGCTGCATCACGCGGGGCGTCATGGGATCGCTTCTGCCCACCATCTACAACAACGGGAACGAGATCGTGCAGGCGCCGGGCTACGTCGTGATCCGCAACGAGATGATTCACGAGGCGCGCGTGGTGCCGCTCGACGGCCGTCCGCATCTCCCGGCGAACGTGACGTCGTACATGGGTGACTCGCGTGGTCACTGGGAAGGAAACACGCTGGTCATCGTGACGAAGAACTTGAACGGGATGACTGGTGTTGGTGGGAACGGCGGCGGCCGGACAAGCGAACGGCTCACGATCACCGAGCGGTTCACGATGCTCGATAAGGACACGCTCCAGTACACGGCGACGATCGACGACCCGGGAACGTGGACGCGACCCTGGACGCTGTCGTTTCCGTGGAAGCGCGAGCCCGCCTACGGGATGTTCGAGTACGCGTGCCATGAAGGCAACTATGCGATGCGCAACATGCTGAGTGCGTCGCGCGCCGCCGAGGCGAGCGGGAACAAGTAGCCGCGATTGCCACCTCAAGCAAGGGTCGCGAGTCGAGAGCATCTTGGTACAGGACATGCTCCCGATGTTCGCGAGGGACGTCATGAAATCGGAACAGTTCATGAACTTGCAAGTGCATCGCTCCGATGCCGATGCGTGGGAGCGGGGTGGGTGGCGGGGCCAATATCTCGATGACAGATTGGGCGCGTCGCTCGCGTTCGTCGGTGCAGGTCTTTTCTTTTTTGGCGCGTTCTCACCAAGCCGCCGAAGCCGTTCGAGCATGTGGTTTCGGGCGACCGGGGCGGGCTTGCTCAGCTGCGCGGCAGCGCGGCTTGCCAGTCGGTACTCGCCGAGGATCGCACGCTCGCGTCACGATTCGGCCGCCGCTGACGTCGTGACTCTGGAATCGGTGGACTCATTTCCTGCCAGTGACGCACCCTCGTCGAATGCGACAACCGCCAGTCCGCAGCCGTTGAGGCATGGGCAATCGTAAAGGCTGAGTTCGGCGATGTCTCGCGGTGCTCGGGCGCGGCCCTTGCATTTTCGTGTGCGGGAGATCGAAATGGCTTCACACACCGAACGAGTTGGGAACACCGCCGACCAGGTCGAGCACGTCGCGACCACAAGCGCGAAGAAATCCGGCGAGAGCGCTGATTCCGCGTATCCATTGGGTTCGTTGCTCGTGCTGGGCGCCGTCGTGATCGGCGGGGGCATGCTTGCCGCGGCGATGCTTCGCGATGATGACCGCGTGGATGGTTCGGGGGAATCGCGCCGGCCGATGGGCTTGGCTGCCGCTGCGAGAGGCATGGGTCCGAGAGTCACTGACACCCTGAGTCGCATTCGCGACGCGGCCTTCAGCTTCGCCATCGCCAAAGCCATCGACACGGTCGAGGAGATGTTTCCGGGATTCCGCGAGCACTACGAGCGGGCCTAGGACATCATCCAATGAACGGCCACGGTCAAAATGGACCACGTCACGTGCGTGCAGGAGCACGAGGCCGAGGCCTTCGCAAACGCGATGAAGAAGGCCGATAAACCGTAATAAAGTAGGGCCGTCTGTCCGAAAGCCCGGGCCGTCCCGGGCGAGAAAGGAACGGCCATGCGCGCCAGAAACGAACGGGGTGTCGTCGCCGCGGCGTGCCTGGTGACGTTGGTCGCCGCCGCCGGCCTCACCGCCGCGCCGGATGCTCGTGGGCTGGTCGATGCGGCCAGGGATCAGGATCAAGCGCGCGTTCGGTCTCTGCTCACGAGCACCCCCGACATCAACGTTCGATCCGAGGACGGATCCACCGCCCTCTTGTGGGCCGCGCACTGGAACGACGTCGCCACCGCCGATCTGCTCGTCCGCGCGCACGCCGACGCCAACATCGCGAACGATTTCGGCATGACGCCACTGTCGCGAGCCTGCACAAACGGAAGCGCCGAGCTCGTCGCGCTCCTGCTCAATGCCGGTGCGAACCCGAATACACGAATCGCGACTGGCGAGACGCCGCTCATGACGTGCGCGAGCACGGGGAACGCCGACGCCGTTCGCGCGCTCATCGCGCGAGGCGCCGACGTCAACGGCAAAGAGCCATCGCAGAATCAGGACGCCTTGATGTGGGCCGCTTCGGAGCGTCATCCGAACGTGGTGCGTCTTCTCGTGGAAGCCGGAGCGAATACCCAGGCGCACACCAAGAAGGGATTTACCGCGCTCCACTTCGCCGCGCGTGAGGGCGACGTTGACAGCGTCCGACATCTGCTGGCGTCGGGTGTGCACGTCAACATCACGTCGCGGCCCGAAGCCTCGTCGCCAGCAGGCCGGGACGCGAATGTGAGTTCAAACGGTGGACGCACGGCGTCAGGCACCGCCGCGGCAGCCGTCGCGCCGCGAGGTCCGGCGTATCAGGCGACGATCTCTGAGGGCAGCACACCGTTGCTCGTCGCGACCGTGAGAGGTCATGTGCCCCTCGCACTGTTTCTGCTCGAGCAGGGCGCCGATCCCAATGTGCTCGATGCCGGCTTCACCCCGCTGCATTGGGCGTCGGGTACGTGGGAAGGCGGCATCTCGAACCAGGTGTACGGATTTACCGATCCGATGGGCGGTATTCCGAATCGCCAGCAGAAAATCGCACTTGTGAAATCACTGCTGTCACATGGCGCGAATCCGAACGCGCGCATGACACGACGGCCGCCGGGATTTCAGGGGTTGGGTGGCGGGTACGAGGACGCACCCGGCGCGACACCGTTCCTTCTCGCCAGCGCTGCGGACGATCTCGAGATGATGCGATTGCTGCACGCCGCTGGCGCCGATTCCAGGTTGGTCACCGATACCAAGGCGACAGCGGTGATGGCGGCCTCCGGTCTCAACCGCAGCATCGGCGAGCGTCCGACCACTGAAGCGCAGGCGCTCGATGCCGTGACTTTTCTCTTCGAGCTCGGTGCCGACGCGAAAGGCGCGACGACCACCGGCGAGAACGCGCTGTTCGGCGCCGCCTATCACGGCTGGAATACGCTGCTGGAACGGCTCATCGAGAAAGGCGCAGACGTCAACGCGGTGAGCAAGGCGGGTATCACTCCGTGGCTGGCCGCCTCCGGATACGGCGATCGTCTTGGCGGCGTGCTCTACAACACCGCTGGTGCCGATATTCTGCGGAAGCACGGTGCCGATCCGAAGCTCGGTAAGCCGTGTCAGGCGCAGGTCAGATGCCGGTGATGCTGTCGCCTGGCGGTGTGCAGCGAGTGTTGACGATGTGCGCGTGCGTCGCGTGGGTGGGAGCGGTGTGCATCGAGGGGGCGCCGCAGCCTCGCGTCCCCGACACGCCGAGTCTACAAAGCACGACCCGGCCTACGCTGCCGAGTCCCGCGCGGGAGCTCGTCTCGAAGTACTGCGTCACCTGTCACAGCGAGCGATTGAAGACAGCGAACCTTCTGCTCGACAAGGCCGACGATCAGATCGCCAACGCATCGGACACCTGGGAAAGGGTCGTCGTGCAGTTGCGCGGCCGATCGATGCCGCCGTCAAACATGCCGCGGCCCGACAACGCGACGTACGACACTGTAGCCACCTGGTTGGAGAGCGAGTTGGATCGCGCCGCGGCGGCCCGGCCGAATCCCGGACGACCGGCGGGTCTCCATCGTCTCAATCGCACCGAGTACGCCAACGCCGTCCGCGACCTGCTCGGCATTGAGATCGACCCCACCTCGATGCTGCCTCCCGATGCGCAGGCCCACGGCTTCGACACCAATGCCGACGCCCTTGGCGTCGAGCCGGCGCTGCTCGATCGCTATCTGACCGCGGCGGCCAAGATCGCGCGGGTCGCCGTTGGTGACCCCACCATCCGCCCCGCATTCGAGCGCTATACCGCGGTGAGGGGCAATACCAACGAACAGACCTGGCTCTGGCAGACCGAGCGCCTCGGTGAATCGTTTTCATTGGGATCGCGAGGCGGCATTGCCGCTCGCCATTACTTCCCGGTTGATGGTGAGTACGTCTTCAGAGTCCGCCTATTGAGGACGTACGCCGGCCCGATTCGGGGATTGAACGCGCCAGCGACGATCGAAATACGAGTCGATGGCGCGCGCATCGGACAGTTCACGATTGGCGGCGGCTCGACGGAACCGCGAGACGATGCCGATGACGTGCTGCAAGTGCGCGCGCAATTGACCGCCGGACTTCATCAGGTGCTCGCCACCATCGTCAAGACGGAGGGCAGCAAGGCCGAGGGACTCGGACCTGCGCGGATCCCGATCTGGAATCGCGAAGGCGACATCAACAGCGCCGAGCTCGCCATCTCGTCGCTGCTGATCGGTGGCCCCTACAACGGACACGTGCCGAAAGACTCGCCGAGCCGTCAGCGCATCTTTGTATGTCGCCCCGCGAGCGCGAGCGAGGAGACTGAATGTGCGACGAAGATCGTGTCGTCGTTGGCGCGAACGGCATATCGGCGCCAGGTGACGCCAGACGATGTCCAGACGCTGATGGGATTTTTTCAGCGCGGACGGGCGGAACGCGATTTCGACAACGGCGTTCGTGCCGGGCTCGAACGGCTGCTCACCAGTCCTGACTTCCTGTTCCGCATCGAATCCGATCCGGCTGCCGTGCCGGCCGGAACCGCGTATCGTCTTTCTGACGTCGAGCTCGCCTCGCGACTGTCGTTCTTTCTGTGGAGCAGCAGCCCCGACGAAGAGCTGCTCGATCTGGCGATTCGCGGCACGTTGCGTGATGTGGGCGTACTCGAACAGCAAGTGCGGCGCATGCTGGCCGAGCCTCGCGCCCGCGCTGCGTTGGTGGACAACTTCTTCGGCCAGTGGCTGCAGACGCGCAACGTCTGGCTGCTCACGCCCGATGCGAATACGCAGTTTCCCTGGTTCGACGACAACCTGCGATCCGCCATCGTGCGTGAGACCGAGCTGTTCCTCGACGATCAACTCAAAGGCGATCGCGGCATCGTGGAGTTACTCACGTCGGACTCGACGTTTCTGAACGAGCAGCTCGCACGTCACTACGATTTGTCTGGTGTCTACGGAAGCCACTTCCGGCGCGTGAGGCTGGCGGACGAGAACCGCTGGGGACTGCTGGGCAAGGCGAGTATTCTCGCCGTGACGTCGTATCCGACCCGCACCTCGCCGACGATTCGCGGTAAGTGGCTGCTCGAGAACATCCTTGCAGCGCCGGTACCGCCGCCACCGCCGAACGCGAATACCAACCTGGACGAGAGCACGTTGGGAAAAACCACGACGGTGCGGCAGATGCTGGAGCAGCATCGCGCGAATCCGGTGTGTGCGTCGTGTCACGCGCGGATGGACCCGCTCGGCTTCAGCCTCGAAAACTTCGATGCCGTTGGTCACTGGCGCACGATGGATGGGGGCGGGTCGATCGACGCGTCTGGGGTCCTGCTCGATGGGACGAAAGTGGACGGTCCCGCGGCTCTTCGCCGTGCGCTCGTCGCGCAGAAGGAGCAGTTCGTGCGGACGGTGACCGGCAAGCTGCTCACATACGCGATCGGCCGAGAGATGCAGTACTCCGATGCTCCTGCAATCCGCGCGATCGTGCGAGCGGCGGCGGCCGATGACTACCGATGGTCGTCAACGATCCTCGCCATCGTCAAGAGCCCGCCGTTTCAAATGAGGAGATCGCGACCATGATCGTTACCAGGAAGGCGATGTCGCGGCGGACCGCGCTACGCGGGATCGGGACAGCTGTGGCGCTGCCGCTTCTGGATGCGATGGTGCCGGCGCTCACCGCGCAGGTGAAGACGCCGGCGAAGGCGGTCCGCCGTTTCGGCGTTGTCTACCATCCCAACGGCGTCATCTACGAGAATTGGGTGCCGAAAGGTATTGGTCGCGACTTCGTGTTGTCGCGCACGCTAACGCCGCTCGAGCCGTTCCGGGATCAGTTGGTGATCGTGACCAACCTCTCGAGTCACCAGGCCGAGGCGCTGGGCGACGGCGGCGGCGATCATTCGCGCGCGTCCGGCTCCTATCTGACCGGCGTCCACGTGAAGAAGTCGGACAGCATTGTCGAGAACGGCATCTCGATGGACCAGATTGCGGCCAGGGCGCTCGAGAAAGAGACGCAGCTGTCCTCGCTGCAATTGACGGCGGATGACAACAGCCTGGTGGGTGCGTGCGATGTCGGATACAGCTGCGCCTACAGCAGCACGTTGTCGTGGCGCACGCCGACCTTGCCGTTGATGGCCGAGAACAACCCGCGCGTCGTGTTCGAGCGGCTGTTCGGCACCAGCGACAGCACCGATGCCGCGGTGCGTGAGCGACGACTGCGGCAGGATCGCAGCATTCTCGATTCGGTCACCGCGCGCGTGAAACAGCTGCAGCAGACGCTAGGGCCCGCGGACAACTCGAAGTTGAGCGACTACCTCGAGTCGCTTCGTGACACCGAACGGCGGATTCAAAAAGCGGAGGAGCAGCGCACGAAACAGGGTCCCGAGGTTGAACAGCCCTCAGGCGTGCCCGACGGTTTCGAGCCGCACGTCAAGCTGCTCTACGACCTGCAGCTGCTGGCGTACCAGTCCGATCTGACACGTGTGATCACCTTCATGTACGGACGCGAGCAGACCGGCCGGCCGTATCCGCAGATCGGGATCCCCGAGCCGCATCATCCGCTGACGCACCATCAGAACGACGCGGCGAAGATGGAAAAGTGCACCCAGATCCAGCTGTATCACGTCGCGTTGTTTGCATCGTATCTGGAGAAGCTGCGCGCGACACCAGACGGCGATGGCTCGCTGCTCGACCATGTGATGCTGCTCTATGGCGGCGGCATCAGCAACAGCGATCGACACACGCACGGCCCGCTGCCGACACTGCTGGTCGGTGGAGGAGCGGGTGCGATCACCGGGGGCCGTCACCTCGTGTATCCGCAGGACACGCCGCTGACCAATCTGCAGCTGACACTTCTCAACCGGCTCGGTGTTCCCGCCGACACGCTCGGAGACAGCACGGGGCAGTTCACGGAGTTGTCAGAACTCTGACCGCGGTGTCGATGGCGTGAACGGCGCCGCGGCGGACCCAGCGCCATCGCGACTGTGGTGACTGGCACACCAGGAACTCTCCTGCCGGACGGCCGCCGCCGATAACGGGCATCGCGAGCGTATCTCTCGTCTCATCCTCGAGCATCGCGTGGACGCCACGCCCTAGATGTGCGCGTCCGTAGTACGCGACTGTTGTCTGCGCAGACAACGCGGGTGAGAAGGCGAACCCCGATAGCCACTCCTGACCCGGAAACAACGGGCGCTCGAGCATTACTACAGCGGGCGGCGTTTTTGACATCAACGTCAAGACGCCAAGCGATGAGTGAGCCAATGCCAGTACGTTGAAGGTGACGAGATAGGTTGAAGCCTCGAGGGCGCCGCGGCCCCATGTTGGCAGGCGCGACGAGATCGACGCTTGGTACGCTCCGAGCCCCGGAATGATCGGGCCGGACAGCGACCACCATCGCCGGCCTCGCGTGCCGAGTGGAACCGTGATGTCGGCCGTCGCGCCATCAGTCTGCCTGGTCACGATGATGTCGGCGAAGGTGACCGGCCTGGCCAGCCCGATGTCGTTGAGCCGCGCCAGGCTGCGACGGAGCTTGCCGACGTCGAACAGATCGCGCTCGCGCAGAGTGAAGGCGCGCCGTAGGGTCGAGTCGTTGATGGCGCGATGCCCGGTGAAGTGAATGCGGCCCACACTGTACTGCGATCCCATCCGCACATGGGCCGCCACGTCGGTCGCATCGCTGTCACCGTGGGTCTCGACGACAACACCGAAATCAAGGCGGCCCTGCGACTCGGCAATCCTTTGCAATTCGAGCAGGCATGCACACATCGCGTATGCAGGAGCGCCAGTGGCGCCCTCGTCTTTGCGGACCGCATCGATCAGTTCCGTGGTGACCGGGTCATCTCCGGTGAAACTCACCTGGCGAATCGGCCGCAGCTGAACAGGTTGGGCAGCCGCGACGGATCCGGCGCCCATGACGAGCGTGAGCATCAATGCGGTTTTCACGACACCTCTAAGGCTTTAGATGCGCGGCGCGACCGCCGGGCCGTAGCGGTCAGCTGGTTCTCAACGGCTGCATTGAGTGCATCATGGAAATAGAAGGTTGAGGCCATGCATCGACAGGAATAGGCGCACCCTGCGGCTTACGACCATTCGCCCACGCTCGATCGCGGGTCCGACAGCGAGCGGTCGTGGTGATGACGGCATGCGGTGAGCGGCCGTGCAAACCACGTCATTGAGAGGGTTTTCTGGGACCGCCGTCGTACCGCGTCGGTCGCTTTCTTGCTCTCCGGTCTTCGGCCTCATGAACCGGACGAGTCCTGATCCGATTCAGGCGTGGCAGCTCGGAAGGAACCGATGATGATGAAACGCTCCAGACGTACCGCATTGACGACACTTGCGATCGCGGCCGCGGTCGCGACGCTCTCAGCCGCGGTCAGGTTCACCTCGACCTTCAAATCACTGGACGCCGGAGCAGTCAGCTTTGCGGGGAAGAAGGTGGCTGCACTCGTGATCACGAACGATGACTCGTTGCGCGTCGCGGGCGAGGAGTCGCTCGTGCGCGAAATGACTGCACGAGGCATCCAGGCGGTCGCCACGTACCGGATCGCACCGAAGGAAGAACTGGCCCACGCAGAGACTGCCAAACCGTGGTTCGAGAAGGCCAACGTGGAAGGCGTCGTTGCTGTGCGGCCCGTCAGCAGCGACACAGAGACGTACACGACTGGCACCTGGGTGACCTCGAATTACAGCACGCTCTGGGGCTACTACGGCTACGGATGGAGCGCGGTGTGGGTGCCCGCGTCGGCGCGCACGCAGACCGTCGTCGTTGTTGAAACCACGATCTACAGCGTGCCCCGCAATCAGCTGCTGTGGGCGGCGGTCAGCGAAACGAACAATCCGCGGGACTTGCGCGGGTTCTTCGACGAGCTGTCGAAGGAGATGGTCAAGGAGATGCAGAAGCAGGGACTGGCCCGGGCTCAGTCGCGATAAATGAAGGGCGCAAGGATCGGAGTGTGCTCGACGAGCAAAGGCGCCACATTGATCGGATGTCCGCACAGGCCCTTCGACTTCGCTCAGGGCAGGCACGAGTGGCCGCATATGACTGGCAGAGGCTGGCAGGCGAGCTCGACGCCTACGGCTGCGCGGCCTTGCCGAAGCTTCTGTCGCGCGAAGAGTGCCGCACCATTGCGGCGCTCTATCCCGACGAGCGTCACTTCCGCAGCCACGTCGTTATGGCGCGGCACGGGTTTGGTAAAGGCGAGTATCGCTACTTCAAATACCCGCTGCCTGAACTCCTCGGTGACCTGCGCACGGCGCTCTATCCGCACCTCGCCGGCGTGGCCAACGCATGGAACGCCCGGATGAGAATCGAGGAGCGCTATCCCGACGACCATGCGTCGTTCCTCGCACGATGCCACGCCGCCGGTCAGACGCGCCCGACGCCGCTGCTGCTGCAGTACGTCGCGGATGACTTCAACTGCCTCCACCAGGATCTCTATGGCGATCTCGCGTTCCCGATTCAAGTGGCGATTCTGCTTTCCGATCCCGGCACCGACTTCACTGGTGGCGAATTCGTGCTGACCGAACAACGCCCGCGCATGCAAAGCCGCGCCGAGGTCGTACCGCTGCGGCAGGGTGATGCGGTGGCCTTCGCAGTCCATCACCGGCCGGTGCAGGGCTCGAAGGGCCATTACCGCGTGAATCTTCGCCACGGTGTCAGTCGGATTCGCTCGGGCAAGCGGCACACGGTCGGGATCATCTTTCACGATGCGCGCTGATAGACGGGAGGACGTCGTCGCGCTAGAGCAGCGAGTTGAGCCGCGTGTAGCCGGCGCGGCTCACTGGTAGCCGGCGGCCGTCGGTGAGTACTGCGACGCGGTTCTCGCGTTCGTCTTGATCGACGCGCACCAGCCTCGCCAGATTGAGCAGATACGAGCGGTGGATCCGCACGAACGCCTTCGCGTCGAGCGATGTCTCGACCTCGGCGAGCGTCTGCTCCTTCAGGTACTCCTTGCCTTCAGACCTGAAGCACACATAGTCGTCCTGTGCCTGCACGTAGTCGATCTTGTCTACCGGAATCACGTGCACGCGTGGACCATCGCGCACGAGCACGCGATGGGCATGGCCCTCGCGTGGCTTGGCGGCGGCCATCGCGCCTGGCGATGCCGACCGTTCGCCGCGACCGAGACGCTCACGCACGCGAACCAGCGCCTCGCTCAAACGTTCCGCGCTGATCGGCTTCAGCAGGTAATCGACCGCGTGCACTTCGAAGGCGCGCAGCGCGTACTGGTCGTACGCGGTGGTAAAGACCACCGCTACATCGCGGCCGACCAGATCGAGCACTTCGAATCCATCCAGCTTCGGCATCTGCACATCGAGCAGGAGCAGGTCGGGCGTCAGCTCCGACACCGCCTTCACGGCCTCGAAGCCGTTGGCGCACTGCGCCACGACCTCGACCTTCGGTTCGGCGGCCAGGAACTCGCAGAGCACCGCCCGCGCCAGGGGCTCGTCATCGACGACCGCAACGCGAAGCGGAAGTGCAGTGTCAGGCATCGACGGTACCTGGCAGATCAATCGCGACGCGGAACCCGGTGGGGCTCGCTGCCGCATCCATCCGCGCGGTGCCTCCGAACACGACGGCCAGCCGTTTGCGGACGTTCTCCAGCCCAACGCCGCCGCGCTTGCGCGGCACAGCGTCAGGGTCGCGCGGATTCTCGACGGTGATCGATAGGCGATCGCCGCGTCTCACGACGTCGAGGCGGATCGTGCCGCCGTCCACCATACCTGCGATGCCGTGCCCCACGGCGTTCTCGAGCAGCGGCTGCAGCACGAGTGGCGGTACCTGGCACTCCAGCGCGTTCTCGTCAATCGACTGCTCGACGAGCAGGCGCGCCCCGAACCGCACCTGCTCGATGCTGAGAAACCGTTCGGCCAATGACAACTCCTCGGCCATCGTTATGCTTTGCTGCATGCTGACGCGCAGCGTCGTGCGAAGGAATTCCGCCAGCAGCAGGCACATCCGTCGCGCGGCCGCTGCGTCACTGCCGGTGAGCGCGCTGATCGAGTTCAGGCAGTTGTAGAGGAAGTGCGGATCCACCTGCGCACGCAGCGCGCGGAGCTCGGCGTCGCGGGTGAGTACCTGGAGCTCGAGCTGCTGTCGTTCCGCGGTGCGGACGGCCTCGAACGAGAGCACCACGTAGTGCACCGCCAGCACCAGCAGATAGAGCATCACGCTGACCGCGAACAGGAACGGAATCTGAGTGCGGAAGCGAGGGATGATCGGCGTCACCTGAGGCATCGATTCGAGCGTGGCGAGCCAGGCCTCGTTCAGCGCCAGCCACAATGCTGCGCCGACCCACGCGGCAACGATCGACGCGGTCAGCACGCGTGACACAGCACTCGTCGCCAGCGGCGTCGCGCGACACACGTACCACGCCGACAAGCACACGAACGAGTAGACGAGCAGCGGTGGCAGCACCTGCACGAGCGCTTCGGGCCAGGTCACGCCCTGCCGCGTCAACACGGCACTCTCGAAGACGCCGACGGCGCACCACAGCGCCAGGTAGGCGGCCAGGCGCTCGAGGCGAGCGAGGATCGGGTGCATCAGCTCTTGATCTCGATGCCGCCCATCACGATCAGCCCGCGCAGCACCAGACGCGGAGCCGCCTGGCCGGTGATGCTGTCGCCGCCCGGCAGCGGCGCCAGTCGCTTGTCGTCAATACCGCCCATGATCGGCACGAGCGGCGTCGTGACCGTCCAGCTCGGCGGCACGAAGATCTCACAGCCGCCCATGACGAGAAAGAAATCGAGCGCGGCCTCCTCGCCGGGAGGAATGGTGGCCTGTCGCAGATCGAGCTGCGCGCCGCCCATGAGCGCGGTGACCTCGCCGCCGCGGAAACGGGTGGCGCTGATAACTCGCTTCACGCCGCTCAGCGCGGCGAACACGTTCAGCATGTTGTCACTGGCGGCACCCGAACCCTCGCTGGTGCGGCGCCGCAGCGTCTGCAACACGAGCATGGAGCCGATGCCCACCAGAACCAGCGGCCAGAACATCTCCCAGAAACGCACCCGCAGGATCCCGACCGAGTTCAGCAGGAGCCAGCCGCCGATGATCATGACGATGACGCCGTTGACGCCGCCACCAACCCGGCGGGACTGCGCGAAGATCAGCGCGCCGATCGCCACGATCACCATCGGCCACCAGCGCAGCACCTGATCGGCGACGACCATGTTCAGGCGGTCCAGCACCAGCACGACCCCGAACAGCGCAATTGCCAGGCCGATAATGAGGCGCGGCGTCATCGCGCTGCCGGGTCCGATCTCCTTGTTGTCCATCGACATCGTGCGCTCCGACTCTACGAGGTGATAGTAAGCCGACCGAACATGACCAGTCCGCGAAGCACGAGTCGTGGCGCTGCACCGGCGGTGTCATCGCGCTCGAGCGGGGAATCACGTTCGTCGCGCACACCGCTGCGGTTGTCGCGCACTCCGCCGAGCGCAGTGACCGAGCCCGCGTCAACCGTCCACGTCGGCGGCACGCGCAGGACAACCGCGCCCATCGCCGAGAACACATGCACGGTCGCGTTCGCACCGGGTGCGATTGTCGCGTTGTGCAGATCGAGCTCGGACCGGCCCATCACGTTGGTGATGTCAGCGCCTTGAAAGGCCGTCGCCTGGCTGATGTGCTCCGAGCGTGCCATCACCGACACGACGCGCACGCGGTCACTGGCATTGGCCTCACTGAAGGAGCGGACGCCGGAGACTTGCAGGGCGACAACGATAGCGATCCACGTGCCGACTACCGCCAACGGTGACAGCGAACGATCATGTCGCTGTCGGCGTCGCCCTCGCCTGAGATGAGTGGGATCCACTGGTTCGCCGGACGGCTGCGGCGGTTGCGGCATGTGCCATCGCCGGCGTGTGCCTCCGTTGAGCGCGACGATCAGGCCGAACGCGATAACGACAAGCGGCCAGGATTCTTCCACTGATACCCACCCGGCCTCGCCGAGCACCAGCCAGGCCGCGGCGGTGAGAAACAGCAGGCCCTGCCTGGGCTGACCAGGAACGGATTGGAGCAATCTCGCCAGCCCGATGCCGCCGAGGATGAGCGGCCACAGCGTCCACTGGTCCCGCCAATGGAATACGCCGGCGCGATCCAGCACGACGGCGATGCCGGCGAGGACCAGCGTGGCGCCGATCACGATGTCGCCCTTGCGCGTATCGACCTCGTTCATCACACGCTCCATTTACAGCAGCTCGAGGAGACGCATGAGCAGGTTCTGAACCGTCGTCAACACCAGTTGTGCCAGGCCGCTCAACTCGTGAACGCTGACGGCGTTCACGACGTCGACGGGCCGGGCAAGCAGCAGCCAGACAACCAGGGCCGCCGTGGTGGCACTTCCTATTGCTGTCAGTTCTGCTGCCGTCACCGCTGCATTGCGCGTCGTCATGGTGGCTTCCCCCGATTCCTCTCACGTGAGGTTACGAGAGAAAACCGCCTGGTTCCGGGGGCTTTCGGCGAACATCCGCTGGATCCCGGTGAATGACGGCAGAGGGCCGTCGAGCACGACGGCGAGGGGCGGTCGAGGACGACCGCGAGGGGCGGTCGAGGACGACCGCGAGGGGCGGTCGAGGACGACCGCGACGGGCGGTCGAGGACGACCGCGGGCCCGTCGAGGACGACAACGGGGGACCGTTGAGGACGACGAGGGGGCGTCGAGTCGCAAGGCTCGTCCGACTCGTGCTGAACGGGCCGACCGAGTTGTCCAGAGCCTCTGGGAATCACCGAGCTGATGAAGGCGCAGGACGAACACCGACACGATCGCTGCCAAACATGCGCACTCACAGTGTGCGCGTTCCAAAGACATCTGTCTGGGTCGTTCCGATCGCTGCGCTCACGGGGCGTTGCTGCGTGAACAGCCGTGGCATGGATCTTCCAGAGGCGGGTGCGGTCGGTCATGAGCACATCGGAGGCACGGATGGCAGAAATACAAACGTCGCCCGTCGGAGGCGCGCAGGAACGAAATAGCGGCATCGTCAATCGCGTCAAGGAAAGCGCGGCCGCGCAGCTGACGACTCAGAAGAACCGAGGCACCGATGCACTCGGCCAGGTCGCCAACGCCGTACGGTCGAGCACGCAGAAGCTCCGCGAGGAGCGACACGAGACGATCGCCGGCTACATCGACAACGCGGCGGATCAGATCGATAACTGGTCACGCCGTCTCAGAGACAAAGACGTCAACGAGCTGATGTCCGACGTGCAGCGGCTCGCACGTCGTCAGCCGGCGGTGTTCATCAGTTCGGCATTCGCGCTGGGACTGGTGGGCGCGCGCTTCTTCAAGAGCTCTCGCCAGCAGAACGAGTACGGCTACGGAAATGAATCGCGTCGGACGCGCTACGGCGGGACGACGGGGCGGAGCACGGTCCACGACTACAGCGCAGGCAACCGCAACTACAGCGCACGTGACGATGAGCCGGTCGTCAGCGAGATTGCGATTTCAGAGGTTGAGATAGAACCTGGGACACCATCGACCGGCGGCACCGAAGGTGGCGTGCGCTCGAGCCGTGGACGCAGGACGACCTCACGGCCGGGGCAGTCATGATGGCGGACCGCAAGGATGACCGCTCGCTGGGTGAGCTGTTCACGGAACTATCACGCGAGACCGCTCAGCTCGTTCGCAAAGAGGTCCAACTCGCCACGGCGGAGATGACCTCCAAAGCGAGGACGGCGGCGACCGGCGCCGGTATCGCTGCCGCTGGCGGCGCGTTGGTGCATGCCGGCCTGCTGGTGCTGCTGGCCGCCATCGTGATTGGACTGGCGGAGATCGGCGTCGCCCCCTGGCTCTCGGCATTGCTCGTTGCCATGGTGACCCTGATCGCCGGCTACGTGCTCGTCAACAAAGGCCTCGTCCAGGTGAAGCGCACCGGTATTGCGCCCACGCAGACGATCGAGACACTAAAGGAGACCGCCACATGGACGACACGCCAGGGCGCGTGAGAAAAGACCCGGACGTTGTGACCGGTCGAACGGCCGAGACCACGGCCGGTGACGCCGCCGATGACGGCGGCAACGTCGACGAGCGGACTCGTGAGATCCGCGACGAGATTGAAGAAACGCGCGTCGAGATGGCCGAGACGATCGACGCGATCCAGGAAAAACTGAAGCCGCGCAACATCGTGGCCAGCGCCACGGACCGCGTGAAGAGCGCGGCGACTGAGAGGGTACGTGAAATGGCCGACACCGCAAGTCAGACGGCGCAGCAGGCTATGGACTACACGCGCGACGCAGCGAGGGGCATGACCGACCGGGCCCGGCAAAATCCGTTTCCGCTGGCACTGATTGGGATCGGCGCAGCGTGGCTGATCGCTCGCCAGGCCTCGTCGAACAACAGCTACCGCAGGCGGCGCGACCAGGGCGACTACCGCGAATACGGAGGCGAGTGGACGCGTGACGAGGCGCTCTACGGTGGCCAGAGTGAGAACGCTCTGGTAAATAGGATTCGCAACAATCCGCTCCCGGCGACACTGGCCGGTGTCGGCCTTACCTGGCTGGCGTTCTCGAGCGCTGAGTCTCGCGAGTGGGAGTACTCCTCGCGATGGCGCGACCCGTCCGGCGAGGAACAGGGCCTCGGCGAATCGGCAAGCCAGATCGCCTCACGCACACGCGAGTACGCCTCCGACGCCACCGATTCCATGCGACGGATAGTGAGGCGACGTCAGAACCAGCTCCAGCGCATGGTGCAGGAGAATCCACTGCTGGTCGGTGCCGGCGCCCTGATGCTCGGGGCCGCGTTCGGAATGGCCGTGCCCGAAACGGAGACCGAAAACGAGTTGATGGGCGAGACGCGGGACAATGTGGTGGGACGTGCTCGCGACATGGCGCGCGACGCTGCCAACCAGGTTCAGGATGCTGCGAGCACCGTGGCCGATGCCGCCGCAAAGGTCGCCGGAAAACCGTCGCAGCCGTAGTGAGGCGCGCTCGGGCAGCCCGGCGGCAGAAAACATTCGCGCCATCGTTGATCTCGAGCGGAGAGCTCTCGCCGACGCGCGCTGGTCCGATCGCATCAGCGACGCGATCAGCGCGTTCGCCGGCAGCCTGTGGTTCGTGCTCTGTCACATTGCCCTGTTCACGGGGTGGGCGGCGTGGAATGCGCTCGCATCCTCGCCGCTCCGCTTCGATCCCTACCCGTATGGACTGCTGACGTTCATCGTGTCGCTCGAGGGCGTGCTGATCGCGACGTTCGTGCTGATCAAGCAGAACCGGATGGCAGCGCAGAGCGATCAGCGTGACCACTTGAATCTGCAGGTGGACCTTCTCGCCGAACAGGAAATGACTGTGGTGCTCCGCATGCTGCGCCGTATTTCGGAGCGGCTCGGTGTTGAACTCGAGGATGCGGACGCGCGTACGGAAAAGCTGACCGAAGAGACAAGCGTCTACGATCTGATGCAGACACTCGAGCAGGAGCTGCCGAAGGCCACACAGCAGGATGGCCCAGGCGCTGACTGACTCGGGTACGCCGAGATATCCTGCGCGTCGCGCCCGACAATCTCGCCACCGGCACTGGCGGCGGCGGTCGTGGAGCGGCGAATGCCGCGCCTGCGGCACGCGTAGTGCCCGACCGCGCGACGTGGTACGCGCAGCCGTTCAAGGTGTTCGACAACCTCTATTTCATCGGCACTCGGATCCACTCCGCGTGGGCACTGACCACCAGCGACGGCATCATCGTCATCGACACGCTCTTTGATTACGCGATCGAGCCGGAGATCGTCGAGGGGCTGAGCGGGCTCGGATTGAATCCACGCGACATCAAATACGTCGTGATCAGCCACGCGCATGGCGACCACGACCAGGGCGCGGCGCTCCTGCAAAGCCGCTACGGCGCCAAGGTGGTGATGGGCGTGTCGGACTGGGACGCCACGGTGCAGCGCCCCTCCACTGCCGCAGGTGGCGTGCCGAAGCGAGATGTCGGTGTGGGGCCGGAAGGCCGGAAGATCACGCTCGGCGATACGACGGTCGATGTCATCGCCACGCCCGGTCATACGCCTGGCACGCTCTCGTTTATCTTTCCGGTGAAAGATCGGGGCCGTACGCTGACGGTGGCGTATTCCGGCGGCACTGCCTTCAACTTCCCGCGGCAGGCGCAGGCATTCGCTGTGTATCGCGACAGCCAGAAGAAGATGGCCGATGCCGCGCGCACAGCGGGAGCCACCATCCTGATGTCGAATCACACCGAGTTCGATCGCGCGTATGACCGGGTCCGCATTGCGCAGTTGCCGCGCGCGGCGGGCGAGAAGCACCCGTACGAAAGCGACGCCGCCACCGTGCAACGCTATTTCGAGATGACCGGCAACTGCGCCGAGGCGCAGCGTCTTTTGACGAACAACTGAAGCGATGGCGCGTCCGGGAGGTGTGCCTCCCGGACGTGATGAAAGGTGCTCAGAACGCGAACTTCACGCCGATCTGCAACTCACGCATCGGCGTTCTCGTCGAGTTGATCGTCCCGTACAGCGGACTCGCCATCGACATGTTGGGATCGCCCCACACCGGATTGTTGAACAGATTGAACGCTTCCAGCCGGAACTGCAGCGATCTGAGGCCGCCGAGAGTGAAATTCCGGATGAGCGAGGCGTCTGTCGAGAAAATGCCCGGTCCGATGACGATGTTGCGACCGGCGTTCCCGTAGGTGAACACGTCGGGACGCGCGAACGCCGCAGTATTGAACCACTGCTGCACCGTCCTTGGCCCGTCGTTGGGATCCTGACCGCTCACGAGGTTCGGACGGTAGGTCTGCGCGCCCGTGTTGGGAATATCCGTGCCGGCCGCCGGGTCTCTTGGGAAGCCGCTCGACTTGTTCACGATGGCGCTGATCTGCCATCCGCCGAACAGCGCGCTGCTCACGCCGGTCTGTGCGAACGGCTTGCCCGGCCCGAACGGCAGCTCCCAGAGCACCGATGCCACGAACCGGTGCCGGACGTCGAAGATCGACAGCCCCCATTCGCACTCGAAGCAGTTGCTGTTCTGCGGGAACAGCGCGTCCCCAGTGAGCACGCGAATGCCGCTGCCGTTGTCCGTGGATTTCGAGAGCGTGTAGCCGACGAGGGCTGACAGTCCTCGATTGAGCCGCCGTGTGAGCTTCAGGGCCATCGAGTTGTACTTGGCCTCGGCGACGTTGCCGATCTCCTGGATCTTGGTGAACTCCGGATAGGGTCGCCGCGCCTGGAGGCTACCGGGCCCCGGCGTGACTTCATTCGCATCGAACATCCGTTCGAGCCGCTTGCTGCGCGATCCGAGGTAGCCGATTTCGAACGCCGTGGCGCGATCCAACTGCCGTTGATAGTTGAAGACATACTGAATCATGTACGGTGTCTTGCGGTCGTACATGTTGCCGAGAACGTAGTGGTTCACCACGCAGACAAGAGGTGGTTGTACCCCGCACGCGTTGGCGCCTGCTCCGGCGAATGGTGCGTTCCAATTCAGATTCAGGAGGAGCGGGTCGGAGGTGTCCTGCCGGCGGCCCGCCGCGTTGCGAGCCATGTCGAAGCGCGGATTCCCCGTGTCCTGCATGTAGAAGACGCCCGCGCCTGCGCGCAGCGACCAGCTGTCGCTCGGCGTCCACGCCCACCCGACCCGCGGAGCGAAGTTCAACTTGTCATCATCGACGAGACGCCCTCCTAGCTCGCCATCGCGCGACGTCTTGATGTTGGGCGCGAACCGGATCGGTGAGTCCTGATAGAAGTCGCCCTCTCCGATTCGAACGAGTACCGGATGGCGGGACAGGTCGGCCACCGGTGCTCCGGTGTCGTTAAACGGCAAGTACGCGTTCATGAGCGTGCCGCCCTTGTCGAGCCATGGTGGCACGTACTCGTAGCGGACCCCGAGATCGAGCGTCATGTTGTCGCGCAGGCGCCACGTATCGGTGAAGTAGTAGGCCTGACTCGCGGCCCGAAAGTTTGTCGTCGCCAGCGACACCGCCGATTCGGAGGTGCGCATGTAGCCAAGCAGGAAATCAGCGAAGGCGGCGCCGCCTGACGTCGCCACGCCGGTCGCCGAGCCCGTGGCGCGTCCGTCGAATGCGAACGCACCGCGCGCGAACTGGTTGCCGACCTGGTTGTACTGATCGAACCGGACGCTCGCGCCCACCTTGAACGAGTGCCTGCCTCGGATCCAGGAGAGGTTGTCGGTGAACTCGAACACCTTGTTCCGGTTGGTGTACGGACCTTCGGTGTTGTCTCCGAAGCCGCTGTACCCGGTGATGCCGATGGATGGAATTCCCCATGATTCTTCGGGGCCTGGCGAGACACCAGGAATATCGAGCTCCGAGACCACATCGCGTACGAACGCCAGTTCACGTCCAAAGGTGTTGAAGAAGGAGTTGTACCCGAAGCGGAATTCGTTCAGCACTGTGGGTGACAGCGTGTAAGTATTCCCAATCATCAACTGGTGAATGCTGTTGAGCAGCTTCGAGCCGTTCAACATCAACGCCGGATTCACTTCGTCGTCATGGCTCCAGCTGTACCGGCCCATCCAGTTCGACATCGAGCTCTGGACGAAGTCGAAGCGCGAGGTGTACTGCTTGCGGTCGATCACGCGATCCTGCCGCGAGATGTAATTGTTTTCCGTGCCCGATGCGTTCGGCTCCGGATAGAACTCGAGGAGTTTCTGCGAGAGCGGGCTGATGCGGCCGGTCGGAATGCGGTTGCCGGCGAAGGTCTGGCACGCTCGCGATGTCCCGGCGACGGTGCAGGTCGCGGGATCAATCAGCGGATTGCCGACTGCCGAGAAGTCGCCGGACCGCATCGCCGTCGTGGGTACGGTGAAGGGCGTCAGGAACGTCTTGTCATCCTTGTAGCCCTCGTAGTTCGACATGAAGAACAACCGGTTGCTGGCGATGGGGCCAGTCGCCGTGTAGCCGAACTGATGCCACCTGAAGTCGGGTTTGGGCGCGGCAGCCTGAGCGGCCGTGAACGCGTACGGACGGGCGTCGAACTTGTCATTACGGTGGAACTCGAAGACGGTGCCGTGGAAGGCGTTCGAACCCGACTTGGTGACGACATTGACCTGGCCCGCCGCGCGTCCGAACTCCGCGGAGTAGATGCCGGTCTGCACCTTGAATTCTTCCAGCGCGTCAACCGATGGCAGGAAGATATAGGTGTTGAAGTTGACGTCGGTGTTGTCTACGCCGTCGAGCGTGTAGTAGTTGAACTCTCGCCGCTGGCCGGAGATGGAAATCTGCTGGTTGGAGCGCGAGCCGCCCTGTCGATCGCCGGCCTGCCCGGCGCCCGCGAATCCTGCGCTCACGTTCGGGCTGAGCGCGATGAGACTGAGATAGTTGCGGCCATTGAGCGGCAACTCGACGATCCGCCGGTTCTCGATGACCGTGCCAACCGTCGCGTTCTCGGTCGTGATGAGGGAGGTCACGGCCGTCACCTCAGTGGTTTCCGTAATGCCACCCACCTCGAGTGCGAGATTCACACGGAGCGTTTCCTCCACGTGAAGTTCCACACTGTTCTGCGCCGGCCTGAAGCCCTGCAGCTCAGCTTTAACGAGATACGAACCCGGCGGCATCGCCGGGAAGGCGAAGGCTCCAACTTCGTTACTTTGCTGCGTCCGAGTTGCATTGGTTCCGACGTTCTGCGCCGTCACCGTGGCGCCAGGAATCGCGCCACCAGAGGAGTCCTTCACTTCACCGGTGATGGTGCCGAGTGTCTGAGCGAAGGCAGGCATTGAGAGAAACAGACAAACGACCACGCATAGGGCACGTTTCAACATGCGCTGCTCCTTTGGCAGAAGACCAGAGCAACCCGGAGACGATGACCAGCGAGGGGACCGACCGATTGCCGAGACCAGCGAGTGGGAGCGACCGTTTATCGAACGACGCGAGACGAGCGGCCCGTATTTAGGTCCTAATTCAGTCTGAGGTCAAGACCTTTGATCCGAACTTGTCGAGGGCCTCAGTGGGCTGACAGCAGGGCGGTCCAGTTCACAACGACGCTGATCGGTTCGTGATCGTCTGCGGAATCGACCAGAAACCGCTGCCCGTCGCCGGACGGCGCATAGTGGTTGCGGAAGGTGATGATGTCTGCGGGGATGCGGGCCTGGAACAGCGGCAGGGCGCGTCCGACCTCGAAAGCGTCGCCGTGGTTCTTCACTGGAACCGCCATCAGGGTTCCGTCAGGCGCCAGGTAGAACAACTCCCGCCCGTCGCGACGCCAGTACGGCTCCGCGCCACCCCCGACAGAGATGGTCCGTTTGGCACCGGGCGCCGGGAATGTTTGCACGTAGACTTCCCACGTACCCGACTCGTCGGAGGCATACGCGATCCAGCGGCCATCCGGCGAGACCTGTCCGTGCATCTCGTTGAACGGGCTCTGGAGGAATGGAATCGGTTTCCGGTCCGCAACTGAAAGCATCCACAGATCGAGCTTGGTTCGTGGATCCGAGCCGGTATAGACGATGTAGCGGTTGTCGAAAGTCCAGTTGCCGCCGATCTTCATCCACGCACGTTCGGCACCACGCCGACGACCGTCAGCCATGACGCCTGCGGAGCACCCGGCGAGTCGTCTTTGAACGGATTTGTCTACCGACAACGGCGTTGACGAGGGTAAACACCGCGTTGTTCGCCGATGCCCAGGGCGAGCACAACAGCCGCCATGAGGCTAAACCAGCGGTTCTCGAGGAGCACGCGCGCCGCAAATCGGACATCCTGCAGGAGATTCAGGGCGCGTCAGACGTTCGAGATTAGAAAATGGATGAGTGCGTTAGACTCACGGCGCGATGGCCAAGAAGAAGAAAGCCGTGCGGCGGAAG
>DAINQP010000049.1:0-29098 GCA_036742665.1 Vicinamibacterales bacterium | reverse complement strand
TGGCCGTCACAACGGGTGGGCTGAGCCATCCACCCTCATACCAGATGTAGATTATGGGTGAGATTTCCTTTGTGTCAAGCACAAAATCGCGTTGCTTGTCAAAAGATCGTGTCGCCGCGATACCCGACGACACGTGCAATTGCACCCACGATGTCAAGTGTCGGCACCAGCGATCAATCACTACAGCGATCGATCAACGAGAGACGATCAACGCGTTGCTCGACGATCGGATCGATCAACGCAGTGACAAAGTCCCTCGACGAAGGTCGCGCACACCGCCACGTCATCACCGTCAACGTGAATCATCACCGTCATCGATCGCGAATGCCCGCCCGCGCCGCGCGGACAACGCGGTCCGGATCGTCCGGCGGCACGACGTCGAGTGCGGCGCGATAGGCGCGCAGCGCCTCGTCGCGGCGTCCGAGACGATCGAGCACCTGCCCCAGCGCGAGTTGCGCCCGCGCGAGCACGCCGTAGGGTCCCGGTGGCTTCGTGACGATGATCGCGCGGAGATGTTGCATCGCGGTGTCAGGGTCCGAGAGACGATCGAGCACCGCCGCAAGCCCGAGCCTCGCCGTCGCCTCGGTCGTCTCCGGTTCGGCGACGCGACGCGCCTGGGCCGATTCGAGTAAGGCCTGCCAGGTGTGTAGGCTGGCCTGCAGATCGTGCAGGTACACGTCCTGGATCTCCGCGATGAGCCGCACGAACAACGGGTTTCCCGGATGGCGGTCGCGCAAGCTGCGCAACAACTGCAGGGCGCGTTGCGGCTGCTTCTCGTACCAGAGATAAATCAGGTGCTGTTGATAGTCGGCCTCGCTCTGGAGGAGCTGTCCCTCGCTGCGCGCACGAAGCATCTCTCGCATGCCTTCGAGTCGGTCGCCGCCCGGCAGCAGTAACACCCAGCGCAGCATGCGGAATGCGGCCGGCGCGACGTCGGCGTAGTAGTGATACAGGCCGATGCCGAAATACGCATCGTTGAGGGAAGGATCGAGGGCAAGGGCCTGCTCGAGGGCGTTCTTGATTCGCTTTCCATCGCGGGCCGCAGCCAGACGTTCTTCTCGCAGCACCCGCCACTGCGCACGGGCGCCGTATGCGCCGCCGAGAAAGAACCACGCTTCTGCGCGCTGAGGTTCGCGCTCGGTCCACGCGTCGATGGCCGCAATGGCGGCGTCGGCCTTGGTCTGAAACTCCTCGTCATGGACACGGTTCGTCGGATCGAGCTGGATCTGCCACCACAGCGCCACCACCTCGAGCAGCTGACAGGCTTCAGATGGTGCTGCCGCCTTCGCGCTGTGCGCTTCGGCGCCCAGGGGGCCGCACGCCTGGATGAGAAGTGCCGGGACCTGATCGAATCGAGCGTCGAAGATGGCGTCGTAGACGCGCACCAGCTGAGGACCTGCTGTCAGTCCCGTTGTCTGCGCGCCGGGTGTTGCAATGAGGAGAAGCGTGGCCGCGGAAACGGCAACAAGCCTCATGTAATGCTGGTGTGGAGTCGCTGCTTGTCGGCGTGCCGCTCGAGCGCCAGCGTGAGCAGCCGATCGATGAGCGCAGGGTAGGGCAGACCGCTCGCCTCCCACATCTTCGGGTACATCGAAATCGACGTGAACCCAGGAATCGTGTTGACCTCGTTGAGGAACAGCGCGTTCGTCTGTCCGTCGACAAAAAAGTCCACGCGCGACATCCCCGAGAGCTCGAGCACGCGGAATGCCTCCACGCTGAGCCGCCTGACCTGTTCGATCATGGCCACCGGGAGATCAGCGGGAATGCGCGTCGTCGCGCCCTCGGCATCGATGTATTTGGCGGTATACGAGTAGAAACCGTCACGGTGCGTCACGATGATCTCGCCTGGGACCGAGGCCTCAGGGTCGTCGTTGCCGAGTACGGCGCACTCGATCTCGCGAGCATTCGAGACGCCGGACTCGATGACGATCTTCTTGTCAAATCGCAGCGCGAGCTCCATCGCTTCACAGAGGCTGTCGTCATTCTTTGCTTTGGAGATGCCAACACTCGATCCGAGGTTCGCGGGCTTGACGAAGACCGGGTAATGAAGCTGATGAGCGACGCGGGACGTGATTCCCCGCGGGTCCACCTGCCACTCGCGCCGCATCACCGTGATGTGCGGCACGATCGGCAGATTGTGAGCGGCGAAGATCGTCTTCATCACCGCCTTGTCCATGCCGACCGCCGATCCGAGGACCCCCGCGCCGACATACGCGACGTTGGCCAATTCCAGCAGCCCCTGCACCGTGCCGTCTTCGCCGTATGGTCCGTGCAGGACCGGGAAGACGACATCGAGATCGCGAATGGCCACGGTGGGTTCAACCGTCGGCGCGCCGTCCGTGGAGCCGGACGCGAGCGTGGTCACATCCGCCGTCGAGACGACAGCGGGAGGGCGAGCAGGAAGTACCCATCGGCCGTCTTTCTCGATTCGGATGGGCACCGGCTCGTACCGGCTGCGATCGAGGTTCGCGAAGATAGACGACGCGGACACGATCGAGACCTCGTGCTCGCCCGATCGTCCGCCATAGATCACACCGACACGTCGTTTCGACACGGTTTCCTTAATAATAGACGGGTTGGGACGCCGCTTCGACAAGGCTCAGGGCACGCCGTTTCGCTTCACACTGCGCGCCACTGACGGGGCAGCGCGGCTGGGCGAGTTCGAGACGCCGCATGGCGTCGTGCACACGCCGGCATTCATGCCCGTTGGCACGCAGGGGGCGGTCAAGGCCGCACTGCACCGCGACCTGGTTGAGAGCGGCGCGGAGATTATTCTCGGCAACACTTATCACTTGTTTCTTCGCCCCGGCGACGAGCTCATCGCTCGCCGCGGCGGCCTCCACCGCTTTATCGGCTGGGACCGTCCGATGCTGACCGACAGCGGCGGGTTTCAGGTGTTCAGCCTCGCCGAACGGCGGAGCATCAGTGAGGAAGGCGCCGAGTTTCAGTCGCACCTCGACGGCTCGCGCCATCAGTTGACGCCCGAGCGCGCGGTCGATATTCAGGCCCGCCTTGGTTCCGACATCGCCATGGTGTTCGATGAGTGCCTGGCCTATCCGGCCACTCGTGAAGCCGCGGCGGATTCGATGCAGCGCTCGGTTCGGTGGGCGGCTCGCTGCCGCGCCAGACTCGAGCTCCTGCGTAGAACACCGCTGACTGACGTCACGGTCTCCAATTCCGGTCAGGCACAGTTCGGCATCGTGCAGGGCGGCGTCTTTTCCGACTTGCGTCAAGAAAGTGCCGACGCGACGGTGGCCATCGGGTTCGACGGTTACGCTATCGGCGGCCTGAGCGTCGGGGAGCCCATCGAGCAGATGTATCACGTCGTTCAGGAGACGACGGGCCGCCTTCCGACCGCGTTGCCACGATATTTGATGGGCGCGGGAACCCCCGAAGATCTGGTCGAGTGCGTTGCCCGTGGCATCGATATGTTCGACTGCGTGCTGCCGACCAGGAATGCCCGCAACGGACAGCTGTTCACCAGTGGCGGCCGTCTCAATATCAAGAATGCAAAGTATGCAGAGGACGAAAGTCCGGTCGATCCGGCCTGTCGCTGCTATACCTGCACGCACCACTCACGGGCTTATCTTCGGCATCTGTACCAGGCTGGTGAGATGACCGCCGGAGCCCTTAACACGTTGCATAACTTGACCTTTTACCTTGACACCATGAAACGGATCAGGGAGGCTATTCAACTCGGTACTTTCGAACGCTTCAGGCAGGAGTTCATTCGCTCGGTATCCCGCCTGTCTCTCGACACATGAGTCTTTTTGATTCGTTTCTATTAGCCATGGGCGCGCCGCAGCAGGGCGCACCCAACCCGTGGCTGCAGCTCATTCCCTTTGCGCTGATCCTCGGTATCTTTTATTTCGTGATGGTCCTGCCGATGCGCAAGCGCCAGCAGAAGGTGCAAACCTTCCTCGCCGCGCTCAAAGTCGGCGATAAAGTCATCACGACTGGAGGTATCTACGGAGCGATCACTCGTCTGAGCGACCAATCCGTTCAGCTGCAAGTGGCCAACAACGTGCGCATCGAGGTCTCGCGCGCGGCGATCGTCGGATATCAGGGCCAGGAACCCGTCGTCCCTGAGGGCAATCAGCAATGAAAGACATCCGCTGGAGAATCATTCTGATCGTGGCCGTGATCGGCCTTTCGATCTGGTCGTTTTACCCACCGGGAACGAAGATCAAGCTCGGGCTCGATCTGAAGGGCGGCGTGCACCTCGTTCTCCGCGTGCACACCGACGATGCGTTGCGCGTCGAGACCGAGACGACGGTCGAACGTCTGCGAGACTCGATGCAACGCGGCGGCGTGCAGTTCACCAAGGCCGACGTCGTGAGCGCGACCGAATTCCGCGTCGAGGGCATCCAGGACGATGCGGGATTTCGTACGGCGGCGGTCGATGCGGACACGAATTACGACCGTGCGTCTGAGACGGGCGGGTACTCGTATCGCATGAAGCCCAACATCGTGAACCAGCTTCGCGACCAGACCGTCACGCAAGCGCTCGAGACGATCGAGCGGCGCGTCAATGAGTTGGGCGTCGCCGAGCCGATCGTCGCGCGCTACAGCGGTGCGGATCAGATCCTCGTGCAGCTGCCCGGTGTGAGCGATGTGCGCCGCGCCAAGGAAATCATCCGCTCCACGGCCCAGCTGAAGCTGACACTGGTGGACCAGGGGCCGTTCCCGAACCGTGAATCCGCGCTACAGGCGTTCAATAACAACGTGCCGTCCGATGTCGAAATCCTGCCCGGACGGCAAGAAGGCGGCGGCACCGCCGGGACAGCCGGCACGGTGTTCTACGCGCTGAAGCGCGCCGCCGCAGTAACGGGCCGCGACCTGCGCAACGCGCAGCAGTCGCTCGATGAATTCAACCGCCCCGCAGTGCAGTTCTCGCTGAAGCAAGATGCGGCCGGCCGCTTCGGGAACTTCACGCAGACGAACATCGGAAAGCCAATGGCCATCGTCCTCGACAACCGTGTGATGTCGGTCGCGACGATTCAGGGCCGTATCACCGACAGCGGCCAGATCACGGGCATCAACCGCGACGAGATGATCGACACGGTGATCACGCTGAAGTCCGGCGCACTGCCGGCGTCGATGGACTATCTCGAAGAGCGCACGGTCGGGCCGTCGCTTGGCGCCGAATCGATTCGCGCCGGGTTCATCGCGTCACTGGCCGGCCTTGGCTTCGTGGTGCTGTTCATGCTGTTCTACTACAAGCTGACCGGCATGAACGCGGTGATCTCGATCGTGGCCAATCTCGTCATCCTGCTCGGACTGATGGCTTTCCTCGGTAGTGTCATGACACTGCCGGGCATCGCCGGATTCATCCTGACGATCGGCATGGGCGTCGACTCGAACGTGCTGATCTTCGAGCGGATCAAGGAGGAGTTGGCCACCGCGCGCGGTGTACGTGCCGCGGTCAACGCCGGCTTCGACCGCGTGTGGTGGACGATCGTCGACACCCACGTGTCATCGCTCATCGCGGCGCTGCTGCTGCTGCAGTTCGGCACCAGCACGATCCGCGGCTTTGCGATCACGCTGATTATCGGGCTTCTGTCGAACGTGTTCACGGCGGTGTTCGTGTCACGTACGGCGTTCGAACTGATCCTGAGCCGTCGTCAGACGGCCGCGCAGACGTTGAGTATCTGACATGCAGCTTCTGAACAGCCCTCACTACAACTTCCTGCGCTGGAAGTGGCACGCCATCGCGCTCTCCGCAGCGGTCATCATCGGCGGTCTGGTGATGATGGCGACGAAGGGCCTCCCGCTCGGCATCGACTTCTCCGGCGGCACTCTCATCGTCGTGCAGTTCGAGCAGCCGGCGACCGAAGAGCAAGTCCGCAACGCCGTGGATTCGCTGCCCGGCGAAGAAGTCGTCCAGCAGTACGGCGACGCGAGTGAACGCCGCATGCTCATCCGACTGCCGCAGACCGAGGGCGCCGTCGAAGGCAACAGCCTCGAGCAGGCCTCGGCGAATGTCGAAGCGGCACTGGGGAACGCCGGCCTGCCCAAGTTCACCATCGTGAATCGCGAGCTGGTCAGCGCCATCATCGGGCGCGACCTGCAGCTGCGCGGGATCTACGCGACGCTGGCCTCGCTGCTCGCGATCACGGTGTACATCGGGGTTCGCTTCCGATTCTCGTTTGCGGTTGGTGCCATCGTGGCGACGTTGCACGACGTACTCGTCACGCTGGCGTTCCTGGTGTTCTTCGGCTACGACCTGTCGCTGAACGTCGTCGCCGCGATCCTGACGATCACCGGCTATTCGGTAAACGACACCATCGTCATCTTCGACCGCGTGCGCGAGAACCTGCGATCGCGGCGGCGTGAGCCGCTCGACAAGATCGTCAACGAGAGCGTCAACCAGACGCTGTCGCGCACGATCATCACGGCGGGCACCACGTTCCTCTCGGTCCTGTCGATCTTCCTGTTTGGCGGCGAAGCGCTGCGCGGGTTCTCGTTCACGATGCTGGTCGGCATCATCAGCGGCACCTACTCGACGATCTTCATCGCGTCAGCGATCGCGATCATCCTCAGTGGTGGCAAGGCGCGAGCCGGGTCGGCCACGGCTTCGTCAGGGGACGTCGTCCAGGGTGGAAAGAAACAGAAGCGAGCGAAGGCCTCCTAGCCGATTGGCCGGTCCACAAGGACCGGCCCCACGCTGCGTTTGACCTACCTTCTTGCCGCCGTTCTCGGGATCGTGCAGGGACTCACCGAGTTCCTGCCGATCTCGTCCACCGCACACCTGCTGCTGGTTGGCCAATCCCTCGGATTTCAGGACCCGGGCGGGGTGTTCACGGTCATGATCCAATTCGGATCGGTGCTGGCCGTGATGTGGTTGTACCGGCAAAAAATTCTCGACGCGTTTCTCGGACTCGGCTCTAATCCGGCGGCGCGGCGGTTTGCGTTGATGCTGATCATCGCGTCGATTCCGGCCGGTCTGGCAGGGGTGCTGCTGGCCGACTGGGTGAAGGGCCGGTTGTATCAGAGTCCCGCGGTGATTGCGTCCGCCTTTATCATCGGCGGCGTCGCCATTCTGATGATCGAGCGGTTCCGGCCGAGACCGGTTATCTTCGACGCGGATAAGACGCCCGTCCCCAGGGCGTTCGCGGTCGGCGTCTGCCAGATGCTGGCGCTGGTGCCTGGCGTGTCGCGCTCGGGCGCGACAATCATGGGTGGCCTGCTGGCCGGCCTGGAGCGGCCCGCGGCAGCGGAGTTTTCATTTTTTCTGGCGATGCCGGCCCTGGCCGGAGCGTTCCTGCACGATCTGTGGAAAGTGCGCGATCACCTGGCACCCGAGCGCGGGGCGGAGATCGCGATTGGGTTCGTGATGGCATTTTTCGCCGCCCTCGTCGTGGTGAAACCCTTTGTGCGCTACGTGGCGCGCCATGGGTTCGGCCCCTTTGCGTGGTACCGCATCGGGGCGGGCCTCATCATTCTGCTGGCGATAGGCGCGGGATGGCTCTGATTCAGTGGCTGCGCCGCAGTTTCCTGGCCGGCTTCTTCGTGACCGTTCCACTCGTGATCAGTGTGTACGCGCTGCTCACGATCTTCGGTATCATTGATGGTTTCACGGCCCCGCTCGCGAGGTGGACTCTCGGTTCAGGGGTGCCAGAGTACGTGGCGCGATTTGCCGGCGTCCTCGTGACGCTGCTCGTCGTGCTGGCAGTGGGGGCCGTGACGACGAATGTCATCGGCCGGCGAGTGCTGGCACGAGCCGAGAGCTGGCTGATGATGATCCCGGTATTCCGGACCATCTACGCGCCGGTGAAGCAGCTCGTGGTGGCGTTCTCGCCAGACAACGAGACGGGATTCAAACGTGTGGTGATGGTGGATGATCCCAGCCGGGGCTGGGTCATGGGATTTCTCACGAAGGAATTCGAGGTGGACCGCGGACGCGGTCCTGAAACGTTGATGGCCGTGTACGTGCCGACCAATCATCTGTATCTCGGCGACATCATGATCTATCCCCGTGCGCGCGCAATCTTTCCCAACCTCAGCGTTGAGGAAGGCGTGCGAATTTTCCTGACCGGCGGCATGTCCCTGCCCGGTCGCATCGAAGGCAAGTCGTAGGGGCGACACATGCGTCGCCCCTACAGGTCCACGAAGGCCAACTGATAGGTAACGAGAGGAGCTGACACAGTGATGACCGAGTCGTCCACAGGATTCGGCCGTGTGCGTGGTGCGATGATCGCACTCGCGATTGTCGTAATGACCGCGCTGATGGGTCCGGCAGCCGCCTGGGCGCAGCAGCCCGCGCCCGCTGCACCGGCCGCACAGGCGCAGGCCCCGGAAGGCGAGCGCCGGGGTGGAGAGGCCAATCTGGTCCTGCCTGATCTGAATCAGGTACCTGTCGGCGGATACCAGGGCCGCAGCCTGCTCATGATCGGCCTCGGGGTCTCCGCGCTCGGCATCCTGTTCGGTCTGGTGATCCTCAACCAGTTGAAGAACCTGCCGGTGCACCGTTCGATGCGCGAGATCTCGGAGCTGATTTACGAGACCTGCAAGACCTATCTGGTCACGCAGGGGCGCTTCCTGGCCATTCTCGAGATTTTCATCGCCGTCATCATCGTCTTGTATTTCGGCGTGCTCGAAGGCATGGCGTTTGGTCGCGTCGCCATCATCCTCCTGTTCAGCGTGGTCGGCATTCTCGGCAGCTACAGCGTGGCGTGGTTCGGTATTCGCGTGAACACCTATGCGAATTCGCGGACGGCATTCGCGAGCCTCGAAGGCAAGCCCTACCCGGTGTACGCGATTCCGCTCAGGGCGGGCATGAGCATCGGCATGCTGCTCATCAGCGTCGAACTGCTGATCATGCTGTTCATCCTGCTCTTCATTCCCGGCGATTACGCCGGCGCGTGTTTCATCGGCTTCGCCATTGGTGAGTCGCTCGGCGCGGCTGCCCTGCGTATCGCCGGCGGCATCTTCACCAAGATCGCCGACATCGGATCAGACTTGATGAAGATCGTCTTCAACATCAAGGAAGACGATGCGCGCAATCCTGGTGTGATCGCCGACTGCACGGGCGACAACGCCGGCGACTCGGTCGGTCCGAGTGCCGACGGATTCGAGACCTACGGCGTCACCGGCGTCGCGCTGATCACCTTCATCATGCTGGCAGTGCCGCAGGCGGCAACGCAGGTGCAGCTGCTCGTGTGGATCTTCGTCATGCGCATCATGATGATCATCGCCAGCGGCGTGTCGTACCTGCTGAACGAGGCGATCGCGAAGGGCCGCTACGGCAGCGCATCGAAGATGAACTTCGAGGCGCCGCTCACGTCGCTGGTGTGGCTGACATCGATCGTCTCAGTGTCTCTCACCTACCTCGTCTCCTATCTGCTCATCCCGACGCTCGGCGACGGCACGCTGTGGTGGAAGCTGTCGAGCATCATCACCTGCGGCACGCTGGCCGGGGCGATCATTCCCGAGCTGGTCAAGGTCTTCACGTCAGTGGAGTCCAGCCACGTCAAGGAAGTCGTAACCTCATCGCGTGAGGGCGGGGCGTCCTTGAACATCCTGTCGGGCTTTGTCGCCGGTAATTTCAGCGCCTACTGGATTGGCCTCAGCATCGCGGCGTTGATGGCGATCGCGTACTTGGTGGCCTCGTCGAGCGCGGCGATGTCCGATCCGTCCTTCATGCTGGCGCCGGCGGTGTTCGCGTTCGGTCTCGTGGCGTTCGGGTTCCTGGGCATGGGGCCGGTCACGATTGCCGTGGACTCATACGGGCCGGTGACGGACAACGCGCAGTCGGTCTTCGAGCTCTCGGTCATTGAAAGCATTCCGGGCATTCAGCAAGAGCTCAAGAAGGACTTCAACCTGAACGTCCACTTCGAGCATGCCAAGGCGCTGCTCGAAGAGAACGACGGCGCGGGCAACACCTTCAAGGCGACCGCGAAGCCGGTGCTCATCGGCACCGCCGTCGTCGGTGCGACGACGATGATCTTCTCGATCATCGTTGAGCTCACACGGGGCCTGACGGAGAACCTCGACAAGCTGTCTTTGCTGCATGCGCCCTTCCTGCTCGGGCTCGTCACCGGCGGCGCGATGATCTACTGGTTCACAGGTGCGTCAACGCAGGCAGTAACCACTGGTGCATATCGCGCGGTCGAGTTCATCAAGGCGAACATCAAGCTCGAGGGTGTGACGAAGGCTTCGGTGACCGACAGCAAGAAGGTCGTTGAGATCTGCACGCAGTACGCGCAGAAGGGAATGTTCAACATTTTCCTCGCGGTGTTCTTCGCCACGCTTGCGTTCGCGTTTCTCGAGCCGTTCTTCTTCATCGGCTACCTCATGTCGATCGCACTGTTCGGGCTGTATCAGGCGGTCTTCATGGCCAACGCCGGCGGCGCGTGGGACAACGCGAAGAAGATTGTCGAAACCGAGTTGAAGATGAAGAACACGCCGCTTCACGCCGCGACGGTGGTGGGCGACACCGTCGGCGATCCGTTCAAGGACACCTCGTCGGTGGCGCTGAACCCGGTTATCAAATTCACTACGCTGTTCGGCTTGCTGGCCGTCTCACTCGCGGTGCGGCTTGCCGAGGATCAAGGCCAGGGGCTGGCTCATGCGCTGGCGGCAGTGTTCTTTGTCGTCTCGGTGATCTTCGTGTATCGCTCGTTCTACGGCATGCGCATCGGGGGTGCCTAAGAGGACGGTCCGCCGATAGGCGCGCCTTTTTTGCACGAGTTTCCCCGTTCCTGAGTCACTTTTGTCGTTGCGGCTGAGTGTCGGATCCGGGATAGAATGCCCGCTCGCTGGGCCGGGAGCACTTTGGCATTGGCGGTGTCTAAGGCATTGCTGGTTGTTTGACGAGTGTCATAACGCCGCGTGAGGCGGCGCGAGAGAACAGAGAATGTTTCGTTGACACTAATTTTTGGGCCTAGCTATAATCGGCCGCTCCGCGCGGCTGCGTTGGCGGTTCCAGGGAGGTAGAGCACCCTTGCCACGTGATGAACGCATGTTCGGCGATATCGTCGATCCCTCGATCAAGCTTGGAAGCAAGCAGGGATACTCGGTGGGGGCGACGATCCTCATCGAGGCGACGGTGATCGCGGCGCTCGTCATCATTCCGTTGATGGCGTTCGAAGCGCTGCCGACTCCCCCCTCGATGATGGCGTTCGTTGCGGCACCGCCGCCGCCACCACCTCCTCCACCGCCGCCACCGCCGCCGAAGCCTGCGGAAGTGAAGCCGGTGGAAATTGTCAATCCGAACGCGGCGCCGACCGAGCCGCCGAAGGAAATCAAAGCGGAGCCGGTGGACACCAACTTCGAACGCGCGGGCGTTGAAGGTGGTGTGCCCGGAGGTGTCGTCGGAGGCGTCGTAGGCGGATTACCGGAAGCGCCGCCGCCACCGCCCCCGCCCACCCAGCCAGTTCGCGTCGGTGGTCAGATCAAGCAGCCGACGAAATTGAAGAATGTCGCGCCGGTCTATCCGCCGATCGCCCAGTCCGCTCGCGTCCAGGGCGTGGTGATCATCGAAGCGATCATCGGGCCGAACGGGAAGGTGCAGGACGCCAAAGTGCTCCGCTCGATTCCGCTGCTCGACCAGGCAGCGCTCGATGCAGTCAAACAGTGGGAGTTCTCGCCGACCCTGCTGAATAACACACCGGTGCCTGTCATCATGACCGTCACCGTGCAGTTCACGCTGAGTTAATACGTCACGCGCACATAGACAGGCAGCCCCCAATGCCGGTCCGGCCGACGCCGGACACTACGGACAGGGAGATTGCGGAGGATGCAGTAATGGGAGCTCGGAAGATGCGTCAGGTAGGTCAGATCGCGTGTGGAGCCGTGGGCGCCCTGTTGCTCAGCACGCCGGCGTTCGCGCAGAGTGAAGGTGCAGGTCTCGACCTCATCGACATGTTCTCGCAGATGGGCCCGGTGGCGTGGGGCGTGGCCGTCGTGCTGTTCATCATGTCGTTCTGGTCGGTGGGTATCGCGATTGAGCGCATCTACACCTACAACCAGGCGCGCAAGCAGTCGAAGCTGTTCGCCCCGCAGGTGGCCAAGCACCTTCGCGACGGCCGGCTCAAGGAAGCGATCGCGCTGTCGGCGTCGAAAGACTATCGCTATAGCCACCTTGCGAAGGTCGTGCTCGCCGGCTTGCAGGAGTATCAGTTCCAGCAGGAGAGCGGTACCACCCTCCATCGCGATGACGTTCTGGACACGGTGCGCCGCTCGATTCAGCGCGCCTCGGCCCTCACGACCAACGACCTGAAGAAGGGCGTGAACACCCTCGCCACCATCGGCTCGACGGCACCGTTCGTCGGACTGCTCGGCACGGTCGTCGGCGTCATCAACGCGTTCGTCGGCATTGCCTCGACCGGATCGGGTGGTATCGCGGGCGTGTCAGCTGGTATCGCCGAAGCGCTCGTCGAAACCGCGCTCGGACTGTTCGTCGCGATTCCCGCCGTCTGGTTCTACAACTACCTGACCAGCCGCCTCGAGTACTTCAACGTCGAGATGGACAACTCCTCGTCGGAGCTCGTCGACTACTTCATCAAGAAGACGGCGTAAGAGACAGTCGGAAGGATCTGAATTATGGCTGTTCAACTAGGTGGAGGCGGCGGAGTCAAATCCGACATCAACGTCACGCCGCTCGTCGACGTGATGCTGGTGCTGCTCATCATCATGATGATCGTCGCGCCTCTGCTCCAGCAGGGTGTCAGCGTCAAGCTCCCCGTCGCCACCAACACGACCGAGAAGCCTGACACGCAGGAACAGACGGTGCTCGCGATCGACTCGAACCGCCGGCTCTACCTCAATGCGGTGCCGGTGCTGAAGGACGATCTGCAGCGCCGGGTCACTGACATCCTGGAGAACAAGAAAGACCGCATCGTGATCATCAAGGCCGACGAGGACGTCGAGTACAGTGCCGTGATGGACGCGATGGACGCGCTGCGTGCGAGCGGTATCGAGGACATGGGCCTCATCACCGATCCACGCCGCGGCGGGTCGTCAGCGACGCCGAATCGGGGAGGCGAATAATGGCCGCCCATCAACACCACGGCGCCGAGAAGGTCTTCAAAGGCAAGATTCCGCAGGCCAACGCGGACATGAACATCACGCCGATGATCGACGTGCTGCTCGTGCTTCTCGTCATCTTCATGGTTACCCTGCCGCTCAACCAGCGCGGGCTCGACGTGAACCTGCCGGCTGAAACGCAGCAGCCGAAGCAGGCCACCCCCGATATCAGCCAGATCGTGCTGAACTACACGGCTGACAAGAAGATCTCGATCAACAACATGGACGTCGCGCTGCGCGACCTCGAGTCCACGCTGCGCACGATCTTCGAAGAGCGCCAGCAGAAGACGATGTTCATCATGGGCGCGGGCAGCTTGCGCTATGGTGAAATCGTCGAGGTCATCGACGCCGCCAAGGGTGCCGGTGTCGAGAAGGTCGGCATCGTTACCGAAGGCATGCGCAAGGCGGGGTCTGGCGGCGAATAGGCGCGTCGTCTGTTTCAAGGCTTGAAAGGGCCGTCCTGACCGGGACGGCCTTTTTTCTGTACGGCGAATCAGCGAAGCATCGAGCGCGCGACCGCGGGGTCTCCGTCGTTGCGCACCGGCGTGACCCCGAGTACCTGCGCCAGAGCGTCGTAGATGTGAATGTTCTCGAAGGCCGGGAGCACCACGCCGTTCTTGAACGACGGGCCTGATGCGACGAAGATGCCTCGCATCGAGATCGCCTCGCCGGGATCGTAGCCGTGCTCGCCGCGCGGGCCGATCTGGCCTCTTGCAATGCGTTCCCTGAGCGTCGCCCGCGGCAGCACCTGCCAGCCCTCATCGACGACCCCAACAATTGGCGGGATCCGCGGGTGATCGCGATAGTGCCATCGTTCGGGCGTCTCCGCCTTGCGGTAGATCTTCAGCCGCGGATTGGCGTTCACCAGCGCTTTGTAGACAGCCTCTTCGCGGCCGGGTTTCGGAAAGAGTCCAACCGTCGGGTTGACGTCGATGACCTCGACATCGTCAACCGAGATGTAATCATCGAGCACGACGACACGGTCGGTGGACGTCTCCGCCATTCCATGATCCGAGACGATGACGATGTTGACTGTTTCGGTCAGGTGGCGCCGCTCGAGGCCGCGCATCAAACGTCCCATGTATCCGTCGGCCCGGCGCACGGCGGACCGCACTGCGTCGGAGTTCGGCCCATTGTTGTGGCCGGCGGCATCCACGTCGCTGAAATACAGCGTGAGCAGCGACGGTCGTCGTCCCACCGGCAGGTCAAGCCACGACAGCACCTGATCGACGCGGTTATTGCCCGGCAGGTCCGAGTTGAACGGCGCCCAGAAGTTCGGACGGTGGCCCTCAATCGGCGCCTCCGATCCTGGCCAAAACATCGCCGCCGACAACATGCCTGCGCGCTGAACCGTGACCCAGATCGGCTCGCCGCCCCACCACATCGCGTCGCCATTCTCGCGGCTGTTGCTCATCGACAGTCGGCGTCCGGTGGGCGGGTCCTTGATGGTGTTCGCGACGATGCCATGGTGACCGGGGTAAAGGCCGGTCACGATGGAGTAGTGGTTTGGAAAGGTCTTCGAGGGATAACTCGGAATCAGGTCCGCGCTCACGCCGCTTGCCGCCAGCCGGTTGATGTTCGCCGGTGAATACGTCGTTCGGTAATCCCACCGGAACCCGTCGAACGAAATGAGTATGAGGGTTGGGTGGGCGTCCTGTCCGACGAGGACCTGGCTGCGTCCCGCTCCAAAGAGAAGGCACAGGAGCAGGAGGAGAACTGCCCGGCGATTCATTCGCTGAGAGTGTAATCGAAGGCGGCCGACGCGGTAGGCCGGGTCCTGTTTCTCAGGACCCGGCGGGCGCAGGCGAGTCTACAAAGCAAGACCCGCCCCACGAGATCAATTGAACGAATAGCGGAAGCTGAGAAGGAACTGGTACACGTCGCTGTTCGTCGCCGAGACGCTCGTGTTCGATTGGAAGGTCTGTTTCACCAGATCGTTGTTGATGACGGCCAACCGGTAGGTTGCACGCCCCTCCGTGTCCACTGCCGGGTTGGTCAGAATCTGAGCGCCGTTTGCAGCCGTCGTTGGCAGAACCAGTCGCTGGCTGACGCCCCAGTCGTGGTTCAGCAGGTTGCCGAAGTTGGTGATGTCGAGGCGAATCTGCCCGGCGTTGCGCTTGCCGCCGATGTTCTTGAAGATGTCCTGCATGATGCTCAGGTCAACTCTGTTGAACATCGGCATGTATTGACCGTTGCGTTCGGCGTACTGGCCGCGGCGCTTGCTCAAGTAGCTGTCCTGCTGAATGTAGGCCTCGAAGGCGGCTGCCTGCTCGGCTGCCGTGAACGTGCGGGTGCCAAGCGTGAATGCCGAGAAATTCATCTCGGACGTATCGCGGGGGATGTAGATCAAGTCGTTGCCGCTGAAGCCATCGCTGTTCATGTCGCCGCTGAACACGTAGCTCATCTTCGTCGTGAAGTTCTGCGGCGCCGGGCGGGCTTCCCAGAACGCCGACACCGTGGTCGTGCCGAAGTTGAAGTACGAGCGCGAGTACGACGTCTGCACGAACACGCGATGACCCTGCGAGTACGCGGAGGAGGCCACACCTGGATTGTTGGGGTCGTGAGAGATCTGGTTGTTGGCGACCGACGAGAAGGCCGTCGATCCGGGATCGATTGTGCTGTTGCCCTCACCGTAGCTGTAGGCACCTCGGACAGAGAATCCGTGGTAGAGCGTTTTGGAAACGCTCCCGGACAGGTTCCACGCCGAGCCGACACTCTGGTTCCCCATCACCAACGCGCTGGTAATGATGTTCGGCGATGTGTTGTTGATCCGGTTCGCCGTCCAGCGTGGGCGGTTGTCGACGCCGGTGAACGCCGATTGCGCCGCCGGCAGATTGGCGTTGATGTACGAGACGCCGTTGATGTCCTTGCTATAGAGGAACTCGCCGGTCGCCGTGATACCGCCCGGCAGACGATGATCGACGCCGAAGTTGCTGCGCCACACCTGAGGGAACTTGAAATCGGATTCGGTGACGTTCAGCTCAAAGCTGTTTGCGCCCTGCCCGGTGACGTTGGTCGGCTTGTGGCGATTCGGATCGGGGCTGAACGGATAGATGCTCGGGTCGCAGGTCGGCTGGATGCACGAGATCTCTCCGATCAGTACGCCGGTGTTGCCCAGCTGATTCGAGATCCACACATAGAGCGGTGGACCGGTGAATGCGCCTGTGCCCACGCGCACCTGCGTCCGCTGCTGTCCGCCCACGTCCCAGTTCATCGCCACGCGCGGCGACCACAGGATCTTCGTCTCGGGCATCTCG
Organism: Vicinamibacterales bacterium; assembly: GCA_036742665.1. GTDB lineage: Bacteria > Acidobacteriota > Vicinamibacteria > Vicinamibacterales > UBA2999 > Gp6-AA40. The sequence continues at coordinate 12,812 of DAINQP010000049.1, read as the reverse complement.
CCTGTCTGGTACTGGACCGCGTTCCCGTCTTGGTCGCGGAAGGTCAGGGCGTCGGCCTTGGCATTTTGATAAGCGGTGTTCTTGAACGCGGAGAGATCGAACCTGAGCCCCGCGGTCACTGTGAGATCCCGGCGCGGCCGCCATTCGTCCTGGATGTAGCCACCGCTGTACCAGACCTCGAGCTGCTGGAGCGGCTTATCGAGGTTCGGCACGTTCGAGTACCGCACCTTGAAGCTGCGCAACGCTCCCGGAATGGCGGTCGTCCGATTCGGGTTCGCGGCAGCCGCGCCGGCTTCGGCGTAGAAGTCGGTCAACGAGTTGAAGGTGTAGTTGCTCTGCGGGCAGCAACTCCAGAACACGTTGTCTGAGTGGTATTTCTGCGTCGAGAAGCCAAGCGTCAGCGTGTGACGCGAGGTGAACTTCAAGAAACTGTCCTGCAGCTGAAACGTGTGATATTTCAGCTCGTTCTGAACAGTAAACGGTTCGGACCCGAACGAGACGTACGCCGTATTGTCCTGCAGAATATCGACGAAGGGGAACAGATCGCCGAGCGGCCGGCGGCTCTCGTCGTTCGTCGTGTAGCCGGTAATCAGGCTGTTGGACATGCTGGAGCCGATCACCGAATTCCACTCGCCAATGCCCGACTTGATGTTCTCGAGAATCGAATACGTTGTACTGCCGAAACCGAGAAATGACGTCGTGAACGGCGACCGTCCGACGCCGGCCGATGACGAGCTCGATGTGTAGTTGTCGGAACTCGAATCGAGCTGGTTGTAGCGGAAGCTGATTTTGTTGTTGGTGGTGAGGTTGAGATCGGTCCTGAGTAGGTAGCGCTTGGCCGGCGTCAGGTCGGTGAGACCGGAGAACGCGCCGGGGTCGAACCGAAAGCTCTGTTGAAGGAACGAACTCAGTGCTGTGAGATCCGACTCCAGCACGCGCGTCACTGTGCCCGCCACCGGTTCACCGCCGGTATTGGCGCGGTACGTCGTCAACGGCCGATTGTCTTCTTCGTTCTCGTAGTTGCCAAAGACGAACAGCCTGTTCTTGACGATCGGACCGCCTCCCCAGACGCCCGTGTCACGGAAGTTGAAGGTGCCGGGATTGACGGCCTGGCCGCGTGCCTCCGTGCCGACGAAATCTTCGTTGCGCATTCGGTGGTAGAACGACGCGGTCAGCTGATTGGTTCCACTTCGCGTGACAGTGTTGACGGCGGCGCCAATGAAACTGCCTTGCCTGACGTCGAACGGCGCGACGCTGACCTGTACCTGTTCGATCGACTCGAGTGAGATCGGCGCCACGTTGGTGCGCTCGCCGGGCGCTGATCCAAGGCCGAAGGAGTTGTTGAAGAACGAGCCGTCAACGGTCATGTTGTTGAGGCGATTGTCCTGGCCGGCGAAGGAACCGCTGGCGCCGGCCTGAGGAGTCAAACGGGTGATGTCACCAATGCGGCCGGTCAGGGTGGGCAGCGTAGCGATGTCGACGCGGCTTACCGCAGTCGCCGCTCCCGTGCGGCTCGAGCTGAACACCGGGTCCACCGTTGCGGAGACCGTGACCGTTTCCTGCACCGCGATCGCGCGAACGCGGAACGTGAGGTCGATCCCGATGCCCAGCGTCACCTGTACGTCTTCCTGCGTTTGTGGCTCGAACGCCGTCCCCGCAGTGCCGGAGTAGGTGACCGTGACGCTGTACGGGCCCCCGACGCGCATGCCGGGTATCGTGAAGCGGCCGTCGGAGCGGGTCACCGTCTCGTAGTTGGTGCCTGACGGCAGGTGGATGGCGATTACAGTCGCGCCCTGAATGGGCTGCTGCTGCTCGGTGGTGACGATGCCGTTCAAGGCGCCGGTCGTCACGCCCTGCGCGAATGCCGCGGCATTGGGCCACAGCGTCGCGAGCGAGAGCGCCACGAGTGCAAGGGTTCGAGTACGACGCACCATCAGGTTCAACACGCGCTTCATTGAGTCAACTCCAAGCACTGAACGTCCGAATCTCCGGCCCCGCGCCTCTATCCTCGAATGTGCAAAACGGTAGGCCCAACCATACTAAGCGGAAGTTACGGATCGGTAAAAGGACGGAAGGGCGTACGGGCGACGAACAAACAAAAAGGGCGGTTCTCGCGTGGAAAACCGCCCTCTTTTACAAAAACGTGAGGTCTTACTCGCCGGCGCCGGCGCGCTGCTTCTTCTGGATCTCGACTGCGCGGTCGCGGTACTGGTCGGCTTCCTTGAGTAGTGCCTGCTGTTTCGCAGGATCTTTCTCGAGGTTCGCCTGCACGCGGAGCAGGAGATTCTTGTAGGTCAGCGCTTCGGGATAATCGGCCTTCAGTTTGATGGCCTTGTCGATCGCCTCGTTGCCAGCCTGCACGAACTTGACCTTGTCCGCCTGGGACGTCGTGAAGTCGCGGTAGGCCTTTTCCCAGTAGTACGTCGCAATCGTATAGTAGGCCTCGGGATTGTTCGGCTCGCGCTCGGCGCGGGCGTGCAGCGCTTCCATCGTCTTGTCGAACTCGCCCTGGCGGTTGTAGAAGGCGGCCAGCGTGACATAGACGCCGGCGTCGTTCGGCTTCATATCGCGGGCCTTCACGAGGAGCTGCTCGGCCTGACCGTAGTCGCCGTTTTCCTCGTAGATGCGCGACAGATAGGTGTAGTTGCTCGGCTCGTTCGGCTCGAGCTCAATCATGCGGCGCAGAATGGGCTCGGCCTGCGACGGGTCGTTCAATTTGTCGGGACCGTAAGCGGCCACGAGATACTCCATCGCGAGCTTTTTGATCTTCGGGTCCTGCTCGACCTGGGTCGACTTCTTGTAGTTCTCAATGGCCTTGGTCAGCATCGCGTCGTTGGCGGCCTCACCCCGACGCGCTGGACGGAACTGGTTGTCGTAGCTGTTGGCGAGGAAGAAGTACGAGTAGGTGAGGTTCGGATCGGCTGCGATGGCTTCCTCATACTTTGCCGCGGCGGCCCGGTAGTCCTGCTGCTGGTACAGCTGATTCGCGTCCTTGAACGCCATTTTGGCCTTCAGCGCCGCGATCTGACTGCAGCCCGCCGTGGCCAGACCGAGCGTCGCGATCAACGCGCCAAGAGCCATCCGTGACGAAAACTTCCGCATCACTCAATCCCCCCTGCAATCCTTGCCATGCCGAAGCCGTGAGGCGAAGGCTAGCCGTCGAAGCCGCATGTTCAGGCCCTGCAAGCGGGCCAGTATAGTGATCCGTTTTCGGGCCAGTCAAGGCTTTCGGCCTTGCTGCCACAGCGCGACCCGCGAACAGCATGGCCGCCGCACCGCGGAGCGCGAATGCCTTGGCCGCCGTAGCGCGGAGCGCGAATAGCCTTGGCCGCCGTAGCGCAGAGCGCGAAGGCGGCTATCATGAAGATACCGCCCGTAACACGACGCGGATAGACCCGCGTCGGAATGGTTAGACACCACCTTTCATGATTCGATTCGAGACGCTCCTGGAGAAAGTCAGGAGTTACAGCCCGGAAGCGGACCTCGAGCTCCTCAGGCGGGCGTACGTCTTCTCGGCGCTCGAACACAAGGGTCAGGTGCGCCATTCCGGCGAGCCCTACCTGATTCACCCGCTCGAGGTCGCTGATTCGCTGGCGGACATGAAGCTCGACGTGGTCGCCGTCGCTGCCGGGCTGTTGCATGACGTCGTTGAAGACACACTGACTACGCCGGAGCGCATCGCCGAGCTGTTCGGCCCGGAAATCGCTCACGTCGTCGAGGGCGTCACGAAGATCGGCGCCATTCCGTTCTCGTCCAGTGAAGAACGTCAGGCTGAGAACTTCCGCAAGATGCTGCTGGCCATGGTTGACGACATCCGCGTCATCCTGGTCAAGCTCGCTGACCGGCTCCACAACATGCGGACGCTCCAGCATCTGCCGGAAGAACGGCGAGTCAAGATCGCGCAGGAAACGCTCGACATTTACGCGCCGATCGCGAACCGCCTTGGGATGAGCAAAGTCAAGAACGAGCTCGAAGAGCTGTCGTTCAAATACCTCGAGCCGAAGGCGTACGATGCGCTCCGCGCGAAGGTCGAGGCCAAGCGCAAGAGCGCGGAGGCCGTGATCGACGAGCTGACACGCACGCTGCGTTCGAAGCTCGAGGACGCCCAAGTTCCGATCATCACGCTGGACGGCCGCATCAAACGCCTCTTCAGCATTCACAACAAGCTGAAGCGTCAGAAGATCGATCTCGAGCGGGTCTACGATTTCGTCGCCCTCCGTGTGACCACACAGTCGGTCAAGGACTGTTACGCGGCGCTTGGCATCATTCATCAGACGTGGTCGCCTGTACCGGGCCGCATCAAGGACTTCATTGCGATGCCGCGGCCCAACGGCTACCAGTCTCTGCACACGTCCGTCATCAGCGAACACGGCTTTCCGTTCGAAGTACAGATTCGCACCGACGAAATGCATCGTCGCGCCGAAGAAGGCGTCGCGGCGCACTGGAAGTACAAGGAAGGCCGCGTCGGCGACCACCGCGACGAACGCTATTTCCAGTGGATGCGTCAGCTCCTCGAGGTGCAGCAGGAGGTACGCGATCCCGCCGAGTTCCTGCAGAACCTGAAGATCGATCTCTATCCCGAGGAGGTCTACATCTTCACGCCCAAGGGCGAGGTGCGCTCGTTGCCGCGTGGGGCGACGGCGGTCGACTTTGCCTACACGGTACACACTGACGTCGGCCACCAGTGCGTTGGTGTCCGCATCAACGGCCGCATGGTGCCGCTGCGCACGCGACTGCAGAACGGTGACATCGTCGAGATCGTGACGCAGACGGGACACAAGCCAAGCCGCGACTGGCTGACGTTCGTGGCGACGTCGCGTGCCCGCAGCAAGATTCGGCACGTGCTGCTCACGGAGGAGCGGACGCGCAGTATCGAACTGGGGCGGCGTCTGTTCGATAAGGAGGCGCGGCGGTTCAGTCTCAATCCCGCGACGTTGCTCGGAAGTCCCGAGCTCAATAAGTTCGCGACCGAGTACGGCGCGAAGTCCCCCGAAGAAGTGCTCGCGCATATCGGTTACGGGAAGCTCTCGGCACGCACGGTGCTGCAGAAGTCCGTGCCGGCGGCCCAGTTGCACGAGGCGTCACCGGTCGTCTCGATGGTGCGGCGTGTGCTGCGTCCTGGCACGACCTCCGACAAGATTAAAGTCCGGGGCGCCGACGACGTGATGGTGTTCCGCGCGAAGTGCTGCAACCCGATTCGCGGCGAAAAGATTGTCGGCTATATCACGCGCGGCAAGGGCGTGTCGGTGCACTCGCTCGGATGTCCGAACGTGTTGAACCTGATGTTCGATCCCGATCGCCGCATCGAGGTTGAGTGGGATAACGCCGGTACCGATCAGGCTCCGTATGTCGTGCGCCTCACGATGCAGGTCGAGGATCGCAAGGGCATGCTCGCCGAGATCAGCGCGAAGGTCTCCGACATCAATACCAACATCACCAACATGGAAGCGCGCACCGGCGAGGATCAGCAGGCGCGCATCGACATGACCGTTGAGATCCGCGACGTGAAGCACCTCGAAAAGGTGATCAAGTCGATCAAGGGCGTGCAGGGAGTTTTAGGCGTCGAGCGAACGGCTCGCGCCTAAGTCTACAGAACGGCGATCGCGTCGACTTCGATCTTCACGTCGCGGGGGAGTCGCGCGACCTGCACCGTGGCCCGCGCTGGTGGCGGATCAACGAGGTAGCGGCTGTAGACCTCGTTCATTGCTGCGAAATCGTTCATGTCGGCCAGGTAGACCGTCGTCCGGACGACGTTAGTGAAGCTGGCGCCCGCAGCACGAAGCAGCGCCGTGAGATTCCGCATCACCTGGTCCGCCTGTGCGGCGATGTCGCCGTCAATCAGATTGCCGGTCGTGGGATCGACGGGGATCTGTCCCGAGATGAACAGGAGATTGCCAGCCTTGATGGCGGGGGAGTAGGCGCCCATCGCTTTCGGCGCGTCCGGCGCCGTGACGATCTGCCGCATCTCAGGCAGCCTTGACTACTTTGCCGCCGCGCAGGCATCGCGTGCACACGCGAATGCGTTTGGTCGCGCCATTGATGAGCGCGCGCACCGTCTGCAGGTTGGGTTCGAACCGTCGTGGTCCCACGTTATGAGCGTGGGAAACCGTCCGGCCGACTACCGGACCCTTGTTGCAGATCTCGCACCGCTTAGCCATAAAACCTCTTTTAAGACAGGAACAAACCCTGAATTGTAGCAGGTCGGCAGGCCATGTTGGAAATGCCCGGCCGGTGAATGCAGCGGGCATTCCTCACGGGCTGCTACGGGACAATCAGCGTACTGGCCGTTTCCTGTGGTGCTGCAGCTTGCGTCCTGCGAACCTGCAGCAGCCGCGCGATGAGTGAGGCATACGAAGTCGTCGTGCCGTCATCAGTTTTTTTCGCATCGCGGGCACCCTGCTCAATGGCGCGCAGCGTCACCGCGGCTTCGGCGTCGGATACGGTTCCACCCTGGGCGCGTATTTGGACGAGTAACGCCGTGAGGTCGGTGGCCAAACGCCGTGCCGGCAGCGACGAGGCGGAGTGCTCGTAGATGACACCGCGGGCCGCCGTCTCGAGCGTCGCCGCAACCGCACCAGCCGACTGTTCGATATCCTCGTCCAGGAGGCGTGTGAAGCCCTGTGGAGTATGGCGGGCAATCGCCGAATGAAACAGGAAGAACAACTGATGTTGCCGTTCGGTCAGATGTCGGATCGACGGCAGGAGAACAGCGACGTCCCGCTCCTGCTGACGTCTGACCTGCGCTGCCGGATGCTCGCGAGCTGTGGACAGGTGGGGACAATCGTCCGGACACTCGATCTCGACGAGTCGCTTCGTCGCGCAACAGACGCTACAAATCGTTTGGCCGAGTGCCGGACACGCGCGACGAGGCTTGCGTTGTCGGCAAGACGGGCAGGACATACCCCAGCATAACCGCTCGCGCTGAGCCAGTCGGGGGTCGGAGTCTGTGGCGCGGTGCGGCTGTCACCAATTTGTCTTCCGTTCGAAAAAGCCGCAGGCGAACAGCTATGTGTCGATTTTCGGACATACTGCTGAATAATAAGCAGCTGTCTCTCACGCGATCATTTCGCCATTCCTAATCGCTGTTGTGCACAGCGGCCTTCGCTCTTGGGTTGAGACGCAGTCAGGTAAACACTTCATTAGCAACGGCTTAGTAGATGTAGATCCGGCGCGAAACCGTCGGCTTCGTCGCGCGCTCATGTGAGCGACCGTCCACAACGAGCGCTCGAAGGCCACATATCCGTCAGCGGGCTTTGTACTTTCCAGTGGACAGTCCAGTTTCAAAACCTCGATCGCCAGACCGGCGTCTAATGTGACAGTGACCGGAGGCCGAGACAGGAACACTTTGTAAGTTGCTGATATACAGCGACTTGTCAACGTGACTGTGGCGACAAAAACTGGGCCCCCAGTTCATTTATAGCTCGCGACCGCCACCGGCGAGCGGTCAGACCAAGGCGGGCACTCGAATTGCAATGCCGGCGGCATCATATTGGGACGCCTAGAACTACTAAAGGCGACGTGGAAGGGAGCGGCAGGCATCATGGCGACGACGACGAAGACGAAGGTGGCGGCAAAGACGAGCCGCTATAACGAGCTCAAGAGAATGCTCGAAGAGCGCCGCCGCGAATTGCTGAATGCGGTCCAGGGAAAGATTCGTGACGTGCGGGCTGAGGGCAGCAAAGAACGCGACGTGCTGGATCAGGGCGAGAGCTCCGAGGTCGACATTCAGGAAGACATCGAGTTCGCGCTCATTCAGATGAAGTCGGAGACACTCACCAAGGTCGACGCGGCCTTGCGCCGGCTCGAGGAAGGCTCCTACGGCGATTGCTTCGAGTGTGGTGACGAAATCGCCGAAGCGCGGCTGCGCGCACTGCCGTTCGCAGTTCGTTGCAAGGACTGCGAGGAAGCGCGTGAGACCGCCGAGCGCCGCGAGCGCATGCAGGCTCAGAAGCGCGGATCCTCGGCGCTGTTCTACGACGTGTCCAACTAACGTGGTCGTGACGGCGGGTCGCGAGACCCGCCTCTGCGAAGCGCGGGTCTGAAGAAGGCCGCGCCTCACACAAACCTGGTTTCGGCGGGCGCGACGCCCGCCGCGTTCTTTCCTCGTCGCACTTCCCCGAAAAAACCCTGGCGCACTCCTTGCGCGTCTCACCAAAGTAGGAGAGCATCCGCCCATGAGCGAACGCGACGAGAGTCTCGAATTCGAGGAGCTGTCGGTAAGCGATCGGCCACTCGTGCCCGATGAGCTGCCCATTCTGCCGCTTCGGGACACCGTGCTGTTTCCGAACTCGTTCATGCCGCTCGCCGTTGCGCGCGAGTCGTCCGTGCGTCTGATTGACGAAGCGATCTCGACCGGCAAAGTCATTGGTGTCTTCACCCAGCGCGACGCATCGGTCGAAGAGCCAACGCAGGGCGATCTCTACAAGGTCGGCACCGCCAGTCAAATTCACAAGATGTTCAAGCTGCCGGACGGCAGCCTGCGCCTGATCGTCCAGGGACTCTCGCGACTGACGCTCGCCGAGATCACCGACACGCGTCCGTACCTGCGCGCTCGCGTGACGTCGACAAGCGAATCGCTCGACGAATCCGATCGTCTCGAGATCGACGCGCTGCTGCGCAACATCAAGACCAATTTCCAGCAAGTTGTGTCGTTGTCACCGCTGCTCTCGGACGACCTGCAGACCCTGGCCTCCAACATCACCGAGCCGGGCAGGGTGTCGGACTTCATCGCCTCGAGCCTCACTACGATTGCCACCCCGGTGAAGCAGGAGGTGCTCGAGACACTCGACGTGCGTGCGCGCATGGACGCCTTGAACCGGATCCTCATCAAGGAGCTCGAGGTCCTCGAACTCGGCTCGAAGATTCAGTCGCAGGTTCAGTCCGAGGTCGGCAAGAACCAGCGCGAGTACTTCCTGCGCGAGCAGATGAAGGCGATTCAGAAGGAACTCGGCGAAGGCGACGACCAGACCAAGGAGATCGAGGAGCTCGAAGAGAAGATTGAAATGGCCGGCATGCCCGAGCCGGTCAAGAAAGAAGCGATGCGCGAGCTCGATCGGCTCGCACGAATGCCCGTCGCGGCTGCGGAGTACACCGTGTCGCGGACGTATCTCGACTGGCTGGTGACGTTGCCGTGGCAGAAGCGGACCGAGGAAGTCATCGATCTGCCGAAGACCAAGGGCATCCTCGACGCCGATCATTCCGGGCTCGAGAAGGCCAAGGACCGCATCCTCGAGTATCTCGCGGTGCGTAAGCTGAATCCTGACGTGAAGGGTCCGATCCTCTGCTTCGCCGGGCCGCCCGGAGTGGGCAAGACGTCGCTCGCCAAGTCGATCGCGGCTTCGCTGGGACGCACCTTCGTGCGCGTCTCGCTGGGCGGCATGCGTGACGAAGCCGAGATCCGCGGCCATCGCCGGACCTACATCGGCGCGTTGCCCGGGCAAATCATCCAGGGCATACGCCGTGCGGAATCACGGAACCCGGTGTTCATCCTCGACGAGATCGACAAGCTAGGGAACGACTTCCGCGGCGATCCGGCATCGGCGCTGCTCGAGGTGCTCGATCCCGAGCAAAACAACTCATTCCGCGATCACTACCTCGACGTGCCGTTCGATCTCTCGGAAGTGCTGTTCATCACCACCGCGAACGTGCTGCATACGGTCCCGCCGGCGCTGCGCGATCGAATGGAAGTGCTCGAGATCCCCGGCTACACCGAGGAAGAGAAGCTCGCGATCGCGCGCGAGCATCTCGTTGAGAAGCAGATCGTCAACCACGGTTTGACGACGGAGCAGCTGACGATCACCGACGAAGCGATTCGCACCGTCGTGCACGGCTACACGCGCGAAGCGGGTGTGCGCAATCTCGAACGCGAGATTGGCGCGCTCTGCCGCAAGGCGGCACGCTGGCGAGCCGAAGGCGCCGAGGCGCCGCTGACCGTCACGCCGCTGGTCGTAAATGAAATGCTCGGTGCACCTATCTTCATGGACGAAGAAATGGAGGAGCGCACGAAAGATCCAGGAGTCGCCATCGGCCTTGCGTGGACGCCCGCCGGAGGCGACGTACTGTTCATCGAGGCATCACGCATGGCGGGCACCAGCACGCTCACCATCACCGGTCAGCTCGGTGACGTGATGAAGGAATCGGCGCGGGCCGCGCTCTCATGGTTCCGCGCTCATGCGGCCACGTACGGCGCTGACCCGGAGTTCTTCAAGAACGCGGAGATTCATCTCCACGTCCCATCGGGCGCGATTCCGAAGGATGGTCCATCGGCGGGCATCACGATCGCCACGGCGCTCGCGTCGGCGCTGACCAAGCGTCCGGTGCGCGGCGACATCGCCATGACCGGCGAGATCACGCTTTCGGGCCGCGTCCTGCCGGTGGGCGGTATCAAGGAGAAGGTGCTGGCCGCCCGGCGCGTCGGCATTCGCGAGATCATCCTGCCGCGTCAGAACGAGAAGAACGTCACCGAGGATCTCAACGAGGATCTGCGCCGTGAGCTCACGATTCACTACGTGCACAGCGTGGACGAGGTACTGCTGCTCGCGCTGATGCCGCCGACCGCGGCGGCCAAGCCGCGCACGGACCGCAAGCCTGCGCGACGGGTACAGGCGCCGCTCCAATAGAGTTGCGGTCTTCGGTCTGATCTACGGTGAAGTCACCGTAGACTGAAGACGGCAGACTGCAGACGTGTTCCTCGTCTACTCGCCCGACTATCATTTCGTCACGCTCGGAGACCACGTGTTTCCGATGCTGAAGTACGAAGCTATCTACCGTGAGCTGCGCGCCCGCGGCGGCTTCGACTTCCTCGAACCAGAGCCCGCGTCGTGGGCCGACCTCGAACTCGTTCACACGGCGGAGTTTCTGCGCAAGATCCGTACGAACACGCTGACGGATATCGAGATTCGTCGCCTCGAGCTGCCGTGGTCGGTGCGCGCCATGGAGCAGTTGCGCCTCATGACCGGCGGCACGTTGACCGCAGCGCGGGCGGCACTCGAGCCCGGGTCAGGCGGCATCTCCGGCAACATCGGCGGCGGCTTTCACCACGCGTTCGACGACCACGGCGAGGGGTTCTGTCTCTTCAATGACGTCGCACTTGCAATACGTTTCCTGCAGCGCGACGGTCGCACCCAACGCGCAGCCGTGATCGACTGCGACGCCCATCACGGCAATGGGACGGCCGCCCTCTTTCAACGCGACGAAAGGGTGTTCACCTTTTCGATGCACGCTGAGCACAACTATCCGGCGTTCAAGCCGCGCGGATCGCTGGATATCGGTCTCGAGAGCGGTGTTGGCGACGGCGAATACCTCGACCGGCTACGAGAGGCACTCCCGCGGGTGTTCGAGTCGAAGCCCGACATCGCGTTCTATGTCGCGGGCGGCGACGTGCATCATGAGGACGAGATTGGCGGGCTTGGGATGACGTCGGCAGGCGCGCGGGAACGCGATCGGCTGGTGCTCAGCTCGTGCCGTGAGGTTGGTGTTCCGGTGGTCGTCGTGCTGGCTGGTGGCTACCCTCGATCGCTCGATACGCTGGTCGCGATTCACTGCGCGACGTTCGACGAGGCGCGGACACTATCCGTCTTGGCGTGAGGGCTTCGGCGCGACAGGCAGCAACGAGAGACCGGCGACGGTCTTCAGATCGACAATCTCTCCTGACACGATCATTGCCCGCACCTTCTCCGGGGCGAATGGACGCGCCTCGATGTCCTCGTCTTCATCCTGATGCGCGGCCTCGTCGTCGGCACCAGGCGTTCGCAGCCCTGAGGCGATGAAGAAGTGCATCTCCTCGTCACAGTAGCCCGGGGTCGGAAAGAAGGAGCCGGCGCGCCGCATGCTCGCGGGAATCAGACCGACTTCCTCATGACACTCACGGATCGCCGCACGCTCGATGTCCTCGCCTGGCTTCAAGCTGCCGGCGGGCAGCTCCCATGCGAAACGGCCAATCGCATGACGGTACTGTTGCACGAGCATGATCTCGCCGGCATCGGTGACGGGGACGATCACCACTGAACCAGGATGCCGGATGATCTCAGCGTTGAGCTCGCCGCCCTTGGGAAGCATGATCGTCTCGATCTGCACGATGAAGATACGGCCGCGATACACCGTGTGAATTTCGCGCGGGACGATGGGCTGCATGGTTATCGCTCTTTTGCTTCAGGAGGCCAGCCGGGAAGATCGACGAGGATGTCTTCGAGGTCCGGCGGGAGCGCTGCAATGAACTGTATGCGGCGCTGCTCGGTCGGGTGAGTGAAGGCCAGGCGCGCCGCGTGCAGGAACGGACGTTCGAGCCGTTGCACCGCGCGAATATCGCCTGGCACCCGACGATGGACGCCGCCGTACAGCGAGTCGCCAACGACCGGATGGCCGATCGCGCTCAGATGCACGCGGATCTGGTGAGTGCGCCCGGTGTGAATCGCGACCTGACAGAGCGTGAGGCCGGCCAAATGGTGCGCCCGAGTGATACGCGTGACGGCTTCTCTGGCGTGCTTGGCTCGCGCCGACATCTTTTGTCGATTGGCTGGATCACGGCCGATCGCGGCGTCGATGCGCCTCCCGGCCTGAACCACGCCCCAGACCAGCGCGATGTATTCCTTCTCGACCTCGCGATCCTGAAACTGACGCGACAACTCCTGATGAGCGCGGTCGTTCTTGGCGATCACCATGACGCCGGACGTGCCGCGATCCAGCCGGTGTACGATGCCGGGTCTCAACTCTCCGCCGATTCCGCTGAGATCGGTGACGTGGTGGAGCAACGCATTCACCAGCGTGCCCGATCCATGGCCGGCGCCTGGATGAATCACCATGCCCGCTGGTTT